>CAZSXS010000010.1:0-55829 GCA_964611385.1 uncultured Defluviitaleaceae bacterium
CTACCTTAGAGGTTGGGGACTTCTTGGCAACTCAGGTTAAAATACTATATCATTACTTTTTTTGAATAAACGCAGCCACATCATCAATCACTTTTTGATCGACTTTACCAGGAGTTTGATATTCATAGATATCCCCGTAGCCCTCCTTAGCCGAAGACTGCATAAACAGATGGTTCAAGCCAGGATATAAAATAAACTCCGCTTCTTTCCCCTTAAAAGCATCCTTCCACTCTTCAAAGTCCTTATCATAATAAACTTGGAAATCCTTATCACCTTGAAGCACCAGCACCGGCAAATCTGAGTCTTTCGCCAAGGCTCTTGTATCAATTGAATTAAAATGCTTCACATAGTAGGCAGGCAGCCCTAAGACAGTCATTTTCAAAAGTTCTTCCTCGCTGTAGCTATCTAGTTCGTCCAGCTTCTTCTTCTCGGCTTCGATAAAGGCATTAGC
This sequence comes from uncultured Defluviitaleaceae bacterium, assembly GCA_964611385.1. GTDB lineage: Bacteria > Bacillota > Clostridia > Lachnospirales > CAYPQA01 > CAZSXS01. The sequence continues at coordinate 452 of CAZSXS010000010.1, forward strand.
CTCTTCAATTTGCTTCTTGTCCGTAAAAGCCTGGATGGAAGCATCGTTTTGATCAAGAATAATATCGGTAATACTGCGGGGACTTCCAGCCAAAAGGATCAAACCCTTGAACAAGTTGCTTTCCTTTTGAATTTCAAGAGCAAGCATACCGCCTTGACTATGACCGGCCAAGTAGATTTCTTTGTAGCCTTCTTCTTTTAGGAGCTTTGCAGCATTGATGGCGTCCTCAATGGTCTCCTCATAGACAGTAAATTTACTCATGTCTGTTGAGCTAACCTTTTGCTGATTTTCAGCTGAAAAGCCCCTCTTATCATAACGCAAAACATCAATGCCCTTCAAAGCCAAGCCCTCTGCAATATCCCTAAAGGGTTTATTGCCGAAAACCGTTTCATCCATATCATGAGTACCAGAGCCATGCACCAATACCACTGCTTTGTCGGACTTTTGATCCTTTTTGCTTGTGATCTTACCCGCCAAAGGCCAGTCTGTTCCCTGTCCTACGGTAATGGATTTTTCCTCTAGACCAGCAGGAAGGCTTTGCTGCTCTGCGCTTTGAGCAGTTTGAGTACCAGGCACATAATAATTAAACCAAAGCCCTGCAATTTTTCCGCTTGGATCAAAGGTAACGGTTGCCTTAATTCCGTTCTTCTCGAACTTACCGTCGAGAACAACGATCCTTTTAGCCTCGTCCTTTTGGATGTTCTCGACTTCAACAAAAGCACCAACATCCTTGCTTACAGAAACCCAAGCTTCTTTCAGCTTTGCAGCCGGAAGGGCATTGAGCATCGTTTCATCGAACAGTTTTTCGCAACCTTCATAGTCCTCCTTCAACAAGGTTTCAAAAAAGACCTTGGCCGATCCTTCCATATCGAACTCAGTAGCATCAGCAGAAGGGGAAGCGGATGGTTCAACACTTTCGGACGGACTTGCTGATGGACTGGCAGACGGACTTGCTAAGGGTGATGGACTTGCGCTCATTGTAGGCGATGGCGACGGTGAGGGAGACGAAGCAACCGGCTTTTTCGTACAACCCGAAAAAGCTAAAACTAAAACCATAGCCAAAGAACCTACTAACATTGATCTTTTCATAAATGTACCTCCAGTAATAATTCAAAATATTGTGGGCTTTTATAAAACCACAACCCCTTCCTCCTTCTTTCAAAAAAGCCGGATGTTGGGATGGGATTAAAATGCCACGTAAATTTAAAAGAGCCTTTTACTTTATTTCCTTAAAAACCATACTCATAAAAATATTTGTATTGTAAAAAAACTGCACCAAATAGGAGTCTTCCAAGAGCTTCATAAAATCGGAATAATTTGGGTTTGCAATAAAGAGAGTGGAGATTGTAAGCAAAAGCCACACAGTAAAAATCCCCAAAAGAAAGCCTATGACCAGACCGCCACTTTTGTTTAAAAAATTAATTCCAGGTAGCCTTGAAATCAGATCGAGAGAATTTCCCAGGATTTTCAGCAGAAGATTGACCAGAACAAAAACTATGATGATGGCAATTAAATTGATCACGATTTGCGCCAGGTAACTTGCAACATTATCTTGAAGCCCAGCCAAGTTCAGACTGCCGGAGACACTATTGCTTTGCACATACCCTTCTGCCAACCAAGCCGGTAGGTTAAAGGCTTTGCTAAGGCTTTCCTGTACGCCAGCCTCCCCTTTCTGTATCACTTCTTCAAGGTTGATGGCATTAAAGATGCCAGACTTAATGCTGTCGTATAAAGCGGTCCCTTTCAAGACCAAACTGACAGTCGGATAAAATAGATTGGTTAGGATAATGGCTGCAATGAAAGAGCAAAGGGAAAAAACAGAACGAATCAGACCCTTGGTGTATCCACCAAGGGCACAGGCAGCTAAGATAATTAGTATAATTAAATCAACAATGTTCATTCAAATTCCCCTTTGTTCAAATTTATAGTCTCCAGTCTAATTCTCGGAAGTCCCAGTGCTCGCATTATTGCCATCCGCTCCATTCTCCACACTGTCCTCATTATCCTCCAAAGCATCAGTAGCTGCTTCCGAACCTTCTGCATTTTCTCCTCTGCTTTCAATATCCTCCCCTACGCTTTTCATCTCATTCACCTTACTTGATTCTTGCTCTTCTTCCCAAGCTGCAGCCTCATCGTCTGCGTTCAAGGTGGAGAGGTCCTCTTTGCTTTGCTTAGCCTTCTTGGCTACAAAAGCCTTGCCGCTTGTAACTATGAGGATATTGCTGGAGCTGTCGGTAAATAGGATTTGCCGAATGTCGGATGTGGCTACGTAGCTCCAGAGGCTTCCTCCTCGCTGATTGAAAGCATAATAGCTACGGCCTGTCCCAGCAATAAAACCATCCCGCCCTGCGCTTAAGTACGTGATAGGACGCTTGCTCTTGAAGTACGCCATGCGTTCGCCGTTAAGACCATACACCAACACACCAGGCTCTTCACCGGTTTTATTCACTAGACTTTCCCCTATGCCCAAGGCAATCGCCTTTGATTCTATGTACGTCACTCGATCAATTTTGTTTTTTAATTCATACGACCACTTGACACTAGGCTCAGAGTTGGAAACTGAATAGCAGACAAGCTCATCGGTAGAAAGAGAGAGCAGATTATTATTCTCCATAAACTTCAATTGGTAAACTACATAACCAGGCTCCTTGGAAGCAAACATGGTATCGTTATGGGCGCGGCCTTCGTTGCCTAGATAGTAAAAAATAAGCTTAGATTTAGGAACTAACTCATTTACATCCAAGAGACTCACGACTAGAATCCGACCATCAATGGAAATATCTACACTGATAGGGAAAACGTTTTCATCTTCATAAAAACCGCTCCAAATGGGCACCTTGGTATTTGCTTGGTTATAGACTTGAATTTCATAGGTATTTTCCTTCTGGATAATGATTGCAAAGAGACCAGACTTGCTGATCGTAAAGCCCAGCACTGGGCCGTCGAACTGTTTGGAAAAAATAACCCCAGAACTGTTAAACACAAAAGCCCCGAGGCCCCGTTCCTCTGTGACCCCAACCAGATCTCCTGCCCCCTGCAAAACGGGGGCATTCATGGTAAAGGGGTGGTTCCAACGTTCTTCGCCTCTAGAATTATAATATTTGATTCCATCCTTGGTGCAGGAGTAAAAATGCCGGTTACTATAATAAAAGGAGGTCTTACTGTCCAGCGCATATTGAAAGGAAACATCTGACTCGGCAAAAACTGTACGATTGGTCTGATTATTGGATTCGCCAAAAGGATTATTATTAAGATAAATATACCCAACAAAAGATAAAATTAATACAACGAGCAGAAAGGTTATATGCCTCTTCATTTGTACCTCCAATCATTAAGATTTTCCTCTTAAGCGTAACCAAGCAAAAAGTATGATTCCAATTTCCACAAAGCCAAAATATCCAAACAAGGGATAAAAAATGCCAACAAAGTTCGAAAACCCGATATGCGCCACCACCATGCCGCAAATGCACACGAGAAACTTTGTAAAGAGCAGATTGGTTTTAAATTTATGATGTAGCCATAAAAAAAGAGCAAAGCCATTTGCCAAAGCAGTTGTAAAAACAGCGGCTATGAGGATGAAGACATAAAAATTGGTGATGATTTTTTTATAATCGCTTAGAATAACAAGGATAGGGAGCTCCTCGTTTGCAATAGAGAAATAATTAGCAAAGAGCGGAAGCGCCAAAGAGAGCCCCAAAAGGGTCATACAAGAGCCACCCAGAACACTGCCCCAGAAGGCCGTCTTTTTATTTTTGATCATAGGACTCATGGCCACCAGGACAGAAACCGCCGTAACAATATTGTAGGAAGAATAAAGAAGGGCAGAGAATACCCAACCTCTGCCGCTTGAATAATCATTAAATACAGCTTGCTTATTTGTAAAGAAGGTGTACAGTCCAATGAGGATGCCCCCCACGACCATCACAGGAGCCAAAAAGGAATTAATGAGGACGATGCCCTTCAGATCAAACAAAAAAACAACAAAGCAAAGGCAACCAAAAATAAGAACCCCGGCAGAGTATTGAAGGCCCAGGGTTTGTTTACAGGTCACACCAAAGGCCGCCATCATGGTGGCAAACAAAATGCCGATGAAAAGGATCACAACGAACTCCATGATTTTCCCAAAGCGTCCTGAAACAAAATGCAGAAAGCTACCATGGTCGGAAATTTGATATTGAAAGGAAAGCTCCAAGACCGCCCAACCCACCAAGCAGAAGATCAGACCGGACAAGAGGAGACCATAAAACCCCCTGTTTCCGAACTTGACAAAAAAACTGAGCAACTCAATGCCAGAAGCAAAGCCAGCGCCCAAAATCACGGAAGTATACACGCCTGCAATCTTAAAAATTATTTTTCTATCCTTCATTAACAAACCCCCAAATACTTTAACACTTGTTAAAGTATATGAGGGTTGTATCCTTAAAATACTGCTTCTCTCAAAAGCAACACACAGTGCGTTCCAAGCAACAAGGTTATTCACGCCCAAGCACCAGAAGGGACACCGATGCTTTCGTCGGATCGCTTTGTGAAATCAGTGCCTGTTCATACGTATAGCTAAGACCTAGCCATTTTGGTATAAAGATCAATATACTTTTCAGCGGACTTTTCCCAGGAAAAATCCGATGACATAGCATTTTCGACAATTTGGAACCAATCACTCTTTTGACCGTAAAGGCGCAGGGCTTCTCGGAAGGCCCACATCATACCTTTTGCGTCATAGTCTCTGAAAACAAAGCCGTTACCTTCTTTAGTGTCTTCGTTGTAGTGCTTCACCGTATCAGACAGACCGCCAGTTTCGCGGACGATGGGGATGGTGCCATAGCGCATGGCAAAAAGTTGACCTAGACCACAGGGTTCAAAGAGAGAGGGCATCAAGAAAAAGTCGGAACCAGCATAAATTTTTTGAGCAAGGTCTTCATTAAAGGTGATGTTCGCGCTCATTTTATCCGGGTGCCGCCAGGCCGCATTTTTGAACAAATGCTCATAGCGCCCTTCACCGGTGCCAAGGATCACGATCTGTACATCCAGGCTCAGCAGCTCCTCTAAGGCTACGGCAATGACATCAAAGCCCTTCTGGTCTGCCAGCCTAGAAATAATCCCCACAACAGGCACATTTTTTTTAGGGAGCTTTAAAAGCTCTTGCAGAGCCTTTTTATTGGCGTCCTTCAAATGTATCCTTGAATAATTATAATTTCTAAATATATAAGGGTCTGTTTCCGGATCATATTTCTCGTAGTCAATGCCATTTACAATACCATAGAGGCTATTACTTCTTGCCCGAAGCAGGCCGTCCAGGCCGTAACCAAAGCCAGGGCCCTGAATCTCCCTTGCATAGGTTTCACTGACCGTACTGATACAATCAGCATAAGTCAGGCCAGCTTTCATAAAGCTGATGTTGTTGTGAAACTCCATCTTATCGTTCGTGCAATAGCCATCGTTCAAGTCAATGGTTCCCAAAACCTCTCGCCCGAAGATACCTTGATATTGAATGTTATGTATAGTAAAGAGGCTTTTCATCTTGGAATAAAAGGTGTAACGGCTATAATAATCCTTCAAATAAATACAGGCTGGACCTGTTTGCCAATCGTTAAAATGAATCACGTCAGGTTTAAAATCGTCAATGGTGCCCAAAAATTCGATCGCAGCCTTACTGAAAAAAGCAAAGCGCTCAAAATCGTCCCCATAGCCATAAAAGCTGTCACGATTAAAATAATATTCATTTTCAATGCCGTACACAGGGAAGTCATAATCAAAGGTATAAACAGAAGCGCTTTGGTTCCGCCAACCAAGGGAGACATAAAAGGAATCTATATATTTAGCAGTCTGATTGAAGGCCTGCTTAATATTCTTGTATTTCGGAAAAACGACTCTAGCATCAACGCCCTTCACACGCAAGGCCCTAGGCAAGGATCCGATTACATCACCAAGGCCGCCGCTTTTGGCAAAGGGTGAAACTTCAGACGAGACCAGCAGAACCTTTAACGCTGAATGATTCTCTGCCATTTAAAAACCTCCTAATCACATTTTAAGTTTAAAACCCTTCCCCAAGTCCCCTTCCCTTTTCAACAACCCATAGCTGTCTTCACCCGCCACTATGCATGAAAATCCAAACGAGCGCCATTAGCCATGGCTTCTGTGTTTATATCAAAAAGCAGGGTCTGGAGTCAAAAAGATACGTTTAAGTCTTGAAAAATACATTTTTATTTTTCATATTATAATATACTTAAAGTGCTTTGTAAAGGATGAAAATATTTGGCGTTATTCGTCCAATCTCTTTAATAAAGTTTCCTCAAGTCCAACAAAGAAATCCGAATAGTCGCACTTAAAATAGGATTTTTTCTTCCCCGTCCAATATACGGAGTAGTTTTTCCTCGTTGCTGGAAACAGCGCTCATGGCTTGCCCGTATGCCAAATTACGTTTGAAGTACTGATTTTATGGTGAGATGTTACGATAGGCAAATTCTTCTAAAATGCTTCGCATAAAATCGTCCCTTCAATAGATTTTTTGGCAATTCCTTGAAAGGATTGGTCGCTTCGTTAAACATTCCTCAACCCATGTCCGGCTTTTTTGAAAGGGAGTGGAAGGGGGGTATGGTCTTTCCTACCTACAAACTCCCCCCCGGCAGGTGCAGTAGCGGCAGCGGGCGGGGGTTGTTAGAGGCTTGGGCTCCCTTCCTGAACGTAAGAGACTTCGCATGTCGTCCAGAATCAAGAGTAGCTTCCGGCGTAAACGGATGGTGTTCCTTACCTTGAAGCTGTAGTCGCTGTAAATTAATAGTCCATGTGAAACCCGAAGATGAAATTCTTCCTCTGCAATTAAAAAATAAGCGGCCAGTTGCATCAAGTCCCCTGCCTTCGGATAGGCCAGTAAACCGATCTTGCCACTTTTTAGCTCCGCTACAATGAGCCGGTTCCCTCGCCGGTATATGATGTCCGGCTTGCCGCTGATCTCGTAGGTCTTTGATTTTAATAAGCCGCTGCGATACTTCCCCTTCCCGTTCTTGCTGTCGGAGTAAAAAATGCTGTAGCCGATCATCAGACTGCTCTTGCTAAACTTCTTGATGTCCCGGTGGGATAGCCTTAGTGCAGTCAGAACCAGAAAGCAAATTAAAAACGCGATGATATACCCTTCCACAGTTCACCCCAATTCTCATAGATGAGGGGCCAAAAAAAGATAAATCCCCCCAAAATGATCAGCAAAATCAGTAAAAGAAAGAGCGCTGAAACCAGCGCTCTTTTTGATTGTAATATACGCAAATACTCCTTATGAAACTGCTGCCCGCGTACAAAATGACTTTTGCTGCTGTCCGTTTTTTTCCTCTTGGGCATGGGAAGGGGCTTGTTTGTAAGTGTCCCTTCTTGCAGAGCCTTGTCATGAAGCCTCTTGATGGTCTGATGTCCATACAGTCGCTCTAAATACCATTGCTTCTTGCAATATAAAAAACGGTTGATTTCGCTGGCGGAAATCTCATTGGATCTATTGTGAAATTTTTTACTCATTATAGCTGCTCTTCCTAATATATCGATTTAAGATTTTATTGTAGCCTACCCAAGGGCCAGAGGTGTTGTCCTCTTCTATCATCTCGTTGTACATCAAAAACTTTGCATCCGTATCGTCTGCCACATGTAGCAGCAAGGCCTCAATGGTCTTAGGCCGCTTTGGAGAACCGTACTCATATTCCCCATGATGCGCAAGGATACTATGCCTGAGTAAATTTAAAAGCTCAGTTGGAAAGCCATCAATCTTCTTGGCCTCGTTGGCAATCAAATCGGTCGTGATCACAATGTGGCCTATCAACTGTCCCTCATCGGTGTAGTCGTTTTGTGGAAAGGGGGAAAGCTCGTATATTTTTCCCAGGTCGTGAAGCATAGCCGTGGCGATGAGAATATCTCTGTTGACATTGGGGAAGTGGCTGCTGAAAAATTCACAAATGCCGACAACCGAAACAGTGTGCTCAATTAAGCCGCCCATGTAGCTGTGATGTAGGTTCTTGGCCGCAGAGTGCTTTTTAAAGCTTTCAACAATCTCTGTGTTATTCACTAGTATTGCCTGCAAAAGCTTCTTTATATACTTGTTGCTTATCGTGTCTATATAGTCCAGTAACTTTGCATATAACTGGCTTACATCCTTGTTGGTGGTCGGAATGTAGTTGTCGGGGTCGTATTCGCCCTCTTGGCTCTTGCGAATCTTTTGAATTTTGATTTGAAGCTCACTTTGATATAGCAGTACAGTGCCATCAATCTTAATAAAGTCGTTTTCCTCAAAGCTCTGAATATTGTTGTTAATCTCCCAAACCTTAGCGTCAATGATACCGGTCTTGTCCTGTAGCTTTAAGGAAAGATAATTCTTGCCGGTTTTCGACTTCATGGTCTGTTTTCTCTTGCATAGAAAATGTTCAATGATACGATCATTATCGTGCAGCTCATTAATAAATCTCATTTAATCCTCCATAGGACTCAAACTATTTTTTGATTGGCTTTGCCGGACTGGAAAACTTCAAGTAACACAAAAAGACCAAGGCTGTAACCAGGCTCAAGACCAACGCCGACAGGCAAAACAGGGTTCGCAGGCTGGTAAGCTTGGCAATGTAGCCTCCACAGGCCGCTCCCAGAACACCGGCAATACCGGTCTTTACCACAGCAATCAGGTTCTGACCGGTGGCCTTCAGACCGTCTGGGGTGTAGCGATCCATGATTAAAATGGAACAGTAATAATTCAAAATAAACATAGATCCGCCCATAATTTGTGACAAAAAGACCATGCCCAAATTAGGGGCCAAGGCCAGCAACAAAAAGCGTAGCCCAAGAACAAAGCCTGAAAGGAGAAGAATTTTCATGGGATCGTGCTTTCGGATAAAACGATCGACTGTAAGCAGGATAGGAATCTCGCTTAAGGCGCAGACACTCAAGGAGATGCCAATGATGGAATTACTGTCGGAAAACTCCTTGATATAAATGCCAATGAAGGAATTGTACATGTAAATCGTTAAGGAAAATACAAAGGAATGAATGAACAGAAGAAGGATGGCTTTATTGGCAAAAAGTTCTTTTATTTGGCCCCTAGTCTTAGCTCCAAGTTTGTTTTTTGGTTTTGGCAGGGTTAAAGAAACAAGACCTAGTGCTACCAGCATAAGGGTGTTGTAAAGAAATATATCCGAAATTCTCTCTTTGACCAGGCGGCCGATAATGATTACCACAATGGAGTAACCAATGGTACCGCTCATGCGAATCAAAGAAAATTTATAGCCTTTTTGATTGACATAATGAATGGCGCAGGTATCACTGATGGGAACAACAGGAGAATAAAGACAGGTATAAAGGGCAGAAATCAAGCAAATATACAGAAAAGAAACCCTCAAAGGAAAAAGCAAAGATAAGATAGCCGAACCGAAAATCGTAATAAAAAGAACCCTGGCCATGCCGGTTTTATCACTGATAAACCCCCAAATAGGCTGGGTTGCAATGGAGATAATCGGTCCGATCGCAAGCAGAATGCCAATATCAGAAACGGAAAAGCCAAGGCTTAAATAATATACGTTTATGTAGGCATTATAGGCCGAAACAGCCATATAGATCAAAGCATAGTAAGCAACAAAATAAAAATACTTCTGATCAATGCTTTTTAAATTATACAGAGACAAAAAGAAACCTCCAAACAAAGAGTGGGGTTTTAAGCTTGATATTCATACGAAAACTCGACAGTCATAGCCAGCAGACGCACGCTTGGATTTTCATGCATAGCGAGGGCTGAAGGCAGGCATAGGCTGCTGGAAGGAATGCCGATCTCATTCACCCCTTCCATGATGCTGTACTCAGTCTCTAAAACATGTTTGCTAAGCCGCAATTCTGTTCAGTAAGTAATCTGCTCTTTTGTGTTGCAACTTATCAAAGCTGAAAAGCTGAACCTGACAGAGGCCTTTTACTTCAAATAGGCCAAGGGATTCGTTGTTGCCCCGTTTACGCGCACCTCAAAGTGCAGATGGGGACCTGTGGAATAGCCGGTGCTTCCGCACTTGGCAATGGCATCCCCGCGCTTAACGGATTTTCCAACACCTACCAAGAGCTTGGAGTTGTGTGCATACATGGTGCTTAAACCGCTTCCATGGTCAACAACAAGCACATTCCCGTAGCCACTCTTGGTACCGGCAAAGATAACAACTCCGTCGGCCGCGGCTATGACATTCGTACCTGTGGGCCCACCGATGTCAATTCCGGTGTGAAATTCTTTTTTCCGGCTGATGGGATTGACGCGGTTTCCATAGGGGCTGGTCATGGATTTTCCAGGTAGAGGCCAAGCCAGCTTTCCGCCGCTGTAAACGATATTAGCAGAAGCGTTAGCCCTGGCTTTGGCCGCCTCCTCCTCTTGCTTTTTCTTGATTAACTGTTCCAGTTCCTTGCCGGAGCTTTCCAAGTCGCTGAGCTGCTGTTGATACTTTTTCTCATCGGCAGTCAGCTGTACTACAAGCAAATTTTTCTGGTCTACGACTTCCTCCAAGCTATGTAGCTTCTTTTCCTGCTCTACGGCAAGCACTTGAACCTCTAACTTATGCTGCTCGGTTTCGTTCACCTTTTGCGCAATAAAATCTTCATTCTCTTTATAGTTGTTTACCATTTGATAGTCATATTGAATAATTTTGTTAACATATTCCAGGCGATTTAAAAAATCCCCAACACTTTTGGCGTTTAACAAAGCCTGCACATAACCCATCTTTCCATTTACATACATATACTCAATTCGATCTTTTAAGGTATTGTACTGTGCTTCACGCTTCTCTTCAGCTATCTTCAATTCTTCTTCCGTTTGTGCTAACAGCTCTTTGGTCTTATCCAATTCCCGATTGATAACGTCAAATTCTTCAGTGGCCTGCGCCAACTGTTGGTCGAACTCGTCAACAGCCTGAAGGGCTGCGCTTTTTTCCGCCTTGGTCTGATCAAGAAGTTTTGATGTTTCTACTTTAGAGGACTTCACTTCACTTTGCTTCTTTTGCAAATCAGAAAGACTGGAGGCAAAAATCGTGTTTGTAAGCAACAAACAGGTAATGATACCAATACAAAACTTTTTCAAAAATATCCCTGCCTTTTTTATTCATACTGATCCATAAATTACACTATTGGTACCAAATCAACCCGTCAAACCTTCAAATGTTTGCGAATCGAAACAGCACTACCAATCACGCCAATTAAAACCCCCAGCAAAAGAGTCAAAGGCGCAAGGAAAGTAAAAATTTCGTAATCTGAACGAAAATTAGCAATCTGAACAAAGGGGATACGATCGTTCAAGAAGACAATAAAAGAGCTGTAGCCAAGCCAGCAAAAAATGACCGGAATAACGGCTCCAAAAGCCCCAATCAAAATTCCTTCAATAACGAAGGGCCAACGGATAAACCAGTTGGTGGCTCCTACATACTTCATAATGGATATTTCAGCCCTACGGCTGTTCACTGTTAATTTAATCGTGTTGGTAATGATAATAACCGAAATCAAACCCAGGACTAAAAAGTTCACAAGACTGATGATACGGATGGAGTTATTAATGGTGCTCAAAAGCTCAGCTTCTTTTTTGGCATGACGAACGCTTTCGACACCTTCGTGTTTTTCAATTTCATTTATGATTACGCCTTGGTAAGCGGAATTGTCTATGTCAATTATAAACGAACGGGGAAGGGGGTTGTCATTTTCAAAACCCTTTAGGATGGAAGCACTGTCGCCCAATTCTTGTCCAAACTGTTTGAGCGCCTCATCTGCAGAAACATATTTCACGGATTTTACATGTTCCATATTCGTAATAAGATTGTATAAAACGTTCACTTTATCTGTGGGCATGGTTTTGTCAATGATGACCGTAACGCCAATGGTTCTTTCAATTTGGGACAAAAAATAATCAATATTCGAAGCCAAGCAGTAGGAAACCGTTAAAATGAAAACACAGGCGCTTACCGTGATAAAGGAGGCCAAGGACATTAAACGGTTTCGAATCAAGCTTAGAATGGCTTCTTTAAAATAATACTTGAAGCTTCTAATCTTCATTTAAGTAGCTACCTTTCTCTACATCGCTCACAATAATCCCTTTGCGAAGGGTAATTACCCGCCGTTTCATTTGGTCAACAATTTCCTTGGCGTGGGTGGCGATCACAACGGTGGTACCTCTTTCATTAATTTCCTCTAGCAGGGCCATAATTCCCCATGCAGTGAGGGGGTCCAGATTTCCGGTGGGCTCATCCGCTAAGAGGAGCGGAGGGTTGTTTACAATGGCGCGAGCCAGGGCCGTTCTCTGCTGCTCACCGCCAGAAAGCTGGTTGGGGTAGGAGCGGGCCTTCCGCTGCAAATCCATCAGCGATAGCACAGTAGGCACACTACGCCGGATTTCCCGGCTGCCAGCCTCCACAATTTGGAGAGCGAAGGCTACATTATCGTAAACTGTTTTATTGGCCAGCAAGCGGTAATCCTGAAAGACAACCCCTATCTTCCGTCGGTAATAGGGAATTTGTCTTTGGGTGAGATCGGCCAAGTTACAGTTGTTGACAATAATTGTACCTTCTGAAGGCTCAATTTCTTTCAGCAGCAGTTTTAGGAAGGTGGACTTCCCAGAACCGCTGGAGCCAACTACAAATACAAATTCCCCTTTTTTAATGGTTAAGGAGGCGTGTTGAATGCCCTTTGCACCGGTGTCGTAAATTTTCGTTACATTATCCAGTTCAATCAACGATTTACTCCTTTATCTTAATACATAAATTTTTCTTTATAGGCCATATAGTTACTAACCATCAGCGTAATCTTAAAGATAATAGCATCTTCAAACTTACGGAGATCAAGGCCAGTAAGCTTTTGTAGTTTGTCAAGACGATAAACGAGGGTATTTCTGTGGATATAAAGCTGCCGTGAGGTTTCAGATACATTCAAATGGTTTTCAAAAAACTTATTGACGGTCGTAAGCGTTTCCTCATCGAACTGGTCGATGGTAATTCCATGCAGCACTTCGTTGATATACATCTTACATAAGGGTGTTGGAAGTTGATAAATCAGTCGTCCGATTCCAAGTTGCTCATAGTTTACAATGTTCTTGTCTGTCTCAAAAATCTTGCCTACTTCCAGGGCCATCTTGGCTTCCTTGTAGGAAGAGGAAACATTCTTTAAGTCCGTGACCACTGTTCCAATCCCGATGCAAACCTTTTTCATCGCCTCAGTACTCAAGGTGTCAATGACGCCCTCGGCAATTTGCTGGACTTCTTCCTTTTCTTCCTTGGTCTTTAGTTCCTTTACTAATATAATACTTTTTTCGTCAATAACGGTTACAAAATCTTTGCCTTTTGAGGGGAACATATTCCGGACGATCTCGACGGTGTTCATTTCCTTGTCTATTTCGGTTTCGATTAAGAATACAATACGCCGAACGCTGTTTTCGAGATTGAGCTTTTTGGCTCGGCTATAGATATCAACTAACAAAAGGTTATCAAGCAAAAGATTCTTTATAAAATTATCCTTATCGTAACGCTCTTTGTAGGCAATCAAGAGGCTTTGAATCTGAAAGGCCGTGATCTTACCAATACGATAAGCCTCATCATCCTCACCCTTGATAATTACAAGATATTCTGCAACCCCATTATCAAAGACCTTAAAATAATTGCTGCCCATGATCAGCTGGCTTTCTGCGGGCGAATTAATAATGCTCTCGACTCCGGCTAGCTGCTGGCCAATGCTTTCTGTATCGGTGCTTGCAACAAACTTACCTTCTCTTTCTACGACACTTATATCTCGACGAGTAATGTTCTTTAAACCTTCTATTGTAGTTTGTAAGATTTGATTGGATATCATTTTTATCCTCCATATAGTGCCTTTTTGAACAAGGCCTCTGCTTTAGAAAAATTCATTTCATTTTTTCAGTATTCTATAATATTATTCCATTTTTTTAAATAGTCATATTAACAGAATTTAACCACAAATACTTGAATATATTTATGAACTTAGCACAAATTTAGCGCTTTAAAATAAATGTACAAGCTAAAAACCCATGTTTGCCAAAAAAAATATCCGAAACCCTGCTGCCAAAAAGCCCCGTGATTGACAAGGTTTTTAATATTTTGTATACTTGCCATATTTATGCCCATGCGCCAACGCTGAACAGTTTGTTGAAGGTGAGTATGGGTTGTTCATGAAAAAAGGAGGCATAAACATGATACGTGTTGCGGTAATCGGTGCCGGGCTTGTTGGATCCCTAACGGCACGGGCGCTATCACGATACCGTTTTGAACTGTTTCTGCTGGAGAAGCACTCAGATGTCAGCATGGAAACTTCAAAGGCAAACAGCGCCATTGTTCACGCTGGCTTCGACGCCCCTGTAGGATCAAATAAAGCAAAATTCAATGTGCTTGGCAATGCGGCCATGGACAAGCTCTGTGAGGACTTGGACGTTCATTTTAAGCGAAATGGTTCCCTGGTCTTGGCCTTTACTGAGGAAGACTTGGAGCTTATCCAGGTATTATATGAACGGGGCTTGAAAAATAAGGTGCCTAAGCTTTCTATACTCAGCGCTGAGCAAGTGAAAGCAATGGAACCAGCCCTTTCAGATGAAGTCAAAGGTGCCCTACTGGCAGAGACTGGCGGTATCGTTTGTCCCTATACCCTTGCCCAGCAGGCAGCACGTTCGGCTTGCGAAAACGGTGTCATTTTACAAACCAACAGCAAGGTTGAAAAAATCGATCAGACCGATAGCGGTTTTTTGATTCACATTGAAAACAAAGAACCCTTAGCAGTAGACTATATTGTGAATGCTGCTGGTGTATTTGCAGATGATATCGCTCGGATGGCCGGTGATGAGAGCGTTCACATCAAGCCCCGAAAAGGTGAATACATGCTTTGCGACAAAAAAATAGGAAACATGATCTCTCACACGCTCTTTCAGGTTCCGAACAAGCTGGGTAAGGGCATTTTAATCACGCCCACCGTGGACGGAAATCTGCTCATTGGCCCCAATGCCAACGAAATGGATGACAAAGAGTGTACGGAAACTTCGGAGGAGGGTCTTGCCTTTGTCCTGAAAGGGGCTAAGAAAGCCATACCTACCTTGTCAAGTCGAAACATCATCACCTCCTTTGCAGGACTTCGAGCCATTGCCCAGGGTGAGGATGACGATTTTATCATTGCACGCTCCAAAACCGTACCTCAGCTGATCAACCTAGCCGGGATACAATCCCCCGGCTTAAGCGCCGCCCCAGCCATTGCAGAGGAAGCGGTAGAAATACTGACAGCACTGTTGGCAGAAAAGAATATTTCCCGGGAAATAAATCCTAATTTTATTGAAAAAACAAGGGCTCCAAAGGATATTTTACGCTTGAGCGTAGAAGAATTGAACGAGTTGATCAAGCAAAACCCGGCCTACGGAAAGATTGTTTGTCGTTGCGAAACCGTTTCGGAGGGGCAGATAATCGAAGCCATCCAGGATTGTAGCTGCAAGGGCATCAAGCCAAGCATAGACAGTGTGAAGCGCCGAACCCGTGCCGGTATGGGACGTTGTCAGGGAGGCTTTTGTATGCCCAGAGTGCTGGAAATCATCAGTCGGGAAACAGGGATTCCCTTTACAGAGGTTATGAAGGGCGATGACGGAAGTTATATTCTGACTAGAAAGACCAAGGGATAAGGGGAGGCTATGGGAATGAAGGAAACCGACTTGCTGATTATCGGTGGGGGTCCGGCTGCCATGGGAGCGGCTTTGGGTGCCCGAGAAGCGGGGGTTAAAAATATTCTTTTGCTAGAGCGTGCGGAAGTTGCAGGCGGCATTTTGAATCAATGCATTCACAACGGCTTTGGGCTGCATTATTTCAAAGAGGAGCTGACCGGGCCGGAATATGCACATCGCTTTATTCAGAAGTTAAAAGAGGAAAATATTGAGATCCTTTTGAATACAATGGTAGTGGATATTACAAACGAGCGGGTTGTTACGGCTTTTCGCCCCGGCGACGCATCGGCTGGTGCCGAAGAAGGCGGTGTGTTACAGATTAAGGCCAAGGCGATTGTTTTGGCCATGGGCTGCCGTGAGAGAAGTCGCGGCGCGCTCAATATTCCAGGCTCCCGCCCGGCAGGCGTTTTTACCGCCGGGGCGGCACAGCGCTTTGTGAATATTGAAGGGTATATGCCTGGAAAGGAAATCGTCATTCTGGGCTCTGGGGATATCGGGTTGATTATGGCCAGACGCATGAGTCTGGAGGGGGCAAGGGTTAAGATGGTCTGTGAACTCTTGCCTTTTTCTGGAGGCTTGCAGCGCAATATCGTCCAATGCCTGGAGGATTTTAACATCCCCTTACGACTCAGCCATACGGTAATCAAAGTCCATGGCAAGGACAGGGTGTCGGGAGTCACCATTGCCAAGGTAGACGAAAACAGGAAGCCCATTCAAGAAAGCTATGAATATATACCCTGCGACACCTTGCTCTTGTCTGTTGGCTTAATCCCAGAAAATGAGTTGTCAGAAAAGGCCGGTGTGGAGCTGGACAGCGTTACAGGAGGGCCTATCGTTAATGAATCCATGGAGACGACTGTTTCGGGTATCTTTGCCTGCGGCAATGTCGTTCATGTTCATGATTTGGTGGACTATGTTACCTTAGAAAGCATAAGGGCGGGAAAGGGAGCAGCCCGCTTTATTGAGCGGATAAAGCAGGAACAGGTGCAGACCTCCAAAGCTGCAACAGGTACCACCACGCATAAAGACGCAATAACTACCACCACGAAGGAACCACAGAAACCCATCCAAACGAAAGCCGGAAAGAGCATTCGCTACATTATCCCACACGTCATACGCTTAGAGCAGGCGGAAGATAAAATACAGCTATTCTTCCGGGTTACGGATGTATACAAAAATAAAAAGTTGAACCTACTCCTGGATGGAGAAAGTGTAAAATCTGTTAAGAAGAAGCATCTAGCGCCCGGTGAGATGGAGAGCCTAGAAGTGAGCAAGGAAATCTTAGTTGGCAAGAGCAGGCTATCCTTAGAATTGGAGGATGAAAATGACTAAGCAAATGACCTGTATTGTATGCCCCATCGGTTGCCGCATGAGTATAGAAATGGAGGATGGAGTAATACTTAACATAACAGGCAACACCTGCAAAAAAGGGTATGCCTACGCACAGGAAGAACTAACTGCGCCCAAAAGGGTACTGACCTCTACGGTTTTTGCCAGCATCGGTGGTAAAAGCGCTTATGTTCCAGTCAAAACCGAAAAGCCCATCCCCAAGGAGTTATTATTCAAAGCGATGGAGGGAATCAACTGTTTTACTCTCAGTAAGAGCGTAAAGCTTGGTGACACAGTCATCGAAGACATTGCAGGCACGGGTGTAAAACTGCTTGCGACTAACGATTTTTGATATAAATTGTCCTTTTTCATCCAATTATCCACATTTTCATGTTGATAACTCTTTTTAGACAATCCTTACTTTAAAAGAGGAAAAATGCTGTCGATCAAAGTTATCCACATTATCCACATAATTATCCACCTTTTTAGTGGACAAGCCTTAAGGAGGCGAACGGCTATGCCCGATAAAAATGCAACAAAACTAATTGCCCAAAACAAAAAGGCGCAACACGATTATTTCATCGAAGAAACCATACAAGCTGGTGTAGAACTGGTAGGCACAGAAGTAAAATCGCTTCGGGCCGCCCGTTGCAGCCTAAAGGACAGCTATGTTACCTTCAGCAACAATGAAGCTTTCATCGAAAACATGCACATAAGCCCTTACGAAAAGGGCAATATTTTCAATAAAGACCCTTTGCGCAAGCGCCGTCTTCTACTGCACAAGTGGCAGATCAACAAGCTTTTGGGCGCTGTATCCTTGAAGGGCTACACAGTAGTACCCACCAAGATTTACTTTGACAAGAGCTTAGTGAAGGTAGATATCGCTTTGGCGAAGGGTAAAAAGCTCTACGATAAGCGGGAGGCCATTGCTACAAAGGAAAACCTTCGTCAATCGGAGCGAGAGTTTACTAATGCGCAGAAGATACAGTTTTGATTGTAAGCTCTACTAAGCTGCTTGGTTCTTGGTAACTCAAATGACAACTGGGAAAAGCAACAGGTTGACGATGAGAGTACAATGAATGTAAGCATATTGACCGATTCGGAAGTTCATGGTAGAGTACACGAATAATACTTGTTGTGGATTATCAGACTTTTCTTGATATCGTTGTTTTATTGATCCACAAGGTGTATTTATATAACCTCAAATTCAATCTATAAATCAGGAGGAGTAGTTTTGAGCCAAATTAACTATAGAAAAATAGATGCGTTGATTTTAGAGAAAACCGTTGCACTTTATGGAGAATGGTTAAACTCTTGCATTATAATCAGCGACGACACATTTGCGCTTTCAGTTTTAGATGACGATACCCCGATAGGCTATATTTGTGTAACACCAAGAGCTCTGACATATCCTTTGGAACATCTGAAAGACGCATACATCGAAGTGCTTGGCGTTCACCCGGATTACAGGAGGCAAGGGATTGGGCGTCACCTTGTTCGATGTGCCGAGGATTGGGCAACCAAAGAAGGATTTAAGCAAATTCGTACTCACAGTGATTATAAATCTGCTGAAGCAATTAAAATGTGGTATGCGATGGATTATAGCTTGTGCCCCGCCGATGATTGGATTGAGAGCGATAAGATATATTTTCCCGGATATTATGCTGCAAAGCAATTGAAATGAACTTCCTGTTATGAGCAAACCCCTTAGTTTGCAATACAACCACATCTAAAGAACTATACAGATAATCTTAATAAAACAAGAATCATCAAGCATCTCCCTCTTGGAGGTGCTTTTTTTGCCTATATATAGTTGCAAAAACTTTCCATCAATCCAAAGTTATAAACGAAATACTGTTAAACAAAGCGTTAGTAAGAGATGGCAGTACATAAAAGTGTAGGCTTATCTTGGTGATTTATTTGTGCAAGTCTATATATATGAAATTACTGCCAATCGGAGGTTATCACTTGTATAAGAGAAAAATATATCAAGGAATTACCGTACGCGAATAGAGTCTTGTTCTTAACTGTACTTGGCTAATGCGTTATAGCAAAGCATAGAGATAAAAGGCGGTGTACACCTTAAAACAGGGTGTACACCGCCTTTTATTTGGGCACATCAATAGCAAATTGAAATTCAAAAAAAGTATAGAACAGTTTCAACTTAAATAAATATCCTTGAAAAGCAAGTTAAGAATAAATTGTAAGCAAAGCAATTGACCCACTCAATTATTCTTTACCAGCTTTTTCCGAAACTGTTTCGGTGATGTGCTTTTGAAGGCTTTAAACTGTGCAATGAAATAGCTTGTGGTTGAAAAGCCTACCTCCATAGCAATGTCCGTAATGCTCTGGTTGGTCGTGGTCAGAAGCCGTTCAGCCTCAGATAGACGGACGTAGTTTAAGTATTCTGTAAAGCTCTTTTTCATGACGGATTTAAAAAAACGTGAAAAGTAGCTATAGCTCATATTGCAAAGCTTTGACATCGATTTAACGCTTAGGTCTTCTTTGTAATGCTTGGATACATAATCAAAGATCAATTGTATCCTGTCCATGCTTTCCTGATAAAAGTTGTAGCCGATGTTCAGGTCTATGCCTTGCTCATGCCATTTCCGTAGTACCCAAAGAAACAGCTTGCAAATATTTGATTGAATGGACAGCTCAAAGCCGTAGGCCTTGTCACGAAATTCTTGATGGATTTCTTCTATCATGCTCGGAATTTGGGTTTGCTCTATGCTTTCTCTTAAGAATACTTTGTTGTGGGTGGATGATGATAAGGTAAAGGGCAGTACATATTTGGTTTCAAAAATGGTTCTTGGCGTGGAGTACAAAAGCTCCGGCTCAAATTTAACCACGATGTAGCGGCCTCCGCTTTCCGATAGAGCCAAGATATGATGTACCTCCATGGCATTGATTATCACCATATCGCCAGAAGACATCAGATGCTTGATTCCGTTCAGATATACTTCAAATTGCCCAGCCAGGCAATACAAAATTTCAATATATTCATGAACATGAGCTCCTGTCATCAGTCTGCCCGCTCCTTGTAATTGAATATGGCTGCTAAAAGGATATACAATTCCATTTTCCGCTTTCTTCTCTTCGATAAAAAACTCGCCCACAAGTACACCCCCTTTTGCTTTGATTTTTCTAGTGAGGACAAATATTTGATATTTTTAAATCAAATCATTATATCATGATTTTGAAATTTGTTATAGGATTTTACTGTTCAAAGGTACAAAAAATTCACTTTGAAATAGGAGGATACTATGAGCAAGAAATTAAAAGTAGGAATTATCGGCTGCGGCGGAATCGCCAACGGCAAGCATATGCCCTCGTTACAGGTTATACCGGATGTTGAAATGGTCGCTTTTTGTGATATTGTTGAAGAAAGAGCGGTGTTGGCAAACGAAAAGTACGGCAATGCGGATTCAAAGGTCTATACCGACTATAAGCAATTATTAGAGGATAAGACAATTGATGTCATTCATGTTTGTACCCCCAATAAGTCTCATGCTGTTATTTCTATTGATGCCCTGAATGCTGGTAAGCATGTTATGTGCGAGAAGCCCATGGCAAAGACTGCTGCGGATGCAAAGCTCATGCTTGAGGCTGCAAAGAAAAGCGGCAAGAAGCTTAGCATTGGCTATCAACACAGACATAAACCAGAAAGCACTTTCCTGAAAAATGTCATTAACCGTGGCGACTTAGGCGACATTTATTTTGCAAAGGCTTTTGCTATCCGTAGACGTGGAACCCCTACCTGGGGCGTATTTTTAAACGAAGAAGAACAAGGCGGCGGCCCACTGATTGATATCGGTACCCACTCCTTAGACCTTACCCTGTACTTAATGAATAATTATAAGCCAAAGATGGTCGTAGGTACCAAGTATAAAATGTTGCCGAACCCAGACTGCGGCAATCCTTGGGGTCCTTGGGATGTTGAAAAGCATACCCTTGAGGATTCAGCTTTCGGCTTTATCGTGATGGAAAATGGCGCTACCATTATTCTTGAATCCAGCTGGGCTTTAAATACCATTGAACCTGTAACCGAAGGCAGCGTGGCCCTGTGCGGAACCAAAGCCGGTGCTCAAATCAAAGATGGCATCAGCATCAACAAGGACGAATTCGGCAAGCTGATTGAGATCAAGCCTGATGTGTCCGCGGGCGGAGTTGCTTTCTATGAAGGTGTAAAGGAAACCCCACAAATCACCGAAGCCAGACGTTGGATCCAATCCATCTTAAACGATACAGATCCCCTGGTTCTTCCCGAGCAAGCCTATGTGGTTTCTCAGATTCTGGAAGCCATTTATGAATCAGCTAAGACTGGTAAGCCTGTTTATTTTGAATAAATCTACATAAAAAAGAGCCATGGATTCAGATCAAACAACTCTGTATCCATGGCTCTTTTTTCTACGTGCACTATAAAGGCCTCAGAAAAACAGAGGTCTTTTTTTAATTCCCTCTTGACAAGAAAAAAATATTGTATATAATCAATATACACACTAACCATTAGGAGGTGCTCCGCATCAATATCATTATCAGCAATTCGGGAACCATTCCCATCTATGAGCAGATCGTCTCTCAAATAAAAGGCCTGATTATTTCTGGGGAACTGAAGGAGGGCGATGCTCTTCCTTCTATGCGTATTTTGGCCAAGGAGCTGAGAATCAGTGTCATAACCACAAAAAGAGCCTATGAGGACTTAGAGCGGGATGGCTTTATTGTCTCCATCACAGGAAAGGGTAGCTTTGTGGCTGAAAAAAATCTTGAATTTATTCGAGAAGAACAGCTAAAAACAATAGAAGAGCATATGCAAAAAATTTGTGAGGCAGCAAATTCCTGCAACCTGTCCCTGGCTGAGCTTATTGAGATGTTTACAACCATTTATAAAGGAGAGTAACTATGGATTCATTAACATTGAAAAATGTGAAGAAGCAGTACAAAAATTTCACCCTGAACAATGTCAGCTTTACACTGCCGCAGGGTGAGATTATGGGCTTTATCGGCGAAAACGGTGCCGGGAAAAGCACCACGATTAACTTGATTTTAAACTTAATTAAAAAGGATGATGGGCAAATTACCGTGATGGGCGAGGATAACGTAAAAGCCCTGGACAAAATGAAGGAACAAATCGGTGTGGTACTGGATGAATGCTGCTTTGCAGAAACCTTGACTGCCCGTCATGTGGGTAACATGATGAAGACGCTGTATAAGACCTGGGATGGGCATAAATATGAGGAATACATTCGACGCTTTTCCTTGCCCACGATTTGTAGCATCAAAGAATTTTCCAAGGGTATGAAAATGAAGCTGTCCATAGCTGTCGCCCTGTCTCATGACAGCAAGCTTCTGATTTTGGACGAAGCCACCAGCGGACTTGATCCCATAGCCAGAGATGAAATTCTGGATATCCTGCAAGAATTTACTTTGAACGAAGAGCATTCGGTATTCCTTTCATCTCATATTGTCAGTGATCTTGAAAAAATTTGCGACTCCATCACTTTTATCCATAAAGGCAGTATCATCTTCTCCTCTTATAAGGATGAACTATTGGATAGCTATAAGCTGATCAAGTGTTCACAAAAGGATCTAGCGCTGCTTGACCCTTCAATAGTCATTGGCAAACGAAAAAATTCTTTTGGGGCTGAGGTTCTAGTAAAGCAAGAGGACAACGCTCAAGACTTCACAGTAAAAGGGAGTCTTGACAAAGGAACGGTTATAGAAAAGGCAAGTATTGAGGACATTATGCTTTTCTATGTTAAGGAGGGAATTGAAAGATGATTGGTTTAATTTACAAAGATTTTATTGCTTTGAAGCAACAGTTAAAGATTTTTATCTTTTTAGGTATCTTTTATTTGGTGATCTTTTTCGCCAGCGGCAATTCTTTTATCTTTAGCTCCTTGCTATCGGTTATTATGCCTACTCTTTGTGTTACCACAATGGCCTATGATGAGAAATCTCACTGGGACAAATATGCTGCCACGCTTCCTGTTTCAAGAACTCAAATTGTTCTTTCCAAGTATGTTTTAGGCTTACTCCTTTCCTTGGCAGCCTTCTTGGTTAATTATCTCTTTCAGGCTCTGGCAGTGTCACAACCTATCAAGGAAGCTATTTACTTATCCTTTCTCATTTTTGGAATCAGCACATTCATCATCTCAGTCTTGCTGCCTTTCAACTTTAAACTTGGGGTTGAAAAGAGCAGAATGGTTTTGTTTGGCATCGTTTTCATCCCCACTCTTGGCGCCATTATCTTGAATAAGCTTGGCTTTCCGCTGACAAAAGAAACTTTTAAGGACTTGATCCAATGGCTTCCGTATCTCTTACCATTGGCTCTTGCGCTCGTTATTGGTATCTCTATGGCGATTTCTGTTGGGATTTTTAAGAGTAAGGAATTGAATTAGATCTTGTTTCAAAATGATCCTTACTGAATAATCAATTCGATTAAGAGCGAATCAGGTAAAGATAAGTTCAGGTAGTGTCTCCGTTCATCTATTTAAAACGGTCGGGCAGCTACCAAATTTAGTTCAACCAGATGTAAAAGTCTTTTGGGCATTGTTTTGATGCTCAAAAGACTTTTTTGATTTAGTTTTCTTGAGTGATGATCACATAACAAAACTGATGAAAGGTATCTATTTTTTTAGACAATACTAGAGCAAGAGGTAGGAATTTATTCAAATATATCCAAGAATATTTTGATGTTTTAATTGCCAAGATCTGTGATATAATCATAATAATCAAGTTGGTAAAGTGGAAATAATTAGGATTTGTATTGTTTGAGAGGTACAAAAGCTGTACTGGAAATAACGAAGGGAGGAAATATGCTACTTGCAAATCAAATTGATTTTAAAAATGGATTTAAGAAGCATTTTCACGCGTATAATAATTGGGGTAATGCCGGCAGCACCAACAGTAGGAATTTAATTTTATGCTATTGCGTGGAATGTGGCTTGAAATTCTTATTTCTTCAAAAAATAAGAATCTATGAAATTAAAAATTTAAGTAAGGATCAGATGGATAAATTCAAAACGCATAATATCGAAAGTTTGATTACGCTTGTAGGGGTTTCTGGTAGTTATAGATTCAAACTGTTCAAGTCAAAATATGACGAAAGTATCACATCAGAAAACTATCATCAACTATGCAGATATTGTATTCCTGTTAAGGATGAATTAGAAAGTACGAAAGCTGAAGATTTTCAAACAAATTTGATAAAAATAGCTTCATGGCTTAGTGAAAGGGTGATATGATGAAATTTTTTTCTTGGAAAGATGTAGAGAGGTTCTTGCGATTGAAAAAATCGGAATGGATAGATTATATAGAAGAAATTAAGGTATATCCGTCAACTTTATTTGTATACGCTGATGAAAGAAAAAAACAAGAAGTGTTTCAATTGTTTTCCAATTTATTGGACTCGCATATAAATCTTGAAAAAGAGTCTATCGTTTTAGATACAGGTAGTGTTCTTGACATTGCATTTGAGTCTTTTGATGAAATTCGAAGCAGTGAAACACCAATAATCCCTTTATTCAAAAATATTATTTATAGGAAATCTGCTTATCCGGAGCTTTCAACATTAAAAAATATCAGCAACGATTGCCCGATAATCGCTTTTCATTCATATAAAGGTGGGGTTGGTAGAACACTTGCCTTACTGGCTTTTGCAAAAGCGTGGGGAACCGTTTTTGAAAAACAGTCAAACAATAGACTTTTGATCATTGACTCAGATATAGAAGCACCTGGGCTTACCAGTCTTCAAGCAGACAACACAACAGAAAGCTTTAGCTATTTGGACTTAATGGCGTTGATTCAAGATCATGATAATATTGATGAAATTGTCAAATTTGCATGCGAAAATATTGGCCAGTCAACGATTACATTAGAAACTGAAATAAAAACAATAGAGCATTTTTTTATTCCAACATATCGTTACGAAGAACAATTATTAGACATCTATGCAAACCCTGAGTCCATAACAAACGGAAAGAACAAAGAATATGTTTTAAGTGAAGTTTTATATAAAATTGGGCTCAAATTGGGTGTTTCGGCAGTGCTTGTGGATTTGCGTACAGGAATAAGTGAGTTTTCTTCAACACTGTTATTTGACCCCAGAGTGAAAAAGTATCTCGTTACATCAACATCAACTCAATCAATTAAAGGCACAAAGATGCTTTTGCGTCATATGTTAAAAGGCTTAAAAATTACAGAGGACTCCATATTGCCGCAAATAATCCTTAGTATGGTACCTAGTGATTTGGATACATCTGAGATTATAAATAGTTTATCAAGCTGCTATGAGGTTGAAAATGAAGAAAGCGGATTAACAGATAACGTTGTAATAAAATTAGAGTTTGCTAGTGAATTAATTCACTTAACAACAGTGGAGCAAATACAATCAAAACTAAAAGATCGAGATATGTATACAACAATAGTGAAATTTGTTAAACAAAATTTTTCTTATGAAAACGAAACTCAAATTCCTAGCTCTCGCTTTAACAGAAAATCATTTATAAAAAGTGTTCATACCCTTGCTGAAAAACAAATTACAGCAGATAGTGCTTCAGGTTTTGACTTATTGCAAACAAATGCAATTAAAACGTTAAAAAAGAAATATGCCAATAAGATACCATTTTCTGTAATCATGGGTGCTAAAGGTTCTGGCAAGACATTCTTATTTCGCAAATTGATATATAATAAAGACTGGTATTCATTTTGTGCGGATTTAGACAAGGTTACCAACTCTATTAAAGATGGTTATATTTTACCCATTGTTTGCACTAAAAACGCTCTTGAAATGGTATCCGATTTACAAAATTGTATAGATAATATTAATTCCAATCTTTCATGCGCAAATGTTAAAGATTCCATTTGGCAAGATAATTATGAGCATATAACGAGATTTAATGAAACTGAGCATACCGAATCAGAGTGGAAGGACTTTTGGGAAAAACGAATAGCTTCTTCAATAAATCAAGATTATTTCAATCTCAATGAGGCAAATGAAAAATTAAAAGAAGCAAGATCGCATATCGTTTTAGTTTTTGATGGACTAGAAGAACTTTTCCAGAAAACTTCAAGAAACAATTCTGAAAAGATTGCGGTAAGTGTTTTATGTCAAAATATTATCAACAATCTTTCGGCTAAATATAATCAAATTGGGGCGATTATATTTCTGAGAAAAGATATAGCGCGAGATTCCATAGAAATCAATTTTGCTCAGTTTGAACAAGTATACAGAGATGTTGAATTAAAATGGTCGGCTAGTGAAGCATTAAGATTGGCCTTTTGGCTTGTATGTCAGGCTCAACCAGGATATTTAGATGAAAATATAGAAATAGAAACTGCACTTGATGGTGCAATAGAAGATGGGTTGAAAGGATTTTGGGGTTTAAAGTTAGGCCAACCATCTTCCAATGAAGCCTTTACTGCTAGGTGGATTTTGGCGGCTCTTTCAGACTTCAACGGAATGTTACAAGCTCGAGATATCATTAGATTTCTGAAATACGCTACAGAAAACAATACAAGTAAGGCTTATTACGATGACAGAATCATAATGCCTACTGAAATAAGAAAGGCAGTTGCTTCATGTAATGAAGCAAAGGTTTCAGAAATAGAACAGGAAATTTCAAGTTTAAAACCTATATTTGATAAACTAAAAGGAACAAATAACGATTTGAAAATATTACCTTTCACAAAAAGCAAGATAGAACTGACTGTTCAGGAAGAAAAATTAATGCAACAAGAAGGCTATCTTCGGATAGAAGGCGATAATTACTATATTCCTGAAATAATTCGTCATGCTCTAGGCTTTAAGTATGCAAAAGGTGCAAGACCCAAGGTGCTTTCTCTTACATTAAAGAAAAAATAAATTTCAGCTTATGATTTATTTCACAGTTGCAAAACAGCAGGGCAATTACTAACTTGCAGACTAACCTGACCAGAACGACATTGCAATTCTTAATGTCTGAATAAGCCTACCAGGACAGAGGTTTTTCTCAAATCTAGGTATTGAAATATACGGGCATAAAAAAGGTTGCTGCTGAACTGATTGAAGATCAGTTTACATCAATCTTTTTTTAATATCCGTCATTCTTGTAAAATCAATACCCAAACTCATTTCCTTCAGGGGTATATGCTTCGAGTTTTTCCCTTAAGCCTTGCAAATCAATCAAAGAGACAGTATAATGAATAAACAAACTGAATTTTTCAAAATCAGTAAGCAAACGGCTCTTGCTTCAAACTTGCTTTGTGCTATCTGCCTCTTTGTCCTATGTCCGGCTTTTGAAAAGGGACAGATGAGGATGTCAACTTGATTTTGAATTTTCTTATTTTCAGGAGGATAAAATGGAGAAATCAATGGAAAAAATCGTTGCCCTAGCCAAGGCACGGGGCTTTGTCTTCCCAGGCTCCGAGATTTACGGCGGCTTGGCTAATACATGGGATTATGGCCCCTTGGGCGTCTTGCTGAAGAACAATGTGAAAAATGCCTGGTGGAAAAAATTCGTGCAGGAAAGCCCTTATAATGTGGGCGTGGATTGCGCCATCCTAATGAACCCCCAGGTTTGGGTGGCTTCCGGTCATGTGGGTGGATTTTCTGACCCGCTTATGGACTGTAAGGCCTGTAAAGAACGCTTTAGGGCCGATAAGCTGATTGAAGACTACGCCCAGGAAAACCCCGGAGCCACAGACCTTGATGGGAAGCCCATGCCCCCTTCCGTGGATGGCTGGCCTCATGAAATGATGCGCCGCTATATCGACGAGAAGAATATTGCCTGTCCTTCCTGTGGCAAGCATGATTTCACCGATATCCGTCAGTTCAATCTGATGTTTAAGACCCATGCCGGCGTTACCGAGGACAGCAAAAACGTGGTGTACCTACGCCCGGAAACAGCCCAGGGTATCTTTGTAAACTTTAAAAACGTGGCCCGTACCTCCAGAAAGAAAATCCCCTTTGGTATTGCCCAGATCGGTAAATCCTTCCGCAATGAGATTACGCCTGGTAACTTTACCTTCCGTACACGGGAATTTGAGCAGATGGAACTGGAGTTTTTCTGCGCACCCGGCACAGATATGGAGTGGTTCAGCTATTGGAGAGGCTTCTGCATTAACTGGCTCAAGAGCCTAAATATCCCCGAGGAGGCTATGCGGATTCGCGATCACAGCCCTGAAGAGCTTTCTCACTACAGCAAGGCTACCACGGACATTGAAATTCTGTTCCCCTTCGGTTGGGGTGAGCTTTGGGGAATCGCTGACCGGACAGACTTTGACCTCAAACAGCATCAAAACATCTCCGGTCAAGACCTAAACTACTTTGACCCCAACACTAACGAAAAATATCTCCCCTACTGTATAGAGCCTTCCCTTGGTGCTGACCGGGCTACCCTAGCCTTTCTTTGCTGCGCCTACGACGAAGAACAATTGGAGGATGACACTCGGGTTGTGTTGCGTTTTCATCCGACTCTTGCACCGATTAAAGTGGCTGTACTGCCCCTTTCCAAAAAACTTTCCGATGATGCTTACAAGCTGTACGAAAACTTATGCAAGCACTTTTCCTGTGAGTATGACGATGCAGGCTCCATCGGCAAGCGCTATCGCCGTCAGGATGAAATCGGAACGCCCTTCTGCGTAACCTTTGACTTTGACTCTCAAAACGATGCCTGTGTTACCATCC
The DNA here is from genome assembly GCA_964611385.1 of uncultured Defluviitaleaceae bacterium. GTDB lineage: Bacteria > Bacillota > Clostridia > Lachnospirales > CAYPQA01 > CAZSXS01. The sequence continues at coordinate 29,122 of CAZSXS010000010.1, forward strand.
GTCATCGAGATTCCATGGAGCAAGAAAGAGTTTCCATCGACAAGCTGCTGGATTATTTTTCGCAGAAGCTTGCTTTTTAATGTATAAAAGGGGTTAACATGTTAGGTGATATTTTCTCTTTCAAAAAGGTTTTTACTGTAAAAAACATGATCATTATGGGTATGATGGTTGCAACGGCTGTAGTTTTAAGCCGTTTCAGCCTCTACATAACCCCCACCTTCAAGGCTATCAGCTTTGCTTATCTGCCAGGGGTGCTTGTTTCTGTGCTCTTTGGCCCCTGGGCTGCTCTGGTCTTTGGCTTTGTTTCCGATTGGGCTACCTTTTTGGCCAATCCACAAGGCTTTTATTTTTTTGGATATGCGATCAGTGGGATGGTCACTTATTTTATTTACGCTTGCTTTTTGTACAAGCGTCCCATTCAGATTTGGCGGGTAGTTCTGGCACGGGCTCTTGTGATCATACTTGTGGTTTTTGGACTCAACTTTATCTGGAACAGCATGATGTACGGCACCATTGCCAGCAAGTACTTTACCAGCGTTCGTTTGATTAACAATCTGGTTCAATTTCCCTTTCATGTGGCCATTACCTTATTTTTGGCTCGCTTTATAACCAAGCACAAGAGAATTTTGCATATTGAGTAAAAGATCCTGCTGTTCGGAAGGGAAAATTTGTTTCAATGCCGAAAAGTTTTTCCTTCCGAACCAACTCGTTGGTTCACTTCCTCCTTCCATCTCTTTTCAAAAAGCCAGACACGTCAATGAGCATTATACTCAACCTTTAAAACATTTTCTAAGCGCCTTCATTCAGCCTTGATTAATTCTTTAACCGTCTTGACAAGCAATTTTTTCATGTTGACAATCAATTACTTGTGTGCTACATTGTTTTTACGAGCCTCGTAAAAAGTAAAGTTCAGTGGTGATGAATGAATAAGATACCAGCAATGCACCAAATCAAAGCTAACAACCTAAAAAGTATTCTACTCAGCCTGTTGTCCCTTCAGCGTGCAACCAAAATGGACTTGTCGCTCCGAACAGGACTTTCCAACACAACGCTTTCGGACGGGATCAACAATCTTCAAAAGGCGGGTCTTGTAGCTGCAAGCGGGCTGGAAGATTCCAGTTCAGGACGTCCTCCGGCTATTTATTCTGTGAATGCCGGATATGGCGTATGTATAGGTTTACTGATTCAAGCAACGGGTTTGCAGGTAGCAGTCACGGATTTTTCAGGAGACTTACTTCAATCGTACTTTGTAGAAAAGTCAGAACAGGCCTCTTTAATCAATGCGGTTTTTGAAGCTGTGGAATCCACTATAAACAGCTTTAAAGAAAAGAACATCTTAGCAATCGGCATAGCACTATCGGGCAGTATTGACCAGCTGAAAGGCATTGTGATCCGCAACGATCAGCTGGACTGGTATAATGTACATTTAAAAGAACTACTAGAAAGAAAATATTTAATACATACTTACATTGATCACAAAGTAAATGCAGCGACCCTTTTTGAGAGCAAACTAGGCACAGGCAAAAACAGCAGGAATTTTCTTTGTGTTTACCCTGGCGAATCTGACAAGGCAGGACTTTTCTTGGATGGGACCCTTATACGGGGTGAAAACAACGCATCTGGCAAATTGCAGGCATTCCCAGGGAGCACGAATGGCATTGCATTTTTAACTGATTTTTTATCCTTGGAATTTACAGTAGTAGGCACAAAAGAAGGTGACACCTTTTCAAGAGCAGAGGGACATTCAATCGTACCTAAGCAGATTGAATCCTGGTATTTTGAAAGAGCGGCAGCCGTCATGGCGCTAACCTGTTGGTACGACATGATTTACTCAACTTTAGGTGCAAAGGTCCGCTAGCCATCGTTTTGGGGGCAGCTTTGCAAAGCTGATTGTGACTAAGTATAGATATAGTAATTTTTAGGAGAAGGAGGGGTCCTATGAATGGTTTAAATGTGCCCGGTCAAACTAACAAGGGTTTGACTCAAAAAGACCTGAGTTTAACATTAAAAAGCCTGAGTTTGACTCAAAAACCAATGAAGCTAATAGTCAGTTTGCCGAAGAATGACCCTGAGCTTTCAAAGGTAGCTTTTGAGGCTGGGGCAGACCTAGTTAAGGTTCATATCAATGTTGAGCATAGAGCCAGCAAGACCTGTTTCGGAAGCCTTGCGGAAGAAAGAAAGATTTTTGAAAAAATGCTTTTAGAAGCAAAGGGTGAGATGGGTATTGTACTGGGAGATCATACAGAGGCGGCTGACCGAGATTATGATGAGGCGGTTAAAATGGGATTTTCCTTTGTGTCCCTCTATGGCCACCATATGCCAGCTCGAATTCTTTGTGATAAAAAAGCAGCTGTAATGATGGCGGCAGATTACACATATCTACCAGAGGAAATCAAGGCTTTTGAGACAATTGGAGCGGATATCTTGGAGGCTTCCATCATTCATCCCGAGGGTTACGGTCAAATGCTGAATGCAAAAGATCTATTGCGTTACAAGATACTTTGCGAATCCACAAGCCTTCCGGTTGTTATTCCGACCCAAAGGAAAATAAAGCCCTATGAGCTTAAAATATTAAATGAAATTGGTGTCAAGGCGATTATGATTGGTGCTATTGTGATGGGTTCAGAAAAGGAATCCATTGAAAAAGCGGTCTATAACTTTAAGGAGGCGATCGCAGGTCTATGAGATTTGTTTATTTGCCTTTAGACACTCGGCCCTGTAATTATCATTTCCCAGTGCAGCTTGCACGTCTTAGAGGCGTTGAACTTGCTGTGCCTCCCATGAATCTTATGAGTCATTTTATAAAGCCCAGTAATTTTGAGGGGATTGTGGACTGGCTTTTTGAAAACTGCAGGAGAGAAGAAAATTCCGGCAAGGGCGTTACTTTGATTTTGTCTGTAGATCATCTGGCCTTTGGATCTCTTTTGGCTTCTCGTAACTTGGTAGTTTCCAAGGAAGAGTGTGTCAAGCGTCTTGAAGTACTTCGAAGACTCAAGGAGAAATTCCCTGCCTTAAGCATCTACGCCTTTGTTGTTTTAATGCGAAGCTCAATCTCCACCCTCTGCTCCTCGGATAGAAGAGCTTGGGAGCTGGTGAATGAGTATTCGGAACTGATGCACCTATCCAGCCTCGCTGCTACGCCAGAGCAAGACAAGGAAAAGATACACCAAAGATTACAAGCAGTGAAATCTGAACTACCAGAGGAGACGCTCAATACCTTTCTCACAGCCAGGGAACGGAATCATCTCATCAACCGGCTTTGTGCAGAGCTGGTTCAGGAAGGGCTCCTTCGAGATTTATGCATTGTTCAGGAAGACTCCTCCTCCTTTGGCATGCACAAGACGGAACAGGAAGTTCTTCTCCAGTACATTAAAGGGAATGGCTTGGAAGATCAAATTCGCATTCACAACGGAACTGACGAGGCTGGTTGCCTGAGCGTAGGGAAAGCGATTAAGGAAGAGCAGGGCTACGAGTTGTCCCTATCTTACCTTTATTTGAACGATATCCGCGAGAGCTTTATAGCAAGCTATGAGGATAGGCTCTTCCATGAAAACCTGCTGAGCCACTGCAAGACGGCTGGTATTCAGCTGTATGACAACAGTCCGGAACCTGAGAATGTACTCATCCTCTACACCCCAAAAACTAAGCAATACGAGGCCAGTCTTGGAAACGGCTCTCCCCCCTGCGACTATACAGAAGCAGAACTGGAGGCTTTTGCCGAACTTGTTAGCCAAAAGATTTTGGAGGGCAAGCGAGTATTCCTACTGGATGTGGCCTATGCCAACGGGGGACAGGGTGATATCCTTTACCGGATTCATCGAAGAACCCCTATTTACGGCCTGTGCGGCTATTCTGCCTGGAACACAGCCTCAAACGCTCTAGGAACCATCGTTGCGCAGATTGTTTTGTCTGAAGGCCGAACAATAGAAGATCGAGCAAACAAACAATTTCTGATCGAACGGATTATGGATGATTACGTCTATCAAGGCATAATCAGACAAAAACTGAGAGATCAACTCAATGAACAAGGCCAAGATCCCTATCACCTCAGCGACCAGGCAAAAGCAGAAGAAATCCTCTCTCGAGAAATGAGCCAATTTCTCCAAGAAGACCCTATGCTTAGCCCCTACGCCAAAGGAACAAAGATCTCTCTACCTTGGCCCAGAATCTTTGAAGCTGAGATTCAAATGCTTAATTAATACAAAACGGTAAGCATGGCTAGCACACGCTCGCTTGAATTTTCAAGCATAGTGGCGATTGAAAGCAGCCATGGGCTGTTTGGAGGCAATAATGATAAAAACCTATGACGTTCTAGTCGCAGGCGCTGGCTCCAGTGGCGTTGTGGCGGCACTGTCTGCTGCCAGAAATGGCGCCAGTGTTTTATTGATTGAAAAGAATGGCTTTCTCGGCGGGAGTAATACTGCTGCCCTGGTTTGCCCGCTTATGACCTTTCATGTGGGTGAAACGCAGATCGTTAAGGGTATCGCGGAAGAAATTGTCCAAAAGCTAGTGAAAATGAAGGGTAGCAAAGGACACCTCAAAGACCCTCTAGGTGTAGCTTCCACGATTACGCCCATTGAGCCAGAATTGTTAAAGCAGCTTTATTTTCAAATGCTTGCAGATGAAAACATTGATCTGCTACTGCATACCTATATTACCGGCGTAGAGGTGACTGAGAATCATATCAGCTCTGTTAGCTGTGTTAATAAAAGCGGTACCCTTCACTTCCTTGCTAAGACCTTCATTGATGCAACAGGCGATGGAGACATGGCCGCAATGGCCAAAGCACCCTATGAAGAAGGCCGAGAAAAGGACGGCTATGCCCAGCCGATGACCTTGATGTTTAAAATGGGCGGAGTCCATTTGGACGAAATCAAGACCTATATGAAAAACCACTCGGAGCAGTTTATTTTAGCTGAGGCTCCGGGGGAGTACCTGGCCGTGTCTGGATTTTTTGACCTGGTGAATAAGGCCAAGGAAAATGGTGATTTTCCCATTGATCGGGATCGGGTACTTTTATTTGAAGGCGTTTATCCTGGTGAGGTCTTTGTCAATATGTCTCGGGTGATTAAGCTTCGCGGCACCAATGGCAGCGAGCTAACCAAGGCTGAAATCGCCTCCAGAAAGCAGCTGGATGATCTGGTACGCTTTTTGAAGGAATATATACCAGGTTTTTCGGATAGCTATTTAGTTCAAAGCGGGGCAACAATCGGCGTGCGGGAATCCAGGCGTTTTAAATGCCTCTATACCCTTACGCTGGAAGATATATTGGACGGTCAGGAATTTCAGGATGCCATTGCAGCCTGTGCCTTCCCTGTGGATATCCACGATCCCTTGGGCGCTGAGCTCAACTGGATTCGAAAGGCCAAAGACAGTTACTATACCATTCCTTTCCGTTCGTTGGTTCCGAAAAAACTGACAAACCTGCTGGTAGCAGGTCGCTGCATCGGAGCCACTCATGAGGCCATCGCCTCTGCCAGAGTGACTCCAACTGCTATGGCCACTGGTGAAGCTGCTGGTTTGGCTGCGGCCTTGGTTTCCAAGGGTTCAGGCAGTTTCTTGGAACTTGACATCAAAATGCTTCAGACAAAGCTTCTGGAGCAAGGTGCGGTTATTTACCGCTAAACTTAAGGAGGATTTGCATGAAAAAATTATTTTCGGTTTTGTTATCAGCTGTGTTGATTGCAGGCGCACTCTCCGGTTGCGAAGGTACCACTCAGTCTGGTGGAAGTACAGCTGCGGATGTTAATTTAGAAACCAAGCCCACTCTGCGGGTGCTGATGCCCTATGTCAACTTTGACGCAAACAATGACTATACAGCAAAATATCTTGAACAGGCAACAGGCTATAAGGTTAATTACGAACTTCTACCCAATGAGGATGCCCTGGTTAAGTTAAATGCCATCATCTCTTCCAGAGATCCCTTTGACATCATGGTCTTTTTTCGGAATGATTTCAATAACACCGTTTCTCATGGTGCTTACTATGAGCTGAACGCACTTTTGGATAAGTATGGCGAAAACGTTAAGAAAAAAACCGAACCGGGCTTATGGACCAATGTAACCATTGACGGGAAAATTTTGGGCATTCCCGAAGGAAATCCTAGCACCAGCTATGGCCTGTCCTATCGCGTGCGCACTGATCTGCTTGACAAAGCTGGAACCACCATGCCTACCACCACTGATGAATTTTACAACACCTTAAAGGCTATTAAAGAAAATCTGAATATCATCCCCATCACTTCTACAGGTTCTGTCATCAATGAAGTAGCCAGTGCTTTTAACATTCCCAATGTTTTCAACCTGGAAGATGGCGAAGTTGTTCATCGTGGTATATCTTCAAAGTCCAAGGACTACTTGAAGTTCATGAACAAGCTCTATAGCGAAGGTCTGTTGGACAGCGAGTGGGTTACCAACACCAGCGACAAGCTGAAGGAGAAATTCTTCTCTGGCAAGGCTGCCATCTACCGTGTAGCTTGGTGGGAAGAACCCGTTGCTACCAAGACCTATAAGGAAAAGTTACCAGAAGCAAGCGTGGATTACTTACCCGCACTGAAAGATGAAAAGGGCAATGCCGTACTCACCATGGAACGTGGAACAAACAAAGTTGTTGTCATTCCGAAGGTTGCAAAGAATCCCGAACACGCTATGAATTATATCAATGCAAAGCTTGAAGATGATGTTTTCAAGGAGCTTTCAATGGGTGTTGAGGGCGTGCATTATAAGGTTATAGATGAGAAGACCCTAGAGCCAATTCTTCCGATCTTCTTTGATGAAAAGAGCTACGCACAATACTACCTGACTGGTTCAGACACCGAGAAGTATAACTTCTTCTGGAGACAGACAAGAGTAAAGAAAGATCCAACTCTCTTTGCAGAGTTTAACAAGATTCAAGATAACGCAGCAAAAGCAACCATTATCTATGACTTGACGAGCTATATGACTCCAAATAAGGCGTATACCGATGTAGTAGCAAAGGTTAATACCTTTACAGAGGACAGCTTCCTGCAATTTATCACCGGCGCAAGATCCTTGGATGAATGGGATGCCTATGTGGCTGAATGGAAGGCTAACGGCGGCGACCAGCTTACAGAGGTTATCAACGAATGGTGGAAGTCTAACAAGGAAACAGTTGAGCCTTTGATGATCCGGAAGTAGTCTTGCTTACCAAACAAAACAGTCAAAGCAATCAAAAGGGGCTATAGCAATAATACGCTATAGCCCCTTTAACTTGTACTAAATTTTTGTTTTTACTCATTGTCTTTTTGCGAAACTCATGTTAAGATAAACAAGCACACTGCTTGTGGGCGGCTTGGCTTACGCTCCCGAATGAAAGGGGGTGAAGCTTATGTCAATCTATGAATCATTATCTTTAATGTTCATGTTTGGGCTGTTTATTTTAGCCCTGTTGACATATATTTCTAAAAAAAATAACCGCCCCCCAGCAAGGTACGCGGTTATTTAAACGCCAAAAAACCGTAAGCCAAGCCGCCTTTAAAGCGACTGTGCATTTGGAGAGGGTCCAGTACCCTCTCTTTTATTATGCGCAAAGGTATAACATAATAAACATTCGTTGTAAAGAAGGAATTTATAAAAGTGCCTTCAAGCTACTGGACTACGCCAAGTATGTAGGTTGGCCGGGTAATAAAAAAGCAAAGTAAAAAGACTTAATTTGGAAAAGAGATAAATCCTTCTACTTTGCATATGACAACTTGTCTTATTAATCAAACAAATTAGTTCAAATATTTTTCAAATCCTGTGATTTCCTTGATTGTGCCGTTAGGATTGAAGCTAATCTTAATGTCGAATACTTTCTCAAAGAAAGTATAAGGAACATAAACTTGACCATCAACCAATACAGGAGGATATTCAAGAGGTGCATATTCGCCAACACCGATTGGGTAGCTGTTTTCATTCAGCTTCATGGACTTATATAAGTAACCCTTCTTGAATACGACTAAGTTGCCGTTTTGGAATAAATCAAAGCCCGCTAAGGTTGTGTAGGGGTTGATCAACGGAACCATGAAAACTCTCCCGATAGAGAAATCTCTAAGAGCTTGGTCTAAGGTTAACTTAGAGAAAGCAGCTGCAGAAGCCTTTGCTTCATCTAAGCGCTTTGTTTCACCGATTGCTTTAGCCTCAGCAAGTTCTTTTGCATATTTTTCAGCAGCGACTGCGGCAGCTTTTTCATCATTGACTTTCTTATCTGCGGCTGCTTTGGCAGCATCTTGCTCTTTTTTGTATGCGGCATTAGCATCTGCTTGCTCTTTCACAAGCTTGTCAAATTCTTCTTTAGTTGCGATTTCCTTTTTGGTTTCCTTATCATAGTAATAAGTACCGATTGCGTAATCACTTCCGCCAGCACCCACATTTGCACCGCTCTTTTTTGCGCTGACATCAATTTGCAGATATCTGTTTTCTTCAGTTACTTTGTAAGAAAGCGTACTGGATGCATCCTTATACCCGCCGATATTTGAAGTTACAATCGGATTAATTGGATTGTAAAAAACTTTCTCAACTGCTGTTTTGATTTTGTTGTTTAAAGCGTCGTCAGCTCCGGAGATAGATGGATACTTTCCGACAATTACGGAATTAATATGAAGATTCTTTTCAGTAATGGTCTGGGCAGTATAATCCTTTGGTTTCTCAGCTGCACCAAATACGGTCATTGCAGAACCCAACACCATCGTTACCAGTGATACCAACGCAACTATTTTTTTTGCTCTTTTCATTAATTACCCCTCCTAAATTTTTTGGTAGATACCGAGCATATTTATGCTCGCTATTGTTGCACGTTTTCTATTAAAAATCAATAACAAAATTGTTACAAATGTTTGTTTTCGATTTTAATAAAAACTATAGTGAGTTTTCACGTGCGGATAGATTTATGCGGTTTAAAAACCTAATTTCATGCATATGATAATACTTTTGCCTTATTTTGTAAAGAGGGTTTATTGAAAAATTTTTATTTATTTTTCCGTCTCCCTCTTTTCAAAACAGATCGAAGATGATAGAATTAAAGCAAATTATACATATGTTTAAAGTTTAGTATGTAAAAGAATTGTTTTTTCATGCAAACAACACGGAGGAAAATTATGCAGAAAAATAACACCGGTGCCCTTCAATGAAGCTTCTTTTCGTTTTCTTGGTTGTAAGCTTTTTGACCAACCTCTTTCAATCCTGCTCAGCTCAGCCGGTGTTTAAGCCCTCAGAAGAAGTAAGAGAAGAGGTCGATGCTAACCTAGAGGAAGGAAGCTCAAAACACAATGCCCAAGAGCCTTCAGAGGAGCTTAACTACGACTTTCCCGATCCTAGAGATTATTTTGTCATGCCTCCTTTGCCCTTCGAGTATTACGGACAGTTTTTTGACCCCGATTCTTTGGATTTTGAATCAGAGAATACTTCCTACTATACCGGGGATACTGTTACCGGAGGTGCTGTGAAGGGTATTTATCTGTCTGCCAATATCGCCGGTATAGAGTCAGCCTTGGAGCCTTTGATTACCCTATGCACGACCAGTGCTGCTAATGCCATGGTCATTGACCTGAAAACCGATGAGGGCTACATTACATTCAAGGGTATTCCTCTTGCGGACGAAATGGGCATATCCAAAAATACCATTCCTGACATTCATAAATTGCTAGCTCGTTTAAAGGAAAATGGGATTTATACGATTGCTCGCATTGTTACCTTTAAAGACAACATGGCGCTGAACTATTTTCCCGAGTATTACATAAAAAACAGTGATGGCATTTGGCAGGATCCCAAAAAGGTCGCCTGGATGAATCCTTATCACCGTGGGTCCTGGGACTATGTGCTGACCTATGCAGTGGCAGCCGCCGAGCTTGGCTTTGATGAAATCCAGTTTGATTACATACGCTTTGATACGGCAGGCAGCCTCCAGTCCGCAGACTTTGGTGACACCGGCTCCTTATCCAGAACGGAGATCATCAACGAGTTTGCCGCCTATGCCATGAAAACCCTGAAGCCTCTGGGTGTAAATGTGTCTGCTGATGTGTATGGTACGATTATTGGCAGCGAGGTAGATGCCTCCATTGTTGGACAGGACTATGTGGCTCTGTCAAAAATCTTGGACATCATTTGTCCTATGATTTACCCTTCCCACTATGCAAAGAACACCTTCGGAATCCCAGAACCCGACTTAAAACCCTACGAAATCATATCCAAGGCTTTGCTCTTATCCAACGAAAAATTAAGTAATATCGAAGGACACGTAGCGGTCGTGCGGCCTTGGCTTCAAGATTTTTCGGCAACCTGGGTGAAGCCCCATTTGAAGTATGGCCCAGGGGAACGAGAGCTGCAAATCAAGGCCTGTTATGATGCCGGAATCCAAGAATGGCTCTTATGGGATGCAGCTGTGCAGTATGATGCAGGGGGGATATACTGACTTGTGCCTGTGATGCGTAGTTGGCATAAGCGCAACGACCTAAGGCTTGCCCAGAGCCCATGCTGAATTTCATTCGCGCTTTGTGCGCCGTGAGGCATGGACGCAAAAATGGAGGTTAAGATGAAGAAGCTTGATAAAAAAAGCATCATAATGATGACACGACTGGCCATTTATGATAAGCATCAAGGCGAAGCCGACCGAAAGATTACGGATCATTTCCGTCATGATTATATTTATCGTAAAAATATTTTAAGCCGCCTGGGTGCCTTTATTGGTGGTACCCTTGTGATAATCTTGATTGGCCTGAATAAAATATATACAGGAGAGATGAATGTCTTTGAGCTAGACTATAACGACCTGGTTGTTTCCGTCGTTGTATTCTTTGCAGTCCTTTTTTTGATTGTAACTTTGATCAGCTCGGTGGTAGCGGCCATGGAATACAATAAGGCTCAAACCCGCATCAACAAGTATTATGAGCTTCTTAGGCGGCTGGATATCAGCAGGGAACGCAATAAACGGCAACAGCAGAAGCTAGAAAAAAGCCTTCCCTCAGATAGAAAGGAGGAAAACGCCTATTTATATTACGACTTTACTTCAAGTCCGAGAGACTCTTATTAAAGTTTTCAAGCGGCATGAAACCTTGCTTACTTTTTTAGGGAAGTTTGTTTTGGGTTTTTTTGCATACAGCCTTGTTTCTTCAATCGGACAGTACCGGCCTGAATTTGCTTTTATCTATACCCCTCCGATTTCCTATTTTTCAGGTCTTTTGTTTGGACTAATCTTTGCCGCTATGCCTATCAGCTTTTCTTATATGTTACTTATTTTAAATCTGGCCATTCAATTTTCTCTTGCACCAGAGGTTGCTGTTTTTTTATTCTGTGCCCTTTCCTTCATTGTCTTCCTCTATTCCAGATTCGCACCCAAGGAAAGTATTCTACTGCTCTTAACCGTGTTGGGCTTTTATTTAAAGATCCCCTTCACTGTACCCTTGCTCACAGGCTTCTATCTTGGACTGACTGGGATTATACCGGTGGTTCTGGGAATTTTCATTTGGAGTTTTATAGATCTACCAGCTTACCTCATGTCTTTGCAAGTAGAGGTTTCTCTGGTGGACTTGCCGGATGTTGTATCCACGATGCTCGTCAACATTATGGGCCGCTTGTCCTCTGGTTATGAGTGGTTTTTTGTGGCTTTTGTTTTCACGATGGTCATCCTGGTCACTTACTTTCTTTCAAAACTATCCATTGACCACAGCCGAGATCTTGCCCTTTTATTTAGCCTGCTTGTTATTGCACTAAGTTATATCATTGGGGTTTCCCTGGCTGATTTTGATTTCTCCATTATAGAAATGCTCATTTCCCTGGCCGTTTCGGGAATACTCATCCGTTTCATTATGTTCTTTGATTTAATCCTAGACTACAAAAGAGCGGAGTCCGTTTCCTTCCAAGATGATGATTATTACTACTATGTAAAGGCTATACCGAAGATTAATACCTTTGAAGACAAACGGGGGTGAGTGTATGACAGACTATTTCATTAACTTTTTTTCCGGTCTGAATTTGGCGTCCTTAACCATGCCTAAAATCACTACGACTGATATTATGGACATTCTTATGGTAGCCTATATTATCTACCGGGTTATGCTGTGGATTAAGGAGACAAGAGCCTGGGCTTTATTTAAGGGGATTATCATCCTCATTGTGATCAGTATTTTGGCCTACCTCTTCAAGCTCTACACCATTTCCTGGCTGGTCAACAATGCCTTTAGTGTTGGCCTGGTGGCTTTGATTGTTCTCTTTCAACCAGAGCTTCGGAAAGCACTGGAACAAATCGGGCGAGGGAAGATCATTCCCTTTAACATAGCGGGGGAGCAAACAGGAACGGCCATCAATAAGGACTCCGTGAATGCCATCTTGAAAGCAGCCAGAACCATGTCCAACGCAAGGACAGGCGCCTTGATTTTGATTGAAAAGGATGTGCCTCTGGGAGATCACGAAAACACGGGCGTACCTTTGGACGCCCTAATATCCAGTCCCCTGTTGATCAATATTTTTGAGGACAAAACCCCTCTGCATGATGGTGCTGTTATCATCAGAAACAATCGGATCGCTGCTGCTTCCTGCATCCTGCCCCTTACGCAAGACGAGATCGGCAAGGAATTGGGCACCAGGCATCGGGCGGCCGTAGGTGTCAGTGAAGTCTGCGACGGTTATGCCCTGGTGGTTTCAGAAGAAACCGGACATATTTCGATTGCCCGAACCGGAAAGCTTTACAGAAACTTATCTGATGACAAAATCCGGGATATGTTACTCACGGATGAAGTAGTCGTTAAAAAGAACATGTTTTCCCGTATTATGAAAGATGGCTTTCATATGAATGCCGAAGGGGGAAAGCATAAATGAAAAAAATCAATCAGCTCATTTTTAAAAACATTGGCTTTAAGCTGATTTCCTTGCTTTTTGCCGTGATTCTTTGGTATGTGGGACTTAATATTGTAAACCCACCGCTGATTCAAACCTTTAAGGTCAACCTAACGCTTTACAACAAAGAGCGGGTTTCAGCCAATGGCTATGTACTTGTGAACGAGAAGGAGCTTTCCACAGCCACCATTGACGTGCGGGTGCGGGCCAGCCGTTCTGATATTCAGGCGCTTTCTCGTAGCAGGCGCATCATTGCGCGCATTGATCTAAAACCCATTGATCTCATCACCCCTACCCTGGAGGAGCCGATGGCTGCGCCGGTTACGGTAGATTTACCCAGCTTGACTGGTTTTGAGATTATCAGTATTTATCCCAATCAGGTGAACGTTGTTCTGGATAATCATGTGGAACGTTCCATCAGCATAAGCCTGGAGACAGAGGGTGAGGTAAAGGAAGGCTACACTGCCATGACCCCGATTATAGAACCATCCACGATCCTCGTTAGTGGCGCAAAATCCCTTATCAACTCCATTCAGGATATTCAGGTAAAGGCAAAGATAAGTGACATCAGCGCTAACCTTTCTGAAAAACTAAAGTTTGCTGTACTGGATAAGGAAGGCAAGGATATTTCAGCCTTGATCAAGACCGATGTGGAGGAAGTTAACCTCACCATACCCGTTTATATGAAGTCTATGCTACCCATTACACCAAGGGTTGAAGGCAAGGCTGCCGCTGGTTATCGGGTAGTAAATGTGAACCTATCCCCCCAGCAGCTTGATGTGATCAGCCAAAGCGGGGTTCTCCCTTTTAAGTCTATTGAACTTTTACCCATCCAGATAGAGGGTGTCAACGAAACGATGGTACAGATCTTTGATCTCAGGACCTACCTAGAGGGTACGGATTTAAGCATACCCGATGGCGCCCAAAGAGAAGTCACCGTAACGGTAAATCTGGAAAAGGAAGTACCCTTGGATATAGACATTCCCACCGCAAAGATCGTCAAGACCAATATACCGGCGGGTACTGTTTTTCCCGACTCAGTCAATGTACGGCTCTGGGGACTGAAATCGGATTTGGATAAGGTGGAGTATTCCAGCATTTTGGCTGCTGTTGACCTATCCGGTCTTACGCCAGGGAAACGCAAGGCCTCGGTTAAAATCATCTTGCCTGACAACCTCAGCAAGTACGATTTTCGCAAAGAGGATTGCTATATTGAAGTGAATATACCAGAAGCAAATGAATAAGACATAAGCCCTTGGTTTTTAGTTCTTTTAAAGTAGTAGGAGATAGACTGAGCTAAGCTCACCGGAAATTAAAAACCAGGGTTAATATTATATTTTTGGAGGCTTTTATGAGATACGAAGACAAAGCATGGCAGGATTCCATGAAAATACGCATGGACTGCAACAATTTAATGAACAAGCATTTTGGATTAAAAGACCTGGATGACATGAAAACGGAACTGGATCAGGCGCGTCAGGCTTTAAAGGATAAGCCCAAAAGAGGATTGATGGACTGGAAGTTCTTACCCTACAACCAAGATGAAGTAGTAGACGAGATTTTGAGTTATGTGAATGAAACTGTGGATACGGTGGAAAGTTTTGTTCTCTTAGGAATCGGAGGCTCTGCCTTAGGCCCCATGGCCTTGCAGCAGGCCCTGAATCACCCCTACTATAATGAGCTGCCCAGAGCCCAGCGGAAATACCCCAGGTTCTATGTAGCCGATAATGTGGATCCAGAGAGATTGACTTACCTGTTCGATGTGATTGACCTTAAGACTTCAGTTTTCAACGTAGTATCGAAGTCCGGCAGCACCTCCGAAACCATGTCCCAGTTTATGATCATCAAGGAAATGCTGGAAAAGGAACTAGGCAAGGCTGAGGCGAAAAAGCACATCATCTGTACCACTGACCAAGAGAAAGGCAACCTGATCAAGATTGCCAAGGACGAGGGCTACAAGACTTTTATCATCCCCTCCGGCGTAGGCGGGCGTTTTTCTGAGCTTTGCCCTGTGGGTCTGATACCAGCGGCCTTCTGCGGAATTGATATCAAGGAACTTCTGGCCGGAGCTGCTTACATGGATAAGCTTTGCGACTCCGATGATTTGTTTAAAAATCCGGCGCTTATGTATGCTGCCATCAGCTACGCCTTACTGAAAAAGGGTCGCAACATCTCCGTTATGATCCCCTATGCGGACTCCTTAAAATACATCTCTGACTGGTACGCGCAACTCTGGGCTGAATCTCTGGGAAAGAAGTACGACAACGAAGGCAAGGTTGTAAACGTGGGTCAGACTCCCGTCAAGGCTCTTGGTGTAACTGACCAGCATTCACAGGTACAGCTTTATACAGAAGGTCCTGACGACAAGCTGATTGTATTCCTTGGGGTTGATCGGTACAAGGAAACCATCACTATTCCCAAGATTTATGAAGATATGCCTAGCCTGGGCTTCCTGGGCGGCGTGACCCAGAACAAGCTCATTCAGGTTGAGCAAGAAGCAACGGAATATGCCCTTTGGGTAGCGGAGAAGCTGAGCATGACCATCACCCTACCAGAAGTGAACGCCTTTACCATTGGGCAGATCATTGTACTCTTTGAAATTGCAACGGCTTATGCTGGTGAGCTACTCAATATCAACGCCTTTGATCAGCCTGGTGTGGAAGAGGGCAAGAATGCCACTTACGCCATGTTTGGCCGCCCCGGATATGAAGAAAAGAAGAAAGAACTGGAAAGCAAGCCCGAAAAAGACAAGCGGTTGATTGTATAAAGATTAAAAGGAGCATTTCCTTTGAAGAATGAAATTACCTTGGATATCTTAAAAAGAATTATTCAAGATACAGCCCCCAAAAGCAAAACGCTGAAAAGGGTGGGGCTTGTGGGCAGCTTTGCGCGGAACGACTTTACAGAATACAGTGATATTGACCTGGTTTTCGATACTGGATCTGAACGTATTGACGAAGCCGTTTTGTCTACGGGCTTGAAAATTAAAAAGATCGTCAAGGATCAATTCGGACGCGAGCTTGATGTCATACCTTTTTTAACCATCCTAAAGAAAAATGAAGAAATGGATAGCCTGAATCAAAAGGATCAATCGGATTCAACCTTGGTTGAATGCTTCTTTCTAAAGGGTTATCAGAAAATGAAGAATGATTTGATTTGGTTGTGGGGGTAGCATATGAGCTATTTTTCCAAGGATGAAATGTTATTGGGAAAGATCATAAAATATTTAGCTAAAGTACGACTTCTTTATAAGAACATTCAGCATCTAAACGCTAAAGACATTGATGATGGAATTGATGGTTTGGCTCTTACTTAATGCATCACAAATTTATATGAACTGTACATTCAGCTAGATAATGAAACCGTTTTGAATAAGCTTTCTATTCTTGGCTCACCACGAGTGTCAAGACTACGAAATATTTCATCTCATGATTATGACGCGCTGAAGTGGGGAATTGTTAAGGATATTTGTAAGTCAATCATTGAAATTACCACAGACGAACTTATTAAAGAGTGTCTGATGCACCTTTCGAATGAAAAGGATCATGAAGTGGATTATACGCAGTAACGTTGATCGCTCTCTTCAACTTCTAAACAAGCCCCAGCACAATGAAAATGAATACATATTCATTTTCATTGTGCTGGGGCTTGTTTATTTTTATTATAAACTTTATTTTCTATTTCTTTCTTGAGATCTGTCGTTATATTTGCTAAAAAAGTCTAATATTAAACTTAATATTTTATTTAATAATTCCAAAAACATACATTTTTAGCCTTGATGTGATAATGTTTTTGTGATACATTCTATGAATACCAAGTACATTTTATACAAGGAGGAAGAGAAAATGAAATCAAAGATTCAGCTTGCTGCTGTTTTAACAGCAACAATCATGCTTAGCGCCTGCACACAGACTCAGGCTCCTTCTGGTGCCAACTCCGGTTCCAGTTCTGACATCCAGTCTCAGACTAACGCAACAGGATCTACTGGTGCTAAAACCTCACCCAACGGAGGGGTTTGGGATCCTTCAACGCCTTACCCCGAGCTTGTAACCTTCACAAGAGGCTTTGCCACCAGCAATGTGAATCTACCGGCCGGTAAAACGCTTGATGATAATGGCGTCATGGATTATGTAAGGGACAAAGTAAATGTTGAAGCAAAGGTTGCCTGGGAAGTTGACGGTAACAATTTTGATCAAAAAGTTGCCTTATCCATAGCGTCGAAGGATATTCCAGATATGCTCAGAGTTTCAAGGACGCTATTTAAGCAAATGGTTGAAAATGATTTGGTTTGGGATATGACTGAGGCCTTTGAACTATGCGCATCAGATTATGTTAAGGAAATGTACGAATCTTATGGGGATCGATTACTGGCTCAAACTATGGTGGACGGGCAGCTGAAAGGACTCCCAGGAACAAATATCGGTAATTCAAGCAAGCTTTTATTCGTTAGAAAAGACTGGCTTAATAAGCTGGGTCTTGAGGAACCGAAAACAATGGATGAGGTTGTAAATGTTGCCAAAGCTTTTATTGAAAAAGATCCAGGCGGCAATGGTGCAGGCAACACCATCGGAATTCTTCTTCATGATACAATAACGGCGAATTATAATGGTTGGCATGGCTTTGAAACTGTGTTTTCCTTGTATGATGCCTATCCAAAGCTTTGGATAGAAGTGGATGGAAAAGCGGCTTATGGCTCCATTCAACCAGAAACAAAGGATGCACTTCTCTACTTGAACCAATTATATAAAGATGGAATTATTGACAAAGAGTTCGCATTAAGAAAGGACGCTGAGCGGCAAGAAATTATTTCCTCTGGTAAGGCTGGATTGATGTTTGCTGCTTGGTGGGGCGGCGGCGGAATTAAAGAAGCCGTCATTAACAATCCTGAAGCTGAATGGATTCCTTTAGCTGCACCTCTGGATGGCAACGGCAAGGTGAAAGCCTTTGAACATGACCCTGTCAATGGCATTGCTGTATTCTCAAAGAAGTTTAAAAACCCCGAGGCCTTTGTAAAAGCTTTAAATTACAGCTATGAAATCTGGAGAGGAATTGGAACAGATGGAAAGGCAGCCTACGAGAAGCTCATGAAGGAATACCCTGGCGTTGGCTGGCAAATCATGCCTGTACATATACAGATTGACTACATGGACGTCACAAAGCGCATTCTTGATGATGTGAATCAGGCTTTGAAGAATGGTGGCAGAGATGCGATGAAGACTGTTGGAACAAGCGTTTATTACGACCATATTGAATCAATGCTGAAAGACCCAGTAAAGACGAAGGCTGAAAAAGTTGATGCCTATAATACTTACCTGGGTAGATACCTGGCAACGGAAGCGGCTACAAATGGGAAGTACGAGTTGAAGAAAACCGTCTTCTTCGGCAGAACCGAGACTATGGATACAAAGTGGTCTAACTTGGAAAAGCTTGAAATAGAAACCTTTACAAAAATAATCATGGGAGACTTAAGCATTGACGCCTTTGACAAGTTTGTTGAAGATTGGAAGAAACAAGGTGGAGATGAGATTACAGCTGAGGTTGAGATTGAAAGACCGCGTTAAATCATGCAGAAAAGTACCCCGGACTGGGGTACTTTTCTTTAATACGAAATAGTTTAAAGTGAGGTTTTGGCTTTGAATAAAAGAAAAATTTTGAATTCTGAGATCGTAAGCTATTTAATTATGCTTACCCCAGCTGTAATCCTTCTTTTCATTTTTGATACCATACCGATGTTTGGCTTGGTCATCGCATTTCAGAAATATATACCAGCAAAAGGTATTTTGAATTCCACCTGGGTTGGGCTTAAAAACTTTGAGTACATGTTTTCTCTGCCCGACAGCTATAAAATTTTCAGAAACACCATTATCATTGCTGTTTCAAAAATTATTTGCGGAATTATATTTCCTGTACTATTCGCCCTCTTACTGAACGAGATTAAAAACAAGCTTTTCAAGAAAACAGTCCAAACCATTGTTTATCTTCCTCATTTCCTTTCATGGGTCATTTTGGGCAGCATCTTTTCCAGTATGTTTGCCCTTGACGGTATTGTTAATTCGGCTCTCTCAGCTTTTGGCTTTGAGAAGACCATGTTTTTGGCTAGCAACTTCTGGTTCAGACCGATCATTGTTGTTACTGATGTTTGGAAAGGCTTTGGCTACGGCGCAATCATTTACTTAGCCGCACTGACATCCATAGACCCTAATCTTTATGAGGCTGCTGCCATAGACGGAGCCTCTCGTTTTAAACAGTTGATTCACATAACACTTCCGTCCTTGGTTCCCACCATCATTCTGATGACCACCCTCAGCTTAGGTAGCGTTCTCAATGCGGGCTTTGATCAAATTTATAACATGTACAATGCGCTCGTTTATGAGACAGGGGACATTCTGGATACCTATGTATTCAGATATGGTTTGCAACAATTGCAGTTTAGCTTTGGTACTGCCGTAGGCCTTTTGAAATCGGTTGTGAGCTTTGTTTTGATTACGGTTTCTTACACCTTGGCCAATAAAATTACGGACTATAAAATTTTTTAAGAGGTGATATATGGTTAAGTCTAAATCTGCGGGAGACAAGGCTGTCGATATTATCGCTTATATTGTTTTATCTTTTCTTGCCTTACTTTGCCTGTTTCCTTTACTTCATACTGTTGCCCTATCTTTTTCCGACAGTGCGGCTGCAATGGCCGGAAAGGTGGTTCTGCTGCCTGTTCGCTTTACGATGGTTGCCTATGAGGAAATTCTCAAGGATATCAAGTTTTTCAGTTCTTTCTTTGTTTCAGTCAAGCGTGTACTCCTCGGTGTTTCAATTAACATGCTGCTCATTATCCTAACGGCCTTCCCCTTATCCAAAAGCACTCGAATTTTCCCCCAGAAAAACATTTTTATTTGGTATTTGGTGTTTTCAATGCTTTTTAGCGGAGGACTGATCCCCAATTACCTTGTTGTGAATGAGCTTGGCCTGCTCGATTCTATTTGGGCGTTGGTGCTCCCTGGCTCTGTTCAAGTATTTAACGTCATTATCCTGATGAACTTCTTCAAGGGCTTGCCTGATGAGCTAGATGAGGCAGCACGCATTGACGGAGCAAATCCATGGATTGTTCTGTTTAAGATTTACCTGCCGCTTTCCTTGCCTTCTCTTGCGACTGTAGGCCTTTTCTGCATTGTAAGACACTGGAATTCTTTCTTTGACGGTATCGTTTATATTAACAGCGTAGATAAAAAGCCGCTTCAAACCTATATTCAGCAGCTTGTCGTGGAAGTGGGGCAACAAAACCTGGCTTTAATGTCCCCAGAAGAAATTGAAAGACTGAGCAAGCTTACCAGTAAAACCTTTAATGCTGCAAAGATTTTTGTAACAACCATTCCTATCCTTTTGATTTACCCCTTCATTCAACGATTTTTCGTAACTGGACTCGTTGTTGGTTCGGTTAAAGGCTAAAAAAATCCCCTGTACAATGAATGTTTCTCATTGTACGGGGGATTTTTTATTTCACTGTTGTTTATTTCTTCTTTGTCATCTTATATGCTTCTGCGCCTTCGTCAAGAATTTCTTTTAAGCCAACGGGCTTAAGCTTTTCATATTCTTCATAGAACTTGTCAACGGTGATGGTTCCGGTTATGCATTCAGCAACAAGCTTCTGTAATTCAGGCATAACTTGCGCTTGCTTTTCGGCGTAAGCCGGTGTACCCATGGTTGGTACAGAGGGGAAGAACTTGTCGCCAGGAGAATAAAGAGCGTCATACATTAATTTCGTTGATTCAGGCAGATCTTTAACATCCTTGCCGCCTAAAGTAACTTGAAGATAGGCTTCCTCTGGGAATACATGAGGGAAGGGTGTGAAGTTCAAACCAACTTTTCTAAGCTCAGTAAAGGTGTTGCCGTAAGGTTCAATATACTTTGGCTTTCCATCAACCATTTCATAGGTTGTTCCTTCAACGCCATAGGACATCAGTGTCTCAAATTCTGGTGTATAAAGCTTGTTAAAGAAGGATACAATTCCTTCTGCCTTCTTTTCGCCGGTGATAGTAAGGGCTGTTGAACCACTCAAGCGGCCTCTGGCTGGTATTCCGCTATCTCCCTTGGGGCCTACAAGCGGCTTAGTGGAAATAACCTTTGCTTCTGGCACGGTTTCACGAAGCACGTCTGTAGATGTTTTCGTGTTGGCTGCCCAGGTCATTGCAGAACCACCCAGGTTTGCATGGAACACTTTTTCAAGATCTGCTGCATTAATAAAGGTGCCTCTGGATGAAAATTCCTTATCCAGTATACCGTCTTTATAAAGAACCTGCATTTCTGTTAAGAAGTCTCTGAATTCAGGCATTTCATAGATCATGGTATAGTTGTCGTTCTTGTCGATTACAAAGCCAAGGCGACTGCTTGCATTAATACCAAAGGCTGGCAGTAAGGAATAAACATCACCCACCAAGGGTACTTCATTGTCAACCTTGCCATCCTTGTTGGCGTCTTGGTCTTTGAAGGCTTTCCAAGCAGCTTTCCATTCGTTCCAAGTTTCGGGAACCTTGCTGATCCCTACGTTTGCTAACCAGTCTTCACGAATCTGCATTGCATAAGCAGGTGGGAAATCCAAAATCATAGGAAAGGTGTAAATTTTACCATCCGCTGCATTTCTAATGAAAGGCATATCCTGTGGTTTCAAAGCAGCCAGCATATCCTTACCATACTTCTCTAAATAGTCATCCAAAGCAACGATAGCGCCTTGTGTTCTTAAGCTTCCAACAGTTCCGCCGGAAATGACTTCTGGTATATCCTTAGATGCAAGGACTACACCGATTTTGTCCGCGTAGTTGGCTGCGGGATGCCATTGGAAAGTAATCTCGGTGTTGGTGCGCTTCATGAGTTCCTCAAAGATAATGCTGGTCTCTGGATGAGGATCCCAAATGGTACCCATAAAGGTGAATTTTAACTTCTCCTCTGCCTGGGTTCCCTGCGTGGTAGAGCCACCGCTAGTGCCAGTTGTTCCGGTTGTTTCGTTACATCCGCTTAAACTTCCTGCTAAGAGGGCAAATAACATACTGAGTGCTACAAATTTTTTCATTTTTCTCTCTCCTTATTATTTATATTTTTATCCTTTTACAGAGCCTAACATAACGCCTGTTACAAAATAACGCTGTACAAAAGGATAAATAATGAGCATTGGAACCATAGAAACAAAAACGACTGCATTTTGAACTTGTTCAGGGATCGTCATCATTCCGTCCTTGGATGCAACTGATCCGACATCACTTAATTCATATTGAGCACCAGAGGCTTGCAGCACGATATCCCGCAAAACCACCTGAAGGGTGTACATACTTCTGTCCCTCAAGTACATCAAAGGAGCAATAAAGCTGTTCCAATGTGCTACAACCGTCCATAAGGAAATGGTAGCGATGGAAGCCTTTGAAAGAGGAACGACAATTTTATAAAGTATGTAAAGGTCATTCGCTCCGTCCAGTTTTGCGGACTCAATCAGCGAATAAGGGATACTTAAAAAGAAGCTTTTCAAAACGACGATATAGTACGCGCTGAGCAAGGAGTTAATGATCAAGGCCCAAAGCGTATTGGTAAGGCCCAGATTGTTCATTACGATATAGGTTGGAATCAAGCCGCCGCTGAACCAGAAGGTAAATACGATCAAGTAATTGTAAAACTTTTTGCCATAAAAATCGCCGAAAGCTAAGGGGTAGGCCGCAACACAGGTCATAAAAACCGTACAGACACAGCCGATGGCTGCAACCTGAATGGTATTCCAATAGGAGCGCCATATGTATTTGTTTTCAATGACCGTCAGATAGGATTTAATGTTAAACCCCTTTGGGTAAAACGAAACCTCCCCTCGTAGGATGGGGGAGCTGCCGCTGATAGAAATCGCAAAAACGTTCAAAACAGGATACAAAAATGCAAAAAATAACAATCCCATTAAAACATAGTTTGAAATATGGAACGCTCTTTCGCTTTTGCTCTTTTTGTTTGGAATAGACATAAGATCCTCCTCCTACATAATGCTTGATTCCGAATATCTTTTGCTTAATTTGTTTGCAAAAAGAACCAAAATCAAACTGATGATCGAATTGAATAGGCCTACAGCTGTTGCCAAGCTATAATTTTGATTCACCATCCCCATTTTGTACACATAGGTGGACAAGACTTCGGAAACGGATAGATTTTGCGCATTTTGAAGGAGGTAGACCTTTTCAAAGCCGACATTAAGCAGGTTACCAATTTGGAGGATAAGCATAATCATAATGGTGTTACTAATGCAAGGCAGGGTAATGTGCCGGATTTGCCGGAAAAGACTTGCGCCGTCAATAACCGCAGCCTCATAGAGCTCTTGGTCAATACCTGACAAAGCAGACAGATAAATAATAGAACCAGCGCCAATGCCTTGCCAAATACCGGAAATGAGCATCGTCGGTACGAAGTACTTGGGTATTCCTAAGAAGTAAACCTTTTCCATACCGAGGTCGGCCAAAATATTGTTTAAATAGCCGATGGATGGTGATAAAAAGGTACGGATCATGCTGACTACTACTACCACAGAAATAAAATTCGGAAGGTAGCTGATGGTTTGCACTAGCTTTTTAAAACGCACATGTCGAATCTCATTCAGCAAAATCGCAAATATAACTGGAGCAGTGAAAACAAAAATCAGATTATAGATGTTCAAGCTTAAGGTATTCCAGATAATTTTCAAAAAGTTTGGATTGTTCAAGAAGGTTTGAAAATTTTTAAATCCCACAAACTTACTACCGGCAAGACCAAGCAAAATTTTATAGTCATAAAATGAAATCGCCAGCCAAGCCATTGGCAGGTATCTGAAAACAAGATAATAAAGTACAACAGGAATGACCATTATATAGATGAAACGGTCTGACCATAGTTTATTGAGAACTTTATCTTTTTTTGACATAAATCCTCCTTTCAGTCGATAGCTCTACTCACAAACCCATCCGCTTCTTTCAGCTTTTGGACGGCTTCTTCATAGCTGCAGTTGTTTTTAATCATAACAATGGCGGTTTTAACATGGTAATCACATTCAACCAAGGTTTTTTTCGCTGTGTCCTCATCTACACCGCTAGCTTCCATGAGCAAACGTTTTGCCCTGTCAAACAACTTTTCGTTGGAAGCCTTCATATCCACCATATAGTTCTTGTAGACCTTTCCAATCTTGATCATGGAAGCGGTTGTAAGCATATTTAAAACTAGCTTTTGCGCTGTACCGGCTTTCAACCGAGTGGAGCCTTGAATGGTTTCGGGGCCTGTGACGGGCGCTATGGTGATATGACAGCTCTGGTGCAACAACGTATTTGGGTTGTTACATAAACCTATGGTATAGGCGCCCTTTGCTTTGGCTTCCTCCACAGCACCAAGTACAAACTTTGTTCTCCCACTGGCAGCTATCCCCACCAGCACATCCTTTTCGCAAATTTGAATTTCCTGCACCAAGAATTTTCCCTCTTCTGGGCTGTCTTCGGCGCCCTCTACAGGGTTTCGTAAGGCAATATCGCCTCCAGCAATAAAGCCAAGAACCATTTCAGGATCCGTACCAAAGGTGGGTGGACATTCGGAAGCATCCAAAACGCCGAGCCTTCCACTGGTTCCCGCTCCACAGTAGATGAGCCTCCCTCCTTTCTTAAACGCTTCTGCTATTTTATCTACAGCAATCGCAATGGTTTCCAACTCCTTTTCAACTGCTGTAAGCACGCTTTTATCTTGATTGTGCATCAGGAGCAGCATCTCCAAGGTATTGAGTTTGTCGATTGCTTGCGTTTCGGAATTGTTTGTTTCTGTGATCAGTACACCTAAATTCTCAGTCATTCTTTTTTCCCTTCCTACTCAATCTCCAATAATTTTCTACACCAAGATCCAAAGTATTCGAAAAGTTTTTTCCATAGCTATACTCAGTACCGTTCAACTTTGCAAAGCCGCCACACAAACAATAAATTATATCAAGATTGATGAAGGTGGCTTAGAAAATGTTTTATACTCAGTCACGTTCAGCTTTGCAAAGCCGCTGCTTAAAATAATAGAATTTAACCAAGTTGAATGATGGCGGCTTGGTAAATGTTTAAGAGAATGAGTATTGCGGACCTGAGCGATCATCAAGACGGAGTATACTGAATTTTTTTGCACCGGCTTTTCTATGAGTAAAGATGATGTTTTTTAGAGCTTTGTTCAAACGTCTTTGCCTCGTCTGCCCAGCGTTTGAGCAAAGTATCCGGATCAAATTCGCTTCTCAATTCCCTGGTTCCGGCCAATTTGTCAATGAAGAGGGTATCCGTTTCAAAAGGCGGTGATATGAAAAACGGCTCGCCGGGATTTTTGGCTTCAAACATCTTTTTGGCTTCATATAGCATACGAATGCCCAGTTCAACAGGCTTTACAGCCTTTTTGTCTATGATATGTACCTGTACCCCCTCGCAAAGCTCACCCTTATGCTTGGAGAAGGTCGGAGTAAAGTAAACCGGTCTAAACAAGACCCCAGGCAACTGTAAACTGTTGCAAGTTTTTGCAAAATCATAAGCCTTGAGCCAGGGTGCCCCGATCATTTCAAAAGGCTTTGTGGTTCCACGGCCTTCGGATAAAACTGTACCTTCAAACAGGCAGGTACCATTGTAGAGAACAGCTGTATCTAGGGTTGGCATGTTAGGGCTGGGTAACACAAAGGGCAACCCGG
Source organism: uncultured Defluviitaleaceae bacterium (assembly GCA_964611385.1). Lineage (GTDB taxonomy): Bacteria > Bacillota > Clostridia > Lachnospirales > CAYPQA01 > CAZSXS01. Next base: position 54,628 of record CAZSXS010000010.1, read on the forward strand.
TTTCATCAAAGTATAAATCTCGCTTGTAATTTTTCATGTGTGCAACCTGAAGCTCACAGCCCAGTTGTTCCTTGTCATTGACCATCAGAGCAAATTCACCAATGGTCAAGCCATGGCGCTGAGGCATCGGATAGCAACCCACATAGGACAAAAGATCCTGCTCAAGGCAATTCCCCTCCACTGTGCCACCGATGGGGTTAGGCCGGTCTAAAATCAAAACAGGCTTCTTGTTTTTCACACAGGATTTCAGGCAATCCAGCAAAGCAGAAATATAAGTATAATACCTGGAGCCGATATCTTGGATATCAATCACTAAGAGATCATATTGGTCGTTGTATTGGCTAGGGATCTCTCTGTCTCCTCCATAAATACTGATGACCGGAATCCCGGTTTGCTCGTCTGTAAAGGATAAAACCTTATCTCCGGCCTGCTTATCGCCCCGGACACCGTGTTCGGGCGCAAAGAGCAAGCTCAACCCATAATCCTTCAAAACATCAATGGTTGAAACCAAGCTTTTTGTAACCCCATTGGGATTGGTAAGTAGCGCTAAACGTTTGCCTCGAAGTAGAGCTTCATTCTCGCCGATATTGTCGATACCTGTGTAAACATTCCCTTCCATAAATACCCCCTAACATAATTTTTACTAAGTATTCCTAGATGAACTTTCAACCTATAGTTAATATATACATGTCGAAAGTTTTTGTCAAGTATTTATTCTTTTTTTAAAAATAAATTTCAGATAGGCATACTTTAAGGATTCTGGATATGAAATTTTGAGATGGAAACACTAAGAACTGGAGGTAGTATGGAGCAAGCGATCAAAGACAGGAATTCCTCATCGGAGGCTTTACTCTTTCCAAGAACAAAGCGGGCAAAGAGCGCCCGGATTAAAACCGTAAAACCTGGAAACAGTGGCTAAATAAAAATAGCCACTGTTTTTATGTCAAAAAATAGGTTAAAATAAAGAAATGTTAATAAATATTCACGCAAGTATAGAAATACATAAAAAATTTAAGATAAAAGATATCTTCGCTATTCATTGGAGAAGTTTTGTTGAGGAAATGGAAGAAAAAAACAAACCTATTAGGCGAGTAATTCAAGAAGAGGTTGAAAAAATAATCCGCTGTCAAGATCCTAAAAGGGCTTTGCCTTAGAGCCTGTCCAAAATCTCACAGATATGATATAATAGGTGCAAAAAATCT
>CAZSXS010000011.1:0-2460 GCA_964611385.1 uncultured Defluviitaleaceae bacterium
TTTTTAAAACCGTATTCTTATTTTTCTTTGGATACCCATTCATGCGTTTGTCGTGATTTCCTACTATTCCCTTTTCGTTTCTCGGTAAGTTTTGGTTGCCATTCGGTAGGGGCTGTGGTATGATGAAGCTGTTCTTTGTAAAGCTGAACGTGACTGAGCGTAAGCTATCATTTGTTGCAGAGGAGGTTTTTATGAAAAAAGTAAGGTTGGTTATCAGCATTGCATCCTTGGTTCTTTTTGTTATCATTACGGTACAAGCCTTCATGGCCGGTTCACAAAACGCAGTGATGGATGCCTTCCAATCCTTCGGCGATTGGGTTAGCGGTTTGTTCCAGAGTCTGATGGACGGAAGATTGAATTTCCTGGGAGGATTGTTTTTGGGTCTGACCATGCTTGTCTCCGGCGTCTTCGGCTTGGCGACCAAACGGTTTCAAACCGGTGCCATTGTGGCAGGCGTTGTATACCTTGGCGGCGGCTTTCTAGCCAGTGCTTTTATTGCTACTTATCCAGACTTAACGCTCTGGTCTTGGCTTTCTTTTGCTTTTGGTGCGCTATTTGTGCTGTCCGGAGTCTTGAACCTAGAGTCAGAGACAGAGTTGTCTGTGAAAAACGATTTACATATTTAATGAAGTAGGAGGAACGCATGGGATATTATTTTTTTGGTCTTTCTCTTTTGCTTTTTGCAATATTACTTATTTCAATCTTTAAGAAAAATGATAAGCTGCTGAAGGCTGCCATGATCGGCGGGATTATCTGTGTGGTAGTCAGTACCTCAAACATTATTTATGAGGTTCAAAGCGGCGGCGGGAGTGGAGCTGCCGGGGGCTTTCCTAAAGGTGGCATGTCCATAGAGGGTATGCCTGAAGGCGTAAATGTGATTGAGTTTAAAAGATAGCGTAAACAGAAATTTTCTTTATTGGAAGGTCATAGGATGCAAAAAAACAGCCAAACACGACTGCGAGTCTCGCTTCGTGTTTGGCTGTTTTTGTTTTTGTGGCTTTTACAAAATAAGGCTTAGAAAAATCGTCCCTTACTTGAGAAGCCCATTAATGAAATTCATAAAGATGACCGCTACTGTGCCTCGGGTCACATTGAGTGTAGGGCCGAACTCGTTGTTACCTACCCCAACCATAAGCCCGTATTTCTTCATGTCAGCAACAGCTGTTCTGGCATTGGCACTTACCCTGTCACTATCCTTGAAAGCTGTGGTGTCAACTACAGTGGGTGTGATGTTTTTGTACTTTAGGTAGTTAGAAAAGAGCACTGCCATTTCTTCACGAGTGATGGATTCGTTGGGATTAAACTTACCAGTCGTATTGATGATAAGCTTTACTCTATCTGCCCAAACGGCTGCCCTTCCGTACCACGCATCGATCTCAACATCTGAATACGTAGAGGTTCGATAGGCTGCGAGGTTTGCATCATCCAGTCTGGCTAAAACAGATATAAACATCGCTCTGGTCATCACTTGATCAGCCGCAAAGATTTTGTCTTCCACTCCGCTGAACAATTCTCTTGCGCTTACAAAGTCTATTGCATTCGCATAGGCAGAAGAAGCAGCCACATCAAGGTATTCAACAGACTTATAACCGATGGTGTATTTAGAGAAGTGATTCGTGCTGAATGTGACTTCTCCGGTTTCTTCGTTATACTTACAATGCTTTACAACTTCAAGCTTGCCGCTTGCATTAATGTAGTAGATCAGGATTCCGTTTGGCGCTTCACCGGATTTTAAGGTGTAGGGGATGGATACGGTTACTTTGCCGTTTCCGAAGTTAGAGATCGGTTTATTGTTGCTGGTTATTGTAAAGTTGAAAACAGGCTTGTCGCCCACAAGTTCTTTTGTTTGTTCCGAAAGGTCTTGTGCGCTTACAACAGCCGTGTCTATTTTGATGTCCGCAGTAGCCAGCTTGGTAACGGTGCTTATTGCCTTATTATCCAGAGTGATCGTTGCAAAGGGTGTCTTGACTGCGAGGTTGTCGATGTTATTGACTAATTCATCCATTGATTTTTTAGGGAAGTTGGCTGAGACAGATGTAAATCCTTCTGAAACCGTTAAATCAAAGGTTGCTGTTGTCTTGGTGCCCTCATTCTTGGCGATTTCCTTCGCCACCTGTATAGCATCTGTGATTATGCTTGGGAATATGCCTACATCAACGCTTGTATCTTTAACTGTAACATTTGCAACTGGTCTATCATGATTGCTGTCATCCTTATTAGATACAATAACGTCTATTTTTACAGCCTGATTCTTCACTTCTGATGAGGTTGGCACCTGTATCAAACGTTCCAGTTCGGGAGTGGGTGTTGGTGTTGGTGCCGGAGTAGGCGTATTCAATGGAGTAGGGGTAGGCTCAGGTGTCGGTGCCGGAGTGGGGTCGTATGGTGTTGGAGTTGGTGTTGGAGTTGGTGTCGGTGTTGGATCTGTCGTTGGTGTCGGTGTTGGATCTGTCGTTGGTG
>CAZSXS010000011.1:2560-55207 GCA_964611385.1 uncultured Defluviitaleaceae bacterium
GTGTTGGATCTGTCGTTGGTGTCGGTGTTGGATCTGTCGTTGGTGTTGGTGTTGGATCTGTCGTTGGTGTCGGTGTTGGATCTGTCGTTGGTGTCGGTGTTGGATCTGTCGTTGGTGTTGGTGTTGGTGTTGGGTCTGTCGTTGGTGTCGATGTTGGATCTGTCGTTGGTGTTGGGTCTACCGTTGGAGTGGGTGTTGGTGTTGATGTTGGCTCTGGTGTTGGTGCTGGTGGCGTCGGCGTTGCTCCTGGTGTTACCGTAAAGGTGACTGCGGGTGTTGTGCCGGAAAGCGTCACACCATTGCTTTGCTTTTCCACATTACCAACGATTTGATAAGCACCAATGGTAGCGTCTTGGGCTATAATCAATGCACCAGTAGATGTGACACTTACACCACCACCGCCTATGGGCGGAGTGACGGTATACTTTTCGCCGGAAGCGACCAAGGTATAGTCGCTTGTACCTTGGTTATAGGAAACCGTTATACCGGATGCGCCTTGAGGCCCAGATGCTTGGCTGAGTGTGATCGTTCCAAAATCAGCTGCAATCCATTTTGCAAAAAGGGTAACACTTGCCGTGACTCTGTCTGTGTTGAAATCCCATAGGTTTGTATATGTGTTTTCTTTATACCAACCATCGAAGACAAAGTTCGACTTTGTTGGATTGGCCGGTGCTGTAATCGCTGCGCCGCTGGTTAAATTGGTTATAGGGGCTACTGCACTACCCCCTTGTGAGTCGAAGGTGACGGTGTAGGCATCCTGAAAAGTTGCATAAATAAAGTGGTCTGCCGTTACGTTCGTAAAGGTGTACGTGTTATTGGTAAGCTGTACTTGGTTTCCATCGACATATACCTTATCGTATACCTTATCGCTACCTGGTGTGATGGTAAAAGTCTGGTTTGTGTTTTTATTAACCGTTACATTCCCACTGGGTGAAATGGAACCGCCTGCCCCTGCATTGGCTAAGATTGATAGATGTGTCTTTACATTTTTAATTCGCACATGAGTCGCGAGAGTAGTGTTATCTTCTTTTACGCTTGCGTAAAAAGTGGTTGGACCATTATAAGCACCCATCGAACTCTTAACTGCGAACGTTCCAGGAGTCCATGTGGTTCCATCATCAGTCGAATATTCTGTGCTGACAGCAGATAAAACAGCATTGGTATCAGCTGAAATAATAGCAGCTTTTGAACTTCTGTTACCAGTTCCTGAAACTTTTGCAATCAATTCTGCATTTTCATCAATAAAAATCATGCCGTTAATATAGGCTGCATAGTCTGGAGCCTGTGATGTAAGCGTTGCTGTATCGTAGAGATCAAGATTATTGATTTGCATACCTACATCCGTAGCATTAGTGGCAATAAATTTGTAATTGCCAGTTCCTTGAACTTGGATATCTCCAGGCGCATACATCCCTGACCAGCCACCCTGAACGGTCATACTTCCGCTACCTTTAAATATGATTGCGTTCAAGCCACCGCCACCACCGATATGCATACCGGTACTTGCATCAGAGGTAGCTGAACCGCCGGATACAAAATTATTTGTTCCCTCGGAAATGATTGTAACATTGCGTTTTGTAGTAGGGGTACCGCTTATGGATCGATACATGTAAATGGCAGATTTAAACCAACCTGAGAGGTTGGAACTCATCGTTGAAGTGATGTTGGCATTATTGAAATACAATGTATCGGTTGCAGGATCCCAACGCACGTTGTAATCAGACGCGCTTGCTCCGGTTGTTGTGAGGGAAGAGCCAGAAACTTTATAATAGCTTCCGTTCGTAACCTCTGTTCCTCCTACAAATACTTTCCAGGTGAATTCCGAAGTGGGTGTCGGATTATTTACAGTCAATTTAAGCGTTGTGCTTTCATCCTTGCCGGCTTCCGTCACAGCAACATAATAATCACCGATAGGAAGATCAATGCCCTTCGCAGCAAGAGTAAGTGTTGTGCCCGTCAATATGGCATCAACATATTTTTTTTGGATTGTCTTCGCACTGTCTGCATACACCTTATAGGTGCCAACAGGTGCAGTGGTCAGTGAAAAGAGTACAGACTTTTGCGTAAGTGTTGATTTTGTAACGGTTGTGATGGAACCCGCAGGCGTTGTGCTAACTCCTGCTGCTTTAATGGTCACTGCCATTTGTGGCAGAATCGAAATTACCATGATGAATGCGAGAAAAAAACTAAAAATTCCTTTTTTCAATCTCTAAAATCCTCCCCTATTGTTTTTTTGAGATATCTTCAAATTGAATCAGTAAGACATATGCCATGCGCAAGGTCATTCCATGGCTAAAAGCAATCCCCCCTTTCTTAGTTTTTCACTTACAAAAAGATATCTCAATTTGTAATTATAAAGGAAAGTAAATCCAATTTCAATACTATTTCGAGTCGATAGCAGGGCAAACGCATACGAAATATTTTTGATGACAGAGCTTGTTTTTTGACTGTAAATTCGCCTGTGTGGACGAATAGAAATTAATAAATGTCATTTTCTTCTGTTTTTTGGAAAACAAAACGTCTACAGAATCCTTTTTCTTGTCAAGAAATTTTCGTATGCGTTTGCCCTGGAGTCGATAGGATGTATTAATTTGCAGATAAGCAAGCTTGAAGAATTACAAAAAAACCTCCGAAGGTCTAAGACCCCAGAGGTTTTTTATTGCAGTATTGCATTGTCAGCACTTCCTACTTGACTACCCTACTGTATTGCGCCCTTTGCCAGGCCGGCCAGCTTCGCAAAAGCAGCAACATCATTTACAGCCAGCTCAGCCAGCATTTTGCGGTTGATGTTAATGTTGGCAAGCTTCAGGCCGTTCATGAGCTTGCTGTAGGACAGACCCTCTATGCGGGCCGCTGCGTTAATTCTGGTAATCCAAAGACGACGGTATTCTCTCTTGGTTTGCTTTCTGCCGACAAAGGCATCAGCCAAAGCCCGCATAACCGATTGCTTTGCAATACGGTATTGTTTGCTTCTTGCACCGCGAAAGCCCTTGGCCAGCTTTAGAACCTTTTTATGTTTTTTCTTGGCGTTCAATGCGCCCTTTACTCTTGACATGATCGTTTCCTCCTTTATTTATCGAAGCAGTTTAGGTTGCTTAGGCGTATGGCAGCATTTGCTTGATTCTTTTTTCCTCAGTCTTGTTCAGCACGCCTAATTTCCGTAAGCTTCTTTTTCTTTTAGGAGGTTTCTCACCTAAAATGTGTTGCTTGTTTGCTCTTGGGAACTTTATCTTTCCGCTGGCAGTAACCTTAAATCTTTTGGCTGCCGCTTTATTTGTCTTCAGCTTTGGCATACAAAATCTCCTTAAAATTATATTTTGGGTGTTAAAAACATTGCCATTGTTTTGGCTTCCATTTTTGGAGGCTTTTCAACTGTACCAAACTCGGCTACATTCCCCGCAAACTCATGCAGGATGGAGTAGGCCACATCCGTATGTCCAACCTCTCTGCCGCGGAAACGAATGCTGATTTTCACCTTGTCCCCGCCTTGCAAAAATTCAATGGCCTTCTTGATTTTAACGTCGACATCATGCTTGTCGATATTTGGTGTAAGTTTAAGCTCTTTTACACTTACGGTTTTTTGCTTTTTACGAGCCTCTTTTTCTTTCTTCGCTTGATCAAACTTGAACTTGGAATAATCCATAATTTTACAGACAGGCGGTTTCGCAGTCGGAGAAATTTTAACCAAATCCAATTTTTTATCTTCGGCAATTTTTAAGGCGTCCTTTACGGAAACAATACCTAGCTGTGCGCCATCAGAATCGATGAGTCTGATTTCCTTGTCCCTAATTTGTTCATTGAGCATTAATTCGGTAATACAGAGCACCTCCAAAAAATAATAAAAACAATAAAAAAAGTGAGTACAAAACTCACTTCCGCTAAACCAATATTATGCAAGCCCAGGGCAAACAAATAAAATGCTTAGAAACCTTGAACCATCAAAAGGCATAAGGTGAGAAGTGAATTCTGCTTATTTTGGGTACTATAGCACAGTTACTGACTGTTGTCAAATTTTTTTTGAGCATTTCTAAACACCTCTATGGAGGATGGAGCTTTTTCAGTGATAAGCTGTCGATACAGTGAATTTACCATTCGTGCTCCTAAAGATACCATTCATGCAGGTTTTACTTTTGCCAGTCGATTTTGTGAATACTCAGTCACGTTCAGCTTTGCAAAGCCGCCGCCCAAAAAAATAGAATTGATCCGGGTTGAATGATGGCGGCGTGGTAAATGTTTAAGAGACTGAGCATAACATCATTGTATTCCATGAAGGGAAATTGACACAGCGAGGCAGCCGTGATGTATTGATCGCCGATGAGACCGGCAAATATTACGAGTTGTGGAGCGCACAAGCACAATATTACAAGGTTGAACTTCAATAAATTTCTTTACAACAATCTTCATTAATGGTAGAATATGAAAACTCAAAATCCTACAAAAAATAAGCTTAAATACCTTTCCGCAACGCTTTTTTTGAGGGATTCTCGTTTCCCTGTTTCCTCTTGTTGCTCACTTTTTACGACTCGTCGAATATTCAGGCTTCTTGAACTAATTTTTGTTACTGTTTTGCTATCTTGTCCACCAGAATTCCTCTACAATGATGAAATGAATGGAATAAATCGTCTTAAATGTAGCGATAATCTATATAAATTCATTTGTCCGGAGGGGTTATTGTGAAACAAATCATTGGTTTTGCCTTGTCTTTTCTACTGATGAGCGCCTTTGGGTTGGAGGACAAGGTGCAAACAAAAAGCTTTTTTACATTCAACGAACAAGAAGAGTGGGTAGAAATCCCGTTTAAACAACAAGCTTTCCTAGAGGATAGCTCTTTTCTAGGAGATAAAACATCACTGGAATATAAAGCTACCCTGGAAGAACAATCTGTTAAGGCTTTGTTTCAGGCGTTTTTTGACTATGGGGGCTCTTGTGTACCAGAGGAAGTATATGTATTGGGTGCCGAGATCGAAGAAGGGTTGTTAACCTTGAATCTATCCAACGAGGTTTTAAAGTATGGCGGAAATTATATGGAGCTGAACTTTTGTAAGCAGCTTTTAAAAACGGCATTAACTCTACCAAGCGTGAAATCCTTAACCGTCCGAATCGAAAACGAGCGGCAGCCCCTACCGGAGGGCAGAGTGATCGAAGGGCTGACAGAGGAATTTTTGGAACACCAATAGGCCGGAAGCGATACGGCTATAAAATATTCGTTTATTTTATTTTTTTAAGGAGGAAAAGTATGGATAAGAAAAAGAAAATAGCAGTGTTGACAGGCGGCGGGGACGCACCCGGTTTAAACGCCGTGATCTATGCCTTGACCAGAACCTGTATTACAAAGTATGGCTATGAATTAATCGGGTATAAGTTTGGTTACAGAGGTCTTTACGAAAATGACTACATCAACTTGGATTTAAAAAATACTTCCGGTATCCTTCATAAAGGCGGAACTATCTTGCATAGTTCCAACAAAGACAACCTGTTTGATTACAGCATCACCGAAAACGGTGAAAAAGTGAAAAGAGACGTTTCCGATGTTGCCATTGAAAACATGAAAAGGGAAAATGTAGACGTTCTTTGTGTACTTGGCGGCGACGGCACCCTGACGAGCGCCAGGGATTTTGCCAGAAAAGGCGTCAATGTGGTTGGCGTACCCAAAACCATTGACAATGACCTGGCCTCAACAGATACGACTTTCGGCTTTGATACCGCCGTCAATATTGTTACCGAAAACCTTGGCCGTCTACACACTACAGCAGAATCTCACCACAGAATCATGGTTGTAGAGGTTATGGGTCGAAACGCAGGCTGGATTGCCTTACAGGCTGGTATCGCCGGTTCAGCAGACATTATTTTGATTCCAGAATTCCCATTCTCCCTTGAAAAAATCGTGCAGAAGATTAACGAAAGAGATGCCCAAGGCAAGCAATTTACCATCATTGTTGTGACTGAGGGTGCAAGAATGATTGGCGGAGAGGCCGTCATTGGAAAAATCGTGCAAGACAGCCCCGACCAAGTCCGCTACGGCGGTATTGCAGCTAAGATTGCTCATGATCTGGAACCATTAGTCAAAAATGAAGTCAGAAGCTGCTCCTTGGGTCATATTCAAAGAGGCGGGGAAACCTCCGCGGCCGATCGTGTGTTGTCTGCTCGCTATGGTGTAGCTGCAGCCGATTTGATTCATTATGAAATGTTTGGAAACATGGTTTGCTTGCGAGGCGGGATTATGTGCCACACAAGCCTTGAAAACGTCATCGGAACCAACAAACTGGTTTACAAAAACCATGAGTTGGTTTACGTGGCAAAGAGCTTGGGCATTTCCTTTGCGGAATAAGTGATATACTCAGTCTCTTTAACATTTACCAAGCCGCCCTCATTCAATCGACTTAAAATCTATTGTTTTGGGTGGCAGCTTTGCAAAGCTGAACATGACTGAATATAAATACACAAGACTAAATGCATTCAGGAGAGGGTAAGACAGTTGGGAATCTTAGAAAAAATATTTGGAAACTACAGTGACAAGGAGATTCGGCGAATTGAGCACCTGGTGGACGAAATTGAAGGACTGGGTGACAAATTTAAGAAACTCTCCGACGACGGACTGCGTGAAAAAACCGCTGAATTTAAACAAAGATTACAAGAAGAGGATACATTAGAAACCATATTGCCTGAAGCCTTCGCTGTTGTAAGAGAAGCCGCCACCCGCGTTCTGGGTGAGCGGCATCACCGCGTTCAGTTGATAGGTGGAATCATCTTACATCAAGGTCGGATTGCCGAAATGCGTACTGGTGAAGGTAAGACCCTTGTGGCTACCCTACCTGCCTACTTAAACTCCCTATCAGGTGAAGGCGTCCATGTGGTAACTGTAAACGATTATTTGGCAAGACGTGACTCTGAATGGATGGGGAAGATTTACAATTTCCTAGGATTGTCCTGCGGGGTTATCCTTCATGACTTAAGCAACGAGGAACGTCGTGCCGCCTACGGGTGTGACATCACCTATGCCACAAACAACGAACTTGGCTTTGACTACCTCAGAGATAACATGGTGGTTTTCAAGGGTGAAATGGTACAGCGGGGTCTGAACTACGCGATCGTGGACGAGGTTGACTCCGTTTTAATCGACGAAGCTAGAACGCCTTTGATTATCTCCGGCCACAGTGGCAAGTCCACCCAGCTTTATAAAATAGCCGACAGCTTTGCGAAAAACTTAAAAAAAGGTCGCATTTTAAATGAGGAAGAAGCCTTAAACCCCATCATCCGGGCTGAAATCATTGAGGAAGGTGACTTTATCATTGATGAAAAAGCAAAATCCGTTACCTTAACCCAAAACGGCGTTAAAAAAGCCGAGCGTTTCTTTGCAGTTGATAACCTAGCTGATCCGGATCACATGCAGCTTCAGCACTTTATCAACAACGCCTTGAAAGCCAACTACAACATGCACCTGGACAAGGACTATGTTGTACAGGAAGGCGAAATCATCATCGTAGACGAATTTACAGGTCGCTTGATGAATGGCAGACGTTATTCCGACGGTCTTCATCAAGCTATTGAGGCCAAGGAAGGCGTAACCGTCAACCGGGAAAGCAAGACCTTAGCTACCGTTACCTTCCAAAACTTCTTTAACAAATACAAGAAAAAAGCAGGTATGACTGGTACAGCCTTAACAGAGGATGCGGAATTCCGACAAATTTACGGCATGGATGTCGTGGCCATCCCCACCAACGTTCCCGTAGCACGTAAGGATTTATCCGATTTGGTTTACCGCTCTGAGAAAGCAAAATTTCGCGCCGTAGTTAAGGAAATCATTGAGGCTTACAAGAAGGGGCAACCTGTACTGGTAGGCACCATCACCATAGACAAGAGTGAGGAACTGAGCTTCCTCTTGAAGCGCGAAAACATTCCCCACAATGTCTTGAATGCCAAGTATCACCAAAAAGAAGCCGAGATCGTAGCCTTAGCCGGGCAAAGAGGCGCAGTTACCATAGCCACCAACATGGCAGGCCGCGGAACCGACATCAAGCTTGGACAGGGCGTGAAGGATCTTGGCGGGCTTAAAATTATTGGTACAGAGCGTCATGAAAGCCGTCGTATAGACAATCAGTTGAGAGGACGTTCGGGACGTCAAGGCGACCCAGGCGAATCGCGTTTCTATATCTCCCTGGAAGACGATTTAATGCGCCTTTTCGGCTCAGAAAAGGTCATGAAGTTAGTAGACACCATGGGTATGGAAGAAGACGAGCCAATTGAGCATTCCATACTGACTAAGGCCATCGAAAACGCCCAAAAGAAAGTAGAAGGCAACAACTTCTCCATCCGCAAGCACTTACTTGAATTTGACCAGGTCATGAACGAGCAACGCGAAATTATATACGGTGAGCGTATGAAGGTACTGGATGGACTTGATCTCAAGGACAACGTACTTACTATGCTGAAGGCTGTCATTGACCGTGCGGTAGACCTATACACCGGGGAAGCGAAATATCCTGAGGAGTGGGACATCCGGGGCTTGAACGAGAACCTAATCTTAATCTTCCATAAGCCAGCCTATCTGCTTACCGAAGAGGACAAGGAGACCTTAACCAAGGAAGGGCTTAAAGAAGAGCTATACGAGAACGCAGTAGCGCTATACAACGAGCGGGAGAGCCAATTTGGATCAGACACCATGCGGGAGCTGGAACGCATCATTCTTTTACGGGTTATTGATCAGAAGTGGATGGATCACATCGACGACATGGAGCAAATGAAGCAGGGCATCAATCTACGAGCCTATGCACAAAAGGACCCCTTAACGGAGTACAAGTTCCTTGGTTACGACATGTTTGAGGAGCTTAGTCGCAACATTCAGGTAGATACCATACACGGTGTATTTAACGTTCGGATCATGGTATCCGTACCTCAACCCGAGCCAGTAGCACCACCCCAGCAAATCTTTACGAACCACGAAGAGAACATCGAAAGGCAGCCAGGCAAGGTTGCCAAGGACACCAAGGTAGGCCGGAACTCCCTTTGCCCCTGCGGAAGTGGCAAAAAATACAAATACTGCTGTGGGCAGCAATAATAAAAAACCTTGGGGGAAGGGAGGGGAAAACTTTTTTCAAACGGCAAAAAAAGTTTTCCCCTCCCTTCCCCCAAACCCCTTTCAAAAAAGCCGGACGTGGGGGCTAGGGTGAGGGTCTCTGAAGTTTTGAGAGCCCGGATCCAAGAATCAAGAATCAAGAATCAAGAACCATGACCCCATCCATTCCCGGCTTTTTTGGAAAAGGAGGAGGAGAGGGGTTTGGGGAGAGGGGGGAGGAAAAACCTTTTTTCGCCGTTTGAAAAAAGGTTTTTCCTCCCCCCTCTCCCCAAGGTCTTATCTTTTAATTTTTAAGGAGTGATGATTATGCTAGAGTTTGAACAGCTGAAATACGAGCTTTCGCCATTTAGGGCAAAATTAATAGAAATGGGGAATTCACTTTGACGTCTCTTCTGCTAAGAAGAAGATTGAAGAGTTGGAAGAACTGAGTTCGTCCCCGGGCTTTTGGGAAAAACTAGAGGAGTACCAGAAGGTCTCCCAGCAGATTAAGCAGCTGAAAAATAAGGTGGCAGAGTATGAGGCTCTTTCGTCGGAGTTTGAGGATTTGTTGGCCTTGATCGAGCTTGGAGAAGAGGCCGATGGGGACGAACAGTTGGAATTGCTGGACGAGGCTAAAACTCTTGCCGGTCAATTTCAAGATCATTATGAAGGACTGCGGATTGCTACCTTGTTGAGCCGGGAATATGATCGGAATAATTGTATTGTTACCCTGCATTCCGGTGCCGGTGGTACAGAAGCCTGTGATTGGGTCTCTATGTTGTTGAGAATGTATACCCGCTGGGCTGAAAAGAAAGGCTACGGATTTGAGGTTCTGGACTACCTCCCTGGTGAAGAAGCTGGTACAAAATCGGTTACCTTCCAGATTAATGGTGAGAATGCTTTTGGCTATATGCAAAGTGAAAAGGGCGTTCACCGTCTGGTTCGGATTTCACCCTTTGATAGCTCCGGGCGCCGTCATACTTCCTTTGCGTCTTGTGATGTAATGCCGGAGCTTGATGACGATGTGCAGGTCGAAATCAATCCCGAAGATTTGCGTATTGATACTTACCGTTCCAGCGGTGCCGGTGGCCAACATGTCAATAAAACGGAGTCGGCTATCCGTATTACTCATATCCCTACCAATACCGTTGTTCAGTGTCAAAACGAGCGTAGTCAGCATAAGAACAAGGATAGAGCTATGAAAATGCTGAAGGCCAAGCTGTATGAGATACAGGAAAGCGAGAAGCTTGCAAAGGCACAGGGCATCCGGGGTGAGGTCAAGGACATTGCTTGGGGCAGCCAAATCCGTTCCTATGTTTTTTGCCCCTATACCATGGTCAAGGATCACCGTACCAATGCCGAGGTCGGTAACATCCAAGGTGTTATGGACGGAAATATTGATTCTTTTATCAATGCGTATTTGGTTTGGATGAAATCAAACATTGGAGACTGAGTATGATCGAATTAAAGGTAGATAAATATACATGTAATCAAAGGCTTGATAAGTTTGTTAAGCGGTATCTAAAAAAGGCTCCTAGCGCTTTGCTGTATAAGCTGATGCGGAAAAACAACATCAAGCTGAACAGTAAGACTGCAAAGGGCAACGAAATGCTGAAGGATGGCGATTTGGTCAGTCTGTATTTGTCGAACGAAATGCTTAAAAATTTAACAGAGGATAAAAAAATTGCCAAAGCCGAACAAAGCTTTGGCATTGTTTTTGAGGACGAAAATATTTTGATCTGCAATAAGCCCATCGGGCTTTTGTCGCAGAAGGAAAAAAAGAGTGACAATAGCCTCATTGATCAGGTGCTGTATTATTTAAACCCTACATCTTCTTTTGTGCCGGGGCTGTGCAATCGGCTGGATCGCAACACCAGCGGTCTTGTGCTAGTGGGCAAGAACTTGCCCGCGTCCCAGGAATTGAATCGGGTCGTCAAGGAAAGATTGGTTCAAAAGTATTATACCACTCTGGTGGTGGGGAAGTTGTCGGGGAAAGGAATCCTAAGGGGCTTTCATGTCAAAAATGAGAAAACCAATGAGGTTAAGATCCTGGATAAACCCAGCCCTGGTTGCAAGGAAGTGCTCACGGGTTACAGAGAACTCAATAAGTCCTCCTTTGGCGCTTTCAGCAGCAAGGGGTACAGCCTACTGGAAATACAGCTTTTCACTGGGCGTTCTCACCAAATTCGAGCCCATCTACAACTAATTGATCATCCCATTGTCGGTGACAGAAAATACGGCGATCCCAAGGTGAATCAACTGTTTCAGGAGCGCTTTTCATTAAACGACCAGTTTTTACATGCAGGCAAGCTGGAGTTTGGACTTTTGGAAGGCAATCTAGCTTATTTAAATCACAAGGCCTTTTATGCTGAGATGCCTGCATTATATAAGAACGTTCTTAAGAACCTACACACTGTTTCCGGTTGATTTTAGTGATAAAAGCAATGAAACGCTATGGAAGAAATAAAAAAGGAGGATGTTATGAAAGCAATCATTTTAGCAGCTGGTTATGCTACAAGATTATACCCCTTGACCCTGGATAAGCCCAAGGCTTTGTTACCAATTCATGGGAAGCCCATCATTGATTATTTGATTGATGAGTTAAATACGATTGGCGAGGTTAATGAAATTGTGGTTGTATCCAACCATCGTTTCATTGAACACTTCAAGGAATGGGAAAAGGTCTTACAGAATCCCATTCCTATTACAATTTTAGATGACGGATCCACTACGCAAGACAACCGGTTGGGTGCCATTGGTGATATTGATTTTACTATTAAACAGTCTGGGATTGATGAAGATACCTTAATCATTTGCGGGGATAATTACTTTACCTTCCGCTTGAAGGACTTTGTGGACTATTTTCATCAAAAAGATGGCAGCTGTGTTATTGCGAAAACGATTGATGATATAGAGCTTCTGAAACGGATTGCTGTTATTAGCATTGATGAGAAGGATAAAATTGTTGAATTTGAAGAAAAGCCACAGGTTCCTAAGTCAAATCTTGGCGCCTTGGGAGCTTATCTTTACACAAAAGAAACGCTGCCTTTATTTGAAACCTATTTACAAGAAGGCAATCTTCCCGATGCTCCTGGTTACTTTGTGCAATGGCTTCACAAGAGAGAAAAGGTCTATGCCTATCGAATCAGTGGGGACTGCATTGACGTAGGAACAGTACAGGCTTACGAAGAGATAAACCGCTGAAGGCTTGAATAAAGAGAGAGTAGACTCAGTAACGTTTAGATTTGCAAAGCCGCCACACAAAACAATAGAATTTATCAAGGCTGAATGAAGGCGGCTTGGGAACTGTTTAAGAGACTGAGTATAGGTAGCTTCAATCGAGGTGATTAAACATTGAATAAAGAGCATATTATTAGGCTCATCAAAGACTTTTGCGATGAAAATCAAATGATCATAGGCTTTACCAAGGCAAGAGGAAGATTTCAATCCAATGGCGGACTGAAGCCGGAGGAGGCAAAAAGCATCATTGTGGTTGGGTATTCCTACAATAAAAAATTTGCTTTTCAGGCACCGATTGGAAAATTCAAGGCATGTTCCAGTCCACAAACACAACAAGCCACTCAGCAGACAGAGCAATTCACCCAACATGCAGAGCACCTTATTGATAAAACCAAGCCTCATACGAAACGGGGCGAGTTTTCTCTCATAGCCGTCGGTGAAGACTATCATAAGCTTGTTCGGCGAAAGTTGGAGGATTTGGCAACCTTTCTTTCTCAGCAGGTGGCGTTTGACTACTATATTACAGTAGACACGGGAGAGCACATTGAGCGGGACCTTGCTGTTTCTGCCGGGATTGGCTTGCTTTGTAGGAATAATAACATTGCCTCTGAGCGATTGGGGAGCTTATTCAATATCGGCTTGATGTATACGGATTTAGTATTGATTGAGGATATGGAAGCTTTGAAGGATTCGGGCTTTTCGAATGATTTGGAGATTCAGAAGGATACGGAGGTTCTGAAAGCTTCGGAGGGAACCACGCCTTCCCCTATCCATCATCCTCGCTGCCAATCATGCAGAGCTTGTGTTCGAGCTTGTGAAGGTTTAAGAGTGGTACTGAAAGAAACTGAATTGAAAGCAAAGGCGTTGAGTGAACCCGACTCGAAAGAAGCAGATTCGAGCGAAAAGCCCTCTGAACTGAGCTTACCCGCAATTACGGAGGAAGGCTTTGTGGCTGCCCGCTGTCTTTCTGCAATCAGTCAAAAAAAGGGTCAACTGTCAGAGGAAGAGAAGCTTCTGCTAGGATCAAGAATTTACGGATGTGACGAATGTAGGAAGGTTTGTCCTTTAAATAAGGATGTGCCTTACGCTTCTGTGGTTTCAGACATTGAGGAGGCCTATCCGGATTTGGAAGGGCTACTGAAATTGACTAAGGATGAGTATGATCTGCGATATAAGGAAAGGGCTTTTCATTGGAGGGGCCTGGAGAACTTAAAGAGAAATGCAGCGATTGCGCTTTCGAACATCCAACGGATGGAAGAAGGGTTATAGCAAAACCGATGTAAGAACAAAGCAAAAGCCGAAGAGGGGTATTAACCTACACCCATCTTCGGCTTTTTTCTGCTCTGCTTCATTGGTTTTGTTAGTATGTGCTACTTTATTGGAACTTAAGCGACTCGGCCTAAAAATCTTTTAACAAGAATAATAATCCATAGTATACAGGTGAGCAGCCCAAGCAAGAAGGAACTTATATTAACCCCATCCACCAGGAGCTTCCCTATCCAAAATGAGGGCAAAAATGCAGCAAGATATGTGAATGGCGTAGGAATAAACCATACAGCAATAAGTCCTAAAAAACTGATTCCCATCAATTTCGATACGGCAAGCCCTTCTACACGGTTTTCAGCTATGGATACAATCGCCATTCCTAACACGAGGCCTGCTAGCGCACTAATTAATGACGCGACCAAAGTTGTGAGTATAGAAACCCTAGAGATATGAAACAATTCTGCAGCAATCACTGTTATAATGAATGCACAAGCGATCGGGTATCCAATGCGTGCCATTAAGTAGGAATAACCTCCCATTGGTGTGATCTGATAAAATCCGGTTATGCCCTCATCTCTCTCCTCTAACAGTAAAAATGCGGAAACCATGGCTACAAACATGGGCGACAGGCAGATGAGCAAGCCATCCACAAAACCATACCATGGTAAAAGAGAAAAGGCAAACCGAGCTTCTAGTATACTGTTTAGATAAGGGATACCAAACTTAAAAAGGAATGCAATTAGAAAGGGAGCAGGCAAGAGTACAAGCAGCATCCCATCCCTCTTTATCTGGCGAAGTCCTATTTCAAATAAACGTAGCGTCTGCCTCATGCTTTTTCACCTCCTTTAGCTTGCATGGCCTGTGCAATGCGACCGTAAGCTAAGAGCAATACAAGCCCAAACCAAAGGACAAGTGTCAAAACCAGCCATGGCATTGCATGATTGGTACTGCCAATAGTGTGGTTTATGATGCGCCATAATGCCATACCAGGGAGTATATCCATAATAGAATGTGTCATGCCGAATACTGCTAAGATGGGTGGAAGCGTAACAATTATTTCAAGCGGAGAGACCAACAGCATATAGTGGTTCACACTTCGAGCTTGGAAAGCCACAATCAACCCTAAGGTTGTGAATGTCATTGAGCCTGTGAATGTACCGAGGGAGAGTAGAAAATAATTTGTGCTTTCTCTTAACCCAAATAGCACGATCAGATCAGCTGAAACCGTAGAAATAAGCGCCAAAGACACCGCTTTAGATAGGATGTATTCCATTGGTCTCAATGGAGAAATACTCCAGTAGCTGTGGAGTCCTTCATCCTTTTCCAACAGCCATATTGCTCCAATAAAAAAGCTGCCAAGCATTGCTGGGTCGCTCAAGACAATAATGGAGGCAACCTGCTTTTTATACTCACTCGGGCAGATCATCAAGATAACCACATATAGCGCTGTGAAAAAGGTGTATAGAAAGTAGAAACCATATTTCACTTGATAGCGGATATCATTTTTCAGTGCGGACAGAAACCTCATTGTAAGCACCTACCTGTGAGTGCGATAAACACATCTTCTAGTGTTTGTTCCTTTGAATGAATGCTTCTGAGAGTACCCTTTTGCAGTGCCGTTTGAAACTCAGCTTCGCTGCTCAATTCTGAAAGTAGGCATGTTCTTTCTGCCTCGGTTCCGTTAGAGATAACCCGGTAGCTCACTTTAGTATCCGAATCGCTTTGCCGTAATGCGTGGGGAGTATCAATGACTTTTACCTTTCCATCAACAATAAAGGCAACTCGGTCGCAGAGTTCTTCAGCATCGTGCATATTGTGGGTAGTTAAAATAACCGTCTTACCCAAGCTTTTCTGCTCAAGGATTATGTCTTTCATTGTTCTTGCGTTTGCAGGGTCTAGTCCACTGGTGGGTTCATCTAAAAATAGCAGTTCCGGATTGTGTAATAAAGCTCGCACAAAGCCAAGCCGCATCTTCATGCCCTTAGAAAAACTGCCGACCCTTTTATCTGCATCACTTTGGAGCCCGACTTGCTTTAGAAGTTTCAGAGGATCGGTTGCATCTGCTTTGTAAAGGGAAGCGAAATATTGAAGGTTTTCCAAGGCCGTAAATTTGCTGTAGAAGTTGGGAAACTCAAAACCCACACCTATTTTTTCATAATAGTCACTGGTTCTGTTTTTTATTTCGTTGCCGAAAACAAGGACAGAGCCACGATAGCTACGCAACACACCCGTTAAAATCTTTTGTAAGGTACTTTTGCCCGCACCCGAAGGGCCCAGAAAGCCAAAGATTTCACCCTTGTTAACTTCGAAGCTTATACCCTGAATGGTCTGCGTCTTTGCCCCTGGATATTGTAAGTAGACGTCGTGAACGCTAATCTTTTTCATGATTTACAATCTCCTTCAATATGCCATCCAGCATCAAATTTATGACAGCGCTGTTATTGCTGTCATGCCCAGTGTCCTTTGGCAAGCTAAGGATACTGACAACAACTGTTTGCAAAATCTTTGTGGCCGTTTCGATATCACATTTAAAACGGATGCCATATTCCTGCAATTTTTCTATTGCAAGGCTATCGTCTCTAGTATGTGCTGCAAGAACTTCTGGCGGCAGCTTGCGATATAGATATTCAGCTGTTTCGCTGTGGTTTTGTAGTAAGAGTGGGTACTTTGTAAGCTGTGAGAACATCCAGAGTATGCACTTCTTTGTTAATTCGACCGGTGGTGCTGAATTGTTTGATCTCAAAAAGGCATCCATCTCGCTCCAGAGCTTTTGTTGCTGTCGCCCTACAATATCAAAATACAGATGTTCTTTATTGCAATAAAAAGCATAAAAAGAACCTTTAGCGATACCGGCTGCTTTTACTAAGTCATCAACCGTTACCTTTTTAACCCCATGTTGTGTAAATAAGCGTTCACCCTCACCATACAACTTTTCCTGTATGATTGCCTTTTCACTTTCATTAAATCTTGGCATCTTGCACCTCTCAATTCATATGACCAAACTTATTTTTTAGTCATGTGGATATTAATATAGAAAATGAAAAATGTCAATGGTAAATAAAGGGTTTGAAATACATTTTTTACGGGTCTCCTTTTTTATCCCTTTACGCTTGAAGCAATCAAAAAGCGGCTATGTTTTTCGTATCTGAAAAACATAGCCGCTTTTTGATTGCTTACGTAGAAAAAAGCGAGTGATGGGAATCGAACCCACGCATCCGGCTTGGGAAGCCGGTGTTCTGCCATTGAACTACACTCGCATTTGTTTTTTCTAATTATATCCTTTGATAGACGAGTTGTCAAGTGAAAAATGCTTTATTTCTTCAGCGCTTTTTCCCTTAGCTCCATCGTTCAAAATGAGCGGTGGTTTTTTCGTCTTCCACGTTGACAACCGTAAAATCATATGTTACACTGTTGTTGGTTATTGGTATTGGCCACTAACCAATAAGCTTTATTGGAGGTGATTCAATGAATGACAGTCAGCCTGTTTTTATACAAATTCAAGCGATTATCGAAAATGACATCATAAAAGGAACATACAAGGTTGATGACCTTATCATCTCCACCACGCAAATTTCCCGCGTATACAACGTAAACCCGACAACGGCGGTCAAAGCAATCAGCCGTTTAACCGAAGCCGGGGTACTCTACAAACGTCCGGGGATCGGAATGTGTGTAGCTGAGGGCGCAAGGGAGAAAATTTTTGAACGGAGAAAGAATGCCTTTCTTGAAACCTCCCTTGTCGAGTTTCTCGCCGAAGCCGATAGGCTGAACATCTCAGCCGATGAACTCATTACACTTATAAAGGAGAAAACAAAAAATGATTGATTTTAAGAACGTAACCAAAAAATACGGCAGCACAACAGCCGTTGACCGTATTTCACTCCGCATTCCTGAAAGCGGAATCTACTGTCTCCTTGGCAGAAACGGCGCGGGAAAAACCACACTGATGAAGCTGATAGCCGGACATATCGCTGCCAATGACGGGGTGATTACAATTGAGGGCCGGCGTATTTCACCCGACAAAATGCCGGAAAGCGTAAATTTCATCGAAAGCGGTTCGGTTCAATTCAATATGAGGGTATCCGAGTTGATTGACGCCGCTGCCGAATTGCAAGAAGATTTTGACCGTGATTTCGCGCATGAAATGACAGAACGGTTTGAACTTGACACAAGAAAGAAATACAAGCAGTTGTCATTTGGCATGAAAACCATGCTGACAGCGATTATAACGCTGGCGAACAACTCGAAAATCATTCTGCTTGATGAACCGACGCTCGGTTTTGACGCAATCATGCGTGACCAATTTAATACGCTGTTGTTGGAAAGCTACCACGCCCATCCGCGCGTCATCATCGTTTCCACACATCTGATCGATGAAATAGCAAAGGTGACGGAACGGCTTATCATCATCAATAAGGGGCGTATTCTCTTAGAAGCCGGTATTGAGGATATTGACGAGAAAGCATATACATTGTCAGGCTCGGCAAACATTGTGTTGCCGTTGCTGGGCGGACTCAACTGCATCGGCAAAACCACGGCTGGCAGTATGATGGCGGCTCATATCTACGGTGACAGGATCACGCCGCCGGAGGGCGTAACGCTTGACCGCTTGAGTTTACAAGATTTCTTTATTAATATTGTCGGAGGAAAAAGTCATGAATAAGCAAGCTTGGGCAATAACGAAATTGAACCTGAAAAATATTAAAACACCTTATTTTGTGACGGCATTGATCTTTGCTGTCATATTCGTTTCAAACGTTGTATATACAATACTTGCCTACACCAGAGGACTCACCGGCCAACAAATCAGCCCCAGCAGCGGAAGCTACTTTTGGTTGTTGATTATAATGGCTGCAGTATTTATCCCAACTAAAAACTTCCGAAGAATCGTTAACCTCGGTGGAAAACGCGATGGTTTTTTCTGGGGTAGCTTATCATGTTACGCTATTCTGGCCGTTGCGGTGACTATCGCCAACACGCTTTTATACTACACATATGAGCGTTTTCTGGTCAGCACAGGTTATTATGCAAGTTTTGAAGCGTTCATGCAAAACCACGCGCTTATGGACAATCATTTTATATCAGTCGATGTTGTCGAAGTATTTGGCTGGCTCGGAAACGGCGCTGTTATCGCTTTTATCCAACAGTTCGCGTTTCTTTTTCTGTTGGCGTCTGTCGTCCATACACTCACCGCTATGCAAGATAAATGGTACGGTTGGATGACGGATGCGATAATCGCTGCGATTCTCGGCGTATTTATCCCTATTGCTGCACTACGGGCGTGGCTGCTTGTTTTTTTTAACCTGATCATTTTCAACTCTAATCCGTTTATCCAAATAACGGCTTGTATGATATTAGCTATTGTAATTTACATGTTGAGTAAACCGATCTTCGCAAGGAAAGCAATTTGATTGTTTTTACATTACTTCATCTGGTACGCAGTATAAGCACAACGCCGTGATTTGTTCCTTTTCCTCGCTTCTTCGTGGGTATCGGTATTAGTTGCAGCGCAATATAACCTAAAAATCGTTAGCTGTGTCGGCTTTGGGGTTTAGTAATAACATGGTGAATTTATATTATCATAGACGTTGAGTTAAGAAAATTTTAAATAAATAAAGTTACAGATTACAAAGATAAAAACACAGTTCTGGTTGGTAGTCCAGACGCAATATTGAAAATATTGTCAGTAACCTGCCTCCTAAGGTTGTCCGTTCTTGGTGTTAAATATTAGGAGGAATTATAATGAGTAGTACAATTTCATGCAAAATTACAGTGTTTTTTGAAGACCCATTCTGGGTAGGCACTTATGAACGAATTTGTGAAGGTAAGTTAGAAGTATCAAGAGTTGTTTTTGGTTCTGAACCAAAAGATTATGAGGTTTACGCTTATCTACTGCAAAATTGGGGAAATTTACGCTTTAGTCCTGCTGTCAATGAACTTAAAGAATTAAATCGCAAAACAAATCCCAAACGGGTACAAAAATCGATCAGCAAACAGTTAGCTCAAACAGGATTGAGAACGAAAGCACAAGAGGCATTGCGTTTGCAACAAGAACAAAATAAGTTTGAAAGAAAAAAATATAATCGAGCCCAAGTTGAAGCTGAAAAAGAGCGAAAATTTGAGTTGCTACAATTAAAGAGAAAGCAAAAACATAAAGGACATTAGTTGAAGTATAAGCACTATGCAACGCGGACGTAAAAACCCCTCCGACACATAGTTATTGACATTATCTAATATGTGCCAGAGATTAAGTTTTCTTAGTTACAGCCATTCTGTTTTTGAAAGGCTATGCTTAATTTATATTATCGGAGGAAAGCATTGAACAAGAATGTAGTGATTCAATTTACAGTATTAACCTTTACTATCATGCTCATTTTTTGGGGCGGATTGGCGTTATGTGAACAGTTTGGATTTACGCTTGACAAATATGCTTTTCTATATGTGACTTATATAATTGGCAACTGGTCACCAGCCATCGCTTCATATGTCATACTAAGAAAAAACAAAGAAGTATCAGGAATGAAAGAATGGTTGAAAAATATCTTTACAGTCAAAACGTCTATCTATAATTACTTGTTTGTCGTAGCCTTGCTTATTGTCTATATGGTTTCAATGGTATTGACTTCCGGTTTGAATAAAGTAAATCCCATATACATGTTTTTCATCTACACGCCCGCAGCATTGTTGACGGGCGCAGGTATGGAAGAAGCCGGTTGGAGATATATTTTGCAATCTGAGTTGAATAAGAAATTCGGATATTTATTTTCATGTCTAATTATTGCCCCAATTCATATATTATGGCATATCCCTCTGGGAATAAGTGAGACATTTTTATGGAACGTAATAAATATATTTGGAATTACTTTTGCCCTGGGCGCAATTCATAAAATATCAAAGGGAAACATATTTTTGTGCGTGCTTTTTCACTGCATGATTGATGCAGTGATGATTACGATTATGACTAATCGGACTACATCAGGTGTTATTATTACATCTATCATTATGATTGTCGTTTCAATAATGGCGGTTTCAATAAATAAGTATAAACTTAATCAACGATAGGATAGCGTATCAAAATAAGCATAATGGACGTTGAATGTAAGTCTAAGGCAAATGTAGCTAACAAATTTCATATGCAACATAAGAAAAGCAGACATTTATACTTCGGTGTCTGCTTTAGCTTTTTTGACGTATTTATCGGCTTTTCAAAGAATATGAAAAACAAGTTTATTACAGTACGAGAATTAGATTCAAATTTAGCTTTAAGTGTTTTTTGTGGTAAGAGGCGTCTAACTGCAGATGACGGAAAAATTGTTCTTATTTCTGATTATTTTAATTGGGATAAAACTTTCATGATAGAATCCTTGAAAGAGCTCACTCATTACAATATAGTAATCGGGGACCCTGAAATACGTTCAAGTCGTGTTATATTAAACAACCCTGTACGCACATTTTGGGAGTCCAATTTTGTCATATCAAAAGCCGAGCATGAGTCGACCTATAAAGCTCAATTTGAGAAAATCAGAAATAATATAATTCCGATTTCCTGGGGAGCTAATAGAGAAATGCGAGCAGAGGTCTCAGATTTTAGCGGCACGCATACGTTTTATGTGCGTGGTAATGTAATTGACAAGCACCGATTAATGGTATATGTGATGGCATTAATGATCTCAATGAATCCAATACTACAGAGAATTTCTACCTACCTTTAAAAAGATTTTATTTTCCCAGTATTGGCATTCATGTATTTAAATGTCCATTCAAACCTGGTTATTTTAATACAGACAGCACTTTAGCTATACTTGGAAAAACGCAGTGTTATGTTGAAATTGGAAAGACTAAAATACATTATACATTACAGGACTTAGATGATTTGGATTATGAACATAGATTCAATTTGATAGCAAGCGCCACATGGAAGTCGTTTAGGATCATGCTTTCTGGAACTGCAGATGTTTTCACGGTTTTATTATGGGGGCCTGTAACTGGAGGTAAGGCATTTCTTACCAACTTTTTAAAAGGTTTATTACCAAGTAACGGGGTTCCTACATTAAACGCTGTAGTTGGTATAGCTGAAAGCCTTGTAACTGGTCAATTTTTCAAATATGATTTGGGCGATTGGGGGAATTGGCTTTTTGAATATGCAATACCATTTGTTGGCACCTACAGACTCATAGAGGGTTCAATTGATTTAGAACCTACTATTACTGAGGTTAAAGAGACTCTATCACCTAAGTATGGTGATATTATCGCATCTAGCGCAGAAACAGATGGCATTTTCTTTAGCAGCAACTGAATAAAATAAGGTAGTGTGATGATACTATGAGTAGCGAAGATTCAGAATTACGATTTGGCAGTAACAAAATCTTGATATCAATAAAAATAAGCATGTCTTTATTATTGATGATCAGTGTAGTTATCATTGAAAATATACCTGGATATGACAGATCCCCAACCATAGATTATTTTTTGCGTTGGCTATTCGCACTTGGATTTAGCAGTTTTATCATTCTTTTAAGTGATTTAAGAGAACATTGCATCATCATTTCTGCAAAAGGGGTAACATATGAATACTACGGAGCATTTAAACAAAAAGTATTAGATGATTTTGCTTGCGAAGAAATCGAAAAATTCGAAAAAGTAAATTCTCTTGTTTTCTTTAAAAAAATTCGCATTATACTAAAAAAGTCGCACAGTAATTGTATGCGTAACTGCAAGATTTGGATACATAATAGTGAAACGCCTCGTGATGAAATTTATGACATACTAACTGAAAAGTTGGTTCTAGGTAAACAAAAACCTCCATCCATTCCTGATTAAAGAATGGATGGAGGTTTTTTAGCTTGTCCGCTCCAATCAATTTCTTAATACGATTGAAAAAGTTCATGCCTGTATATGCACCGTCTACCAAAACCTTTATCTTATTACCTCAAATGCTTCTCTTGTTATATCGTTCGGATAACTTGCTCTCAATATTCTTTTCCTTTCCTTTCGTTTTTGCCGAGATTATATAACATTTTGGTTGAAATTGAAAGATTTTAAACATGCTTTTAGAGAAAAAAACGAGGACGGCAATTGTGAAGAATAATCGCCGTCCTCATTATTTTCCTGACAAAGGCCTTGATCGTAATGACTCAAGGTTTTTTGTATTTCTCTCTTTCTAAATTTCCATCGGATCATCTCCTCGCCTCCAATTTTGTAAGAGAGTTTTAGAGGGACTCACCAGTAGAGACTGCAAGATTTTTTTGTAGAGCCTCTTAACGCCTTGAACTCATGGTGAAATAATGCTATACTCATGAAAAATACATTCTACTTTTTCTATAAAGAGTTACCAAATTTTTTTGGCAACGTGTCTGAGTCTAATTCAGATTGGAGGACCTATGTGCGAAAAACAAAGTAAAACTTCGGAAAAAAGGCAAGTTGTATTCATTATGACCGATTCGACCCGTTACGACATGGTGAGCTGCTATCGGGAAGGCATCCAAACTCCCTGGATTGACAAACTGGCTTCGGAAGGGATCCGCTTCAATAAGGCCTATACCACGCAGCCGGTATGCGGACCGGCCAGAAGTGCGCTGTTCACTGGGCAGTTTTCACACTCCAACGGAAGCTGGGGCAACAGTATGCCCTTGGGGGACAACATCAAAACCATAGGGCAGCGGCTTCGGGATCACAAGATTCATACGGCTTACATAGGAAAATGGCATCTGGACGGCGGAGATTACTTCGGCCTGGGTCGTTGCCCCGACGGCTGGGACGAGAACTACTGGTATGACATGCGGAACTATTTATACGAGTTAAGCCCAGAGGAACGCTATAAGTCTCGTCAACCGGAGACAGCCTTAAAAGATGGGGGCATTGAGGCGAGCTTTACCTATGGGCATCGCTGTTCAAATCGAGCTATTGACTTTTTGGAAAAGTTCAACAGTGAAGATTTTTTCCTTGTCGTTTCCTATGACGAACCTCATGGCCCGTTCCTCTGCCCCGAGCCGTATGCCTCTATGTACAAGGACTATGAGTTTCCCGTCTCCCCCAACGTCTATGACAGCCTAGACAACAAACCGGAGTTGCAGAAAATTTGGTCGGGGAAAACATTGGAGCAAGAGCGAAAGAATGTTGTTATCAAAAACCAACTGTACTTTGGTTGCCAGTCTTTTATTGATAGCGAAATCGGCCGTGTCCTTCAAGCCGTGGAGAAAAACTGCCCCGGAGCCATGGTTGTTTACACCTCCGACCACGGGGACGCACTTATGTCTCACCGCATTTATGCCAAGGGCCCTTGTGTGTACGATGAGATTGCAAAAGTACCCTTGATCATTAAAGGTGGGAGTTTGGCAAAGACTCCAGCCAATGTGGTCAATGATACGCCCATATCTCACATCAACCTTGCCCCCACCATTATGGAATATATGTCCTTGCCGGTGCCCAAGTTGATGGAGGGCAAGTCCGTACTGGAGGCCTTACAGACCAACGGACGCATGGACGACTATGCTTTTCTGGAATTCTCTCGCTATGAAATTGACCATGATGGATTCGGTGGCTTCCAGCCAATGCGGGCGGTAACGGATGGGGCCTATAAGCTCTCCATCTATCTACTGGATCAGACAGACGAATTCTATGACACCCAAGAAGACCCGGATGAGTTACACAACCTGATTAACGACGAGCGCTACACCGAAGTCAAAGAAAAACTCCACGACCTGATTCTGGAAAACATGAACAAGACCAGAGATCCCTTCCGGGGCTATCAATGGGCCATTCGACCTTGGAGATCACCTGAGCGCAGCAAAAAAGCCTCCTGGGACAACGACCTATACACCCGGCAGCGCGAAAACGAAGAATACGAACCAAGGCAACTAGACTACGGAACCGGGCTGGAGATGAAGGCAGCGGTACGTATTAAAGGGACGATTTAAAAAAGACACTATTATTATTGGAGGTAACATATGAAATGTATTGCAGTTGATCTGGGAGCGTCCGGTGGACGTGTCATTGTAGCAAGCCTTGAAAACGGAAAGATTTCCCTTGAGGAGGCCTTCCGTTTCAAGAATAGAATGACCGAACTGGATGGCACCTGTACTTGGGATACGGAAGTCCTCTTGGAAAATATTAAGAAGGGCTTGCAGATCGCAGGTGAGCGTCTTGCACAAGCCGCTTCCGATGTGAGGTCTGTCGGACTGGATACTTGGGGTGTGGACTATGTCCTCCTAGACGAAAAGGATCAACCCATCTTGCCCGTGTATGCCTACCGCGATCATCGAACAGATCATACGCCCGAAAAGCTGTTTGAGAAGATTTCCAGGGAAAGCGTCTATGAGAAAACCGGTATTCAGGTGATGCAGTTTAATACGATTTTCCAACTCTTCCAACATGCTCAGGACGACCCAGAAGTCACGAAAAAGGCTAAAACCCTTCTTATGCTGCCCGATTATTTAAACTATAGACTCTCTGGCTCAAAAACTGCGGAGTTTTCGATTGTGTCTACCTCCCAACTCTATAACGTGAAAGAAAAGAATTGGGATCAGGAGTTGATTGCCCTTACCGGCTTTGATCCTGTTTGCTTCCAAACAATCATTAAACCTGGTACCGTGATTGGGGAACTTACCGAAGAGCTATGCACCCTAACTGGATTGGATAAGCCCAAGGTTATTTCACCAGCTTGCCATGATACCGGCTCAGCTGTGGCTTCTGTGCCCTTGGACTATAGCGGCGATGTGGATTCTTCTGACGACTATGTATACATCAGCTCTGGCACCTGGAGCCTCTTAGGCATGGAGAATAAGGAGCCCAGAACCGACAGTCTCTCTCGAAAATACAACTATTCCAATGAGGGTGGTGTCTGTGATACCTTCCGCTACTTAAAAAACATCATGGGCCTTTGGTTAATTCAGGAGGTTCAGCGGATCTACAATCAATATAGTTTTGGCGAGCTGGTTGAACTGGCCTTGGAAACGAAACCCTTCAAGGCCTTGATTAACCCCAACAATCAGCGCTTCTTGAATCCCAAGAATATGATTAAAGAAATCCAAAGCTACTGTAAGGACACTGCACAGGAAATCCCAGAAAGCCCTGGGGAGATTGCTCGCTGTATTTTTGAAAGCCTAGCCTTTCAATATAATGAAGTGATTGGCCTTCTGAGGGAGCTGACCGGAAAGAAGATTCCAAAGATCCATATTATCGGCGGCGGCGCCCAAAATGGCTTGCTCAATCAGTTGACAGCGGACTTTACAGGCTGTAAGGTCTATGCAGGCCCTGTAGAAGCCACAGCCATTGGCAATGTTTCCCTGCAATTCATAGCCCTGGGTGAGATCAAAGACCTGAAGGAAGCCCGGAAGATCATCCGGAACTCCTTCGAAATCAACGAATATCTGCCCAAGGAACGAAACGAATCCGAAGAACAGGCCTATGTCACAGCAAAGGCACTATTTGCAAGGTTGAATAAGCAAAATGCATTTTAATAAAGGCTCTTTCTAAATTTTCGTAGAATAATCTATAACTCCCTACGGCTTTAGAAAGACCCTCAAATAAATAGGAGGACTATATGAAGTTAATCGAAGTGAAGGAAATTTTAAAGGCTGAGGCCTTAACTTGCCTTGAAAACTTGGAGGAAAATGTTTTATCTGCCTGCGGTTCGGACTTGATGAGCGATGTGTTGGCCTTTTCAAAGGAAAAGGTAGTGATGCTGACAGGTCTGATGAACCCACAAGTGGTGAGAACCGCCGAAATGATGGATATCAAAGCCATCGTCTTTGTTCGGGGCAAAAAGCCTACCAGCGAGATTTTGGAGCTGGCTGAGGAAAAGGGATTGGTGATTCTGACCACGGACTACCCTATGTTCATTGCCTGCGGAAAGTTGTACAAAAATGGTTTAGGGGAGGATTCGGGTGAAGATACACTATGATGTGATTGATAAAGAGTACATAAAGGCCGGGGAAGCCTCCGGCAACCTGAAAAAAATCTTAAAGCAACTGGGCATACCGGCTGACTTGATCCGAAAGATCGCCATCAGTATGTACGAAGCCGAAATTAACATGGTCATCCACGCCAATGGCGGAGACATAGACGTTGACATAGAGCCCGACAAAGTCAAAATTGTATTAAAGGACAGAGGGCCCGGTATCCCGGACATTGATCTGGCCATGCAGGAGGGCTACTCGACTGCCTCGGACGAAGCCAGGGACTTGGGTTTTGGGGCTGGTATGGGCTTGCCAAACATGAAGAAAAATTCCGATTTTCTAAATGTCACATCGGAGCTGGGGGTAGGAACAACGGTAGAAATCACGGTATTATTATAAGAGGCAGGGGGGATGAAGATGAAGAGCAACATTCATTCGGTGGAGTTGGACACAGACAAATGCATTGGCTGCACCGACTGTATCAAAAGATGCCCAACAGAAGCCATTCGAGTGCGCGACGGCAAAGCCATGATCATTGAGCAGAAGTGTATCGACTGTGGCTTATGCATCAAGGTCTGCGAAAACCATGCCAAAAAAGCTACTACGCAAGGCATGTCCATGATCAAGGACTTCAAGTACACCGTAGCCATACCGGCACCGGCGCTTTATGGACAGTTTAAAAAAATCACAGACGTGAATGTCATACTGACGGCCATCAAGAAATTGGGCTTTGACGAAGTTTACGAAGTATCCTATGCAGCACAACTGGTGACAGCAGCCACCAAGGAATTTTTACAAAGCAGACAATACAAAAAGCCAGTGATCTCTTCTGCTTGTCCGGCAGTCGTCCGGCTTATCGCCATGCGCTTTCCCTCCCTGATCGACAATATACTGCCCTTGATGGCACCGGTGGAAGTTGCTGCTCGTTTGGCCAAGGATCATCTTACGGAAAAGTTTGCAAGTGAAGGCCTTAAGCGAGAGGATATAGGGGTATTCTTCATCAGTCCTTGTGCAGCTAAAAATTCCTATGTCAGCTCTCCCCTGGGTGTTGAGAAATCAGAGATAGACGGCGTAATTTCCATGTCCGAGGTCTACTTACTTTTACGGCACAAGGTAAATCATTTGGAGACGGTAGAAAATCTGATCCAATGCAAGAAGGAAGGCATGGACTGGGCCATCACAGGCGGCGAAAGCAAAGGTGTAGAGCTAGAGAACGCCATAGCAGTAGACGGGGTAGAAAACGTCATTGCGGTATTAGAGGAAGTAGAAAACGGGCAACTATCAGACATGGAATTCATAGAAGGCCTGGCCTGCACGGGTGGCTGTGTGGGGGGGCCATTGACAACCACCAACAGCTTTGTCAGCAAGAACCGGATACGGCGCATTGAGTCCATCATCAAGACGATGGATGAAGACAAAAAGCGCAAGATCGACTTCAACGAAGAAGGGTTGGACTACAATTTCACGGAACCCATACGTCCCTTAACAGCTTTAAAGCTGGATGAAGACATGCAGCTAGCACTCAAAAAGCTAGAAGAGATGGAGCGATTAGTAGAGGGGCTACCGGCCATCAACTGCGGGTCCTGCGGGGCGCCCACCTGTCAGGCCTTGGCTGAGGACATTGTTCGAGGGCAAGCCAACATTGAAGACTGCGTATTCATGCTCAGAAAAAAGGTCAAGCAACTGGCGGAGGACATGGTCAACCTCTCTGCCAAGCTCCCCCAGACGATTGCTAAGGTGAAGTAAAGATGTGCGAAGACCTTTGCCCCTCCACCCCTTTTTTCAAAAAGCCGACGTTGGAGGGGTTATGATATGGGGTGGGAGTTTTTTATAAAGGCAGGGAGGTGGAAGTCGAGTGGCGTTGTTATTTGGATTTCAGATTTTTAATACTTTGATGCTTCTGTTTTTGATCTTTGCGTTTATCCTGTTTGTTATTGTTTTGTTTAAGTTGAACAAGGCGCTTACGATTTGGTTGGAGCGGAATAAGAAAGATGATCATTTGTGATTGATTTCAAGCATCTTCATTTTGAAAGATTGCTTCTTGTAGGTGATGGAAGGGAATTTTTTGAATGAAAAACTCGAATATCCAAAAGTCGACATAAGTAACAAAACTGCAGAGGAATCAGCCTCATATATACTGAGCCAAACAAGGATTTTAAGAGACGAAACTGAAGATGAGAAACGGAGGTAAGCGTTTTGGATGTTGATGTAAGGATTGAAACGGAAAGCGATCATCATCGTGTAGAACTCATCACCCGTGCAGCGTTCTCATATCCTGGACGCATTGAAAGAGGGGGTATCGGGTGCCCTTTCGAGCATTGGATGGTTCATGCTTTACGCGAAAAGGATGGCATAAAGGAACTGAGCCTTGTGGCCGAAGTGGATGGGCATATCGTTGGACATATTATTTATAGCAATGCGCACGTTTTGACACCGGATGATCAAAGGGTACCCGTGCTGACTTTTGGCCCTTTGAGTGTTCAGCCGGAGTATCAGCGTAAGGGCGTTGGGAAAATCCTTATGCGCACATCCATCAGCAAAGCCAGAGCGCTGGGTTATGGTGCAATTCTCTTTTTTGGCCGCCCCGAATATTATCCGCAGTTTGGATTTGTTGAAGCGGCTACCTTTGGGATCACTGACTGCAATGGGAGTAATTATCCTGCTTTTATGGCTATGGAACTAAAAACAGGGTATCTAAATAACATTCACGGGAGGTTTTACGAATCCTCAATCTATAACGATAGTCTGAACCGTGAAGCTGTTAAGGCGTATGATGCATTGTTTCGAGGTCAATAGACTTACATTAAACAAAGAGCAGAGTATTATATACACCTTTCCCAAATTTCCTGTGGAGCATATTCCCCTCATGTCGGTTTTTTTGAAAGAAGAGGATGGGGGGCCTTAGCTTTTTCATTAATATTGAATGGAGGGTATTCATGAACTTAACGAATTTGGACGAGAACTTTAAGCTGTTGAATCAAATTGACGAGGATAAGGAGATCACTGATATCTATATCGGTGACCTTTTAAGTGTGGTCATGGGGAAGGCCAAGGAGGGTAATGCTTGGCTGACCATTCAGGGACATATTAATATTGTGGCGGTTGCGCTTTTGACGGGGGTAAGCTGTATCATCGTCTGCGAAAATTCTGAGGTGGATGCCAATACCATTGAAAAGGCCACCAATGAGGAAATTTCTGTCTTCTCTACCCCCCTGTCCGCCTTCCATGCGGCGAAAAAATTGATTGAGTTAAGCGGGAATGTTCTATGAGATTTTATTATGATCTTCATATCCATACGGCTCTTTCACCCTGCGGCGACGAGAGCATGACCCCAAATAATATTGTCAACATGAGTCTCATCAAAGAATTGGATATCATCGCCATCACGGACCATAACTGTTGTGGAAATGTGGCTTCTGTTCTGAAAGCGGCAGAGGATACTGGACTGGTGGTCATTCCGGGCATGGAGGTGGAGACTGCCGAGGAAATCCATGTGGTTTGCCTTTTCCCAAACATGGAAAAAGCCAAGGCTGTGGAAGCCGTGGTGTTGGCCTCCCTGCCGCAAATCCCCGTGAATACCGATATTTTCGGCGCACAGAGCTTTTTGGACAGTGAGGATGATGAAACAGGTACCTATCCCTACCTGCTGGTAACAGCCTCCAGCCTGGATCTCGAAAGCTTGATTCGGTTGGTAAAGGCGAATGAGGGCGTAGCCATCCCAGCGCATGTGGATAGAAGCTCATACAGCATTCTGTCGAACCTTGGCTTTATTGCCCCTGACTTGGATGTAAATACCATTGAAGTCTCCATGATGACAGATAAGGAAGACTTTCTGGAAAAGAACAAGCGCCTCCTAATGCGAAAGCTGAAGGTGATTCAGTCCTCAGATGCTCACATGTTGGAAAATATTAATGAGCGGATCAATTACATTGAGCTGGATTATGAAAATGAGAAGGACGATGTGAGTATTAAAAATGCATTTATGAAGTGGTTATACTCAATCTCTTAAACATTTACCAAGCCACCATCATTCAACTTGGATAAATTCTGCTGTATTGGGCGGCGGCTTTGCAAAGCTAAACGTAACTGAGTACAAACAAATATGGCAACAAAAGCAAACAAAAATTAAAAGAATAACATATTGACTAGAGGAGATACTTATGAACTACAAGGATTGGCAAAATGAACATATTGCAAGGGAAACGATTGAGATTTTAAATGAGAAGGGTTATAGCGCTTCTTATGCTGAAAGCGTAGAAAAGGCCAAGGAAATGCTCTTGGGCATGATCCCCTTGGGATCCAGTGTGGCTATGGGCGGTTCCGAAACCTTGAAACTCATGGATTTGATAGAGCATTTTCGAAACGGAGAGTATCGCTTTCTTGATCGGTATCAAAGAATTCCTTTTGAGGAAACTAAGGAAATCTATCGTCAAGGTATGGTAGCTGATGTCTTGGTCACTGGGGTCAATGCTATTACCAGACAGGGACAGCTTGTAAATGTGGATTGCTCCGGAAACCGGGCAGCCGGCGTCTTGTTCGGACCGAAAAAGGTCATCATTGTCACAGGGGTTAATAAGGTAGTGGAGAATCTGGACGAAGCCATGGCTAGACTGAAGAAGATCGCTCCTATGAACGCTCTGCGTAACGGCCACAAAACCCCCTGTGTAGAAACAGGAAGATGCATGGATTGCTGTGATCCGCAAAGCATGTGTAACGTTGTGGGCATAGTCAACCACGGGAAAAAATTCCCCGGACGCTTAAACGTGATTATTATACCAAAGGAACTGGGATTTTAATGAAAAAACTGATTGTGATCGGTGGTGGCCCGGCGGGCATGATGGCAGCAGCAACGGCTGTTTCGACGATGGAAAGCTGTAGCGTGACCCTGTTCGAAAAGAATGGAATCTTGGGCAAAAAGCTTTTCATCACGGGGAAAGGACGCTGCAATGTGACCAACGATGCCCCGCCTGACGAGCTGATTGAAAATGTAGTAAGTAATCCGTATTTCATGTATTCAAGCTTTTACTCCTTTGGCAGTGACAAGACGAAGGAGTTTTTTGAATGCCATGGTGTCCCCTTGAAGACAGAGCGGGGCAATCGGGTGTTTCCTCGCTCGGATAAGTCTGGCGACATTGTTAAAGCCATGGTTAAGGCCCTGGAACCTTCGGTCAAGGTGAAACTGAACAATCCAGTCAAAGAGATCCTGACGGAAAACGGTAAGGTTAAAGGGGTTCTGGCCGACAAGGTCTATGAGGCAGATGTCGTCATCTTGGCAACTGGCGGCCTTTCTTATCCGGCAACCGGCTCCACGGGCGATGGCTTCAAATTTGCTCGGGCTACCGGCCACACAGTCACCAAGCTTCGCCCCTCCCTGGTGCCCCTGCATACTGAGGAGGCCTGGGTAAAGGACTTGCAGGGTTTGAGCTTAAAGAATGTGCAGATTACGGTTCGGGCGACGGAGAAGGAAAAGACAGGCGGGAAGGTGCTGTATAAAGACTTCGGCGAAATGCTGTTTACCCACTACGGCGTATCCGGCCCAGTTGTTTTAAGCGCCAGTGCCCACCTTTTGGACAGCCTAGATCAGCCCGGCCTAAAGCTCACTCTCTCCATCGACTTGAAACCTGCTCTTTCGGAAAAAGAACTGGACACAAGAGTCCTTCGGGATTTCAGTAAGTATATCAATAAAGATTTTAAGAATGCTCTGGACGAGCTTTTGCCACAAAAATTAATTCCTGTCATGATTCAGTGTTGTGGCATACCGCCGGATAAAAAGGTAAACGAGATTACCCAGGGAGAACGAAGCAGCCTGGTGAAAATCCTTAAGTCTTTCGACCTGACCTTAAGTAAAGCATCAGGCTATGACGAGTCGGTTATCACAAGAGGAGGAGTCTCAGTTGACATGGTGGACCCCTCCACCATGGAGTCCAAGCTTATTCAGAATCTCTACTTTGCTGGAGAGATTCTGGACGTGGACGCTCTAACCGGAGGCTATAATTTACAGATTGCTT
Organism: uncultured Defluviitaleaceae bacterium; assembly: GCA_964611385.1. Lineage (GTDB taxonomy): Bacteria > Bacillota > Clostridia > Lachnospirales > CAYPQA01 > CAZSXS01. The sequence continues at coordinate 35,023 of CAZSXS010000011.1, forward strand.
TTTCCACCGGCCACTTGGCCGGAAAAAGTGCTGTCATAAGATAAAAATGCCAACTCAAAATCCCTCGGACCCCCGAGGGATTTTTTTGCTTTTGACAGGTTTTAACCGAATCAATAGAAGACACAAGAACACACAAAAGAACAGAAAAATGTTGACGACAATGTTTGATTGATATATACTTCCAATATAGTGAAGATAAGCGTCGGTGAATGCCGAATACCAAACTCAAACGAAGTGCCGAAGTCAGAATCAAAATCAGAACTAATCTTAAACTGATCATAATAAAAGGCTCTCTATAAATTTTCGTGGGCTCAGTTTCCACACCTATTTCCGGCTTTTTTGAAAGGTGAGGGTAGGGGGTGGTGGAGAGGAAAACTCTTTTCGTCATTTGAAAAAGTTTTCCGGCCAACTCGTTGGCCAACTCTTCGTCCCCCACGGTTTTAGAAAGTCCTTAACCGGAGGATTAAATGAAAAACTTTGCTATTGCCATAGACGGACCCAGTGGAGCCGGAAAGAGTACAGTTTCTAAGCTCGCTGCTGCAGAACTTTCTATTATATATGTAGATACTGGAGCAATGTACCGGGCTATTGGCTACTACTTTTTAAACAAACGCCAGTACACATATGAGGGCCTATCCAGTATTCAGAAAAGTGACCTTGACCCCATTAACATAGAGCTTTCTTATCGTGAGGGCAAGCAGGTGATTATTCTGAACGGAGAGGATGTAACAGCTGAAATCCGAAGCCAGGAAATCGCAAAAGCTGCTTCCTTGGTGGCAGCAGTAGGTAGTGTGAGAAAAAAGCTAGTAGCCATACAAAAATTTGTTGCTGAAAACAATAGTGTCGTCATGGATGGACGAGATATCGGTACAGTTGTCATCCCCAATGCCCAGGTGAAGATTTATCTGGATGCCAGTGCAAGGGAGCGAGCTCAACGCCGCATGAAAGAACTCATAGAAAGAGGCTTGCCCCTTGATGGTGAAAGCTCCCTTGAGACCTTGGAAAAGGAAATAGTCGAAAGAGATCATCGGGACATGAATCGCGAGGAATCCCCCCTCAGAAAAGCAGCGGATGCTTATTTGTTGAATACCGACGGCCTTAGCATTGAACAGGTAAAGGATAGGATTGTGCAAATGGCTAGAGAAGCAGGGTTCATAGCAGCCAATTAGCAAAAGTTAAGCCATTGATTACTATACTACAAACGAGTACAATTGCACAAAGCGATCTGATGAAAGCCACAGAAGGGATACCACCCTAAACGGCTTGCGATTAGCACGAGTGTAGGGCAGTGTCCCTTCTGTGGCTTGGGCGTGCGTATGTAGTGGTAGGAACGTGCAATGATACAAGTGCACATTCAAGTATAGCTTGCTTTGCTCTTGACGCCGATATTCTGGTCGCGGCTCACTTGTTGCACACAGATTGCTTTAGAAAGGAAGGAAATGATGCTATACGGTTTTGCAAGGGGAATGCTGTTTATTTTTATGAATATTCTGTTTCGCATAAAAATAACCGGATCCGAAAACATTCCTGAGGGCGGAGCAATTGTTTGCTCCAACCACATCAGTAACTTTGATCCGATCACTTTGGGCATCACCATAAGGCGGCACATTTACTTTATGGCAAAAAAGGAACTCTTTAAAACCAAATTCTCTGCATGGATTCTTACTAATATAAAAGCCTTTCCGGTGGACCGTAATGCCCGAGACATGACCTCCTTTAAAAAGGCGGTCGCCTTCTTAAAGGAAGGAAAATTAATGGGAATCTTTGCTCAGGGAACCCGTGTCAAGGAAATGGACAGCAAAAGTGCAAAAGCAGGTGCTGCCCTTTTTGCACAAATGGCTTCCGTACCCATTGTTCCGGTAGGAATTCAAACCAATTATAAATTGTTTTCGAAAATTTATGTGACCATTGGAAAACCAGTTTACATCAACCAAGGCGAAAAGCTAAAAGGCGAGGCCCTTTCTGAATTTATGGAAAATTTGATGACTGAAATCGCTAAGTTGGCAGAGGTAAGAAAATAACGGAGGTTCGAATGGAAATACTGGTTGCAAAAACAGCAGGATTTTGCCATGGCGTTGCAAGGGCTGTAAAGATGGCCTATGACTGTGCAGGAACCAATACGGTGACCTACGGCCCAATTATCCATAACAAAACGGTTACCGATGAATTAGCAGAAAAAGGGGTTAAAATTTGTGAAAACCTGGATATACTAAAGGAGGAGCAAGTTTTAATCCGCTCCCATGGGGTAGGGCCAACGGTTTATCAAAAGCTGAGAGAAAAAGGCTTACGTTATTTGGACTGTACTTGTCCGGATGTGATTAAAATTCATAAGCTGGTTGAACAAAGCACTCAGGAAGGCAAAAAGGTCATCCTGATCGGAGACAGTAAGCACCCTGAGGTTATCGGAACCTGTGGCTTTGCACAAGATAATCACATTTGCATTGGATCCTTGGAAGAATTGGACTCGCATTTGTACAAAGATTTGCCTTTCCTCAATAGGCACGACTGCTATCTTTGTGTCGCACAAACCACCTGTGACGAGGAACTTTATGAAAAAATATTGGATAGGCTGACGACCCTAGGACTTGACATGGAGGTTCACAAGACGATTTGCCACTCAACCATCCGCCGTCAGGAGGAAGCAAAGGCGCTTTCAAAGAGGGTTGATGGGATGATCGTCATTGGCGATAGGCACAGTTCAAACACGAAAAAGTTGATAAATATCTGCAAAAATAATTGCAAAAAAACAATATTAATAGAAAATTTAAAAGAAATTGATAAAATTTTTGATTTAGAGTTGAATATTTTCACGATTAATGATAAAATTGGAGTAACGGCGGGGGCTTCGACGCCTTCGTCTTTAATAAAGGAGGCTGTTATTAGGATGAGCGAGTTTGAAAACACCGTAAGTCAATCTTTTGAGGAAATGCTTGACGAGTCATTTGTATCCCTGCATACAGGAGACTTGGTCAAGGGAACCGTTATTAATGTGCAAAACGGCGAGGTTATGGTAAATCTGGGGTACAAATCGGACGGGGTCATTCCGCGTAACGAATTTTCCGATAGCCCAGATGTTGACCCGGCTGAAGTCGTAAAGCCTGGCGATGAAATTATGGTTTTTGTCGTACGCGTCAATGATGGTGACGGAAATGTTCTTTTGAGCAGAAAGAAACTGGAGTCCCAATCCAAATTTAATGCCATAGAAGAGGCTTTTAATAATAAAACTCCTATCAAAGGTAAATATACTGAGCTTGTCAAGGGCGGATTAATTGCCAGCATTAAAGGCATGCGGGTTTTTGTGCCGTCTTCTCAGGTTACAAATAGATACGTGGAGGACTTAAGCGGCTTCATCGGGCAAGAATATGATTTTAACATATTGGAATTTGACAGAAAGAAAAGGCGCTTCATTGCCGGCAGAAAGGCTCTGGCTACTAAGGAGATCAACGAGAAAAAAGAGCAAGTTTTTACCAACATTGAAGTCGGAAAGCAAATGAAAGGTTTAGTTAACCGCATTGTAGACTTCGGCGCTTTTGTTGACCTGGGTGGTATTGACGGACTTATTCACATATCCGAGCTTGCTTGGAGCAGAGTTAAAAAGGTAACAGATGTCCTCAAAGAGGGCGATTCTGTCACTGTCACAGTTCTGGATTTCAATAAGGACAAGGGCAAGATTTCCCTCACCTTAAAGGATATCAACAACGACCCATGGAAAACTGTTTCAACAAAATACCCCATTGGCGAAGTAGTCACTGGTAAGGTCGTTCGCATGGTTCCTTTTGGTGTCTTTGTTGAGCTGGAGGATGGGATTGACGGACTGGTTCATATTTCTCAGATTTCCAACAAGCACGTTGTGAAGCCTGAAGATGAGCTTAGCATCGGTCAAATCATCAATGTGAAGGTACTGGATATTGATCTTGAAAACAAAAAGGTTAGCCTTTCCAAGAAAGAAGCAGATCGTTGTGATGAGGCTGACGGAGCAGATAGCACTGAAGGCATAGAAGGTTCCGATAGCGAAACCGGCATGGAAGCAACCCAACAATCAGACGAAGCTGGTACAACAAATTAAGGCTGCTTGTCTTGGAGGGGGATTTTTATGATAAAGGTTAAGCTTTCTGACTTGCTAGGAAAAAAGAAAATGACACAAAAGAAGCTTTCTGAGGAAACAGGAATTCGGCCAGGTACGATATCGAAAATGTATTACGAGGATGTCAAGAGGGTGGATATTAGGCACTTGGACAAGATGTGTAAGGTTTTCAAATGCAGATTGGACGAGCTAATCGAATACATTCCAGATGAAGAAAAATAACTAAAATTGGCGGCGGTTCCATCCTATGGGGTGGTAAACTTTGCCGCTTTTATTGTGTGGAGGTAAATATGAAGTATGATATAGCCATTATCGGCGGCGGCATCGGCGGCATTATGACAGCCTACCGCTTGGTCGAAAAGAATCATTTGCTTTCTGGGAAAAAAATTTGCATTATTGAAAAGGGGCATGAACTGAAAAAGCGGGTTTGCCCCATTATTCAGAAGAAGACAAACAAATGCATTAAGTGTGCCTCCTGTGCTATCATGGAGGGGATGGCCGGCGCCGGTGCCTTTTCGGATGGTAAGTATGTCATTACCACGGAATACGGCGGTTGGCTGACGGATTTTTTGGAGCCTTCTGTTCTGATGAGCTACATTGAGCAAGCCGACGAGATTCTGGTCAAGTTCGGCGCAACGACAGAACGTTACCAGCCAGACAACGAATTAAAAACCCTTTGTCTTCGTCATGACTTGCACATGGCCCAGGCTGAGTTGAAGCATCTTGGTACTGACGCCAATTTTGAAACAATGCACCATATTATTGAGTTCTTGCGGGACAAGGTAGACATCATTACGGATACCTTGGTGGAGGACGTGGCGCTTTCTTCTAAAACCATTTCCTGCAAGGAGCTAAAAAATGACAATAGCTATGATATAAACGCTGACAAAATTATCTTTGCCGTTGGTCGGGCAGGCAGCAGCTTTTTCTCGGCCTGGTGCAAGAAAAATAAAATCCAATTGTTTAACAATCAGGTGGATGTGGGTGTTCGGGTGGAGCTTCCTTATAGCATATGGCAGGAGTTTTCGAAGCGGATTTACGAGCCGAAAATTGCCTACCGCTCCAAGCAATATGGAGATACTACCCGCATGTTTTGCTTTAACGAGCGGGGGGCTGTAGTGACGGAGAACACAGACGGGGTGCTGACTGTCAACGGCCATGCTTACCGGGATCAAAGTCGGAAGACCAACAACTCCAACTTTGCTCTGCTGTCCACCATACGCTTTACCAAGCCCTTTGATGAGCCGATCAAGTATGCCAGAGCCGTTGCCAGCCTTGCCAACCTGATCAGTGGAGGCGGTGTCTTGGTTCAAAGACTAGGGGATTTGGAAAACGGCCGCCGAACCGACGAGAGTCGCTTACGGCAAAGCACTACCCGGCCAACCTTGGATGCGATTCCTGGTGACTTGAGTCTTTGTATTCCTAAGCGGCAACTGGACAACATCGTGGAAACCCTACACGCCTTGGACAAGGTTGCGCCCGGCACAGCCAACCACGATACCCTTTTATACGGTGTGGAGTGCAAGTATTATTCTGCACGACCCGAAACTAAGAATTTCCGCCTTGCCGGTCATCAGGATGTTTTTGCTCTTGGAGACGGCGCAGGCTTCACCCGTTCTTTATCCCAAGCAGCAGCCAATGGTCTGCATGTTGCTGATTTGATTGTTGAAAACTTGTCTGAATAGGCGGATCAAGCATGTTATTTAACTCATTTTCTTTTGTCATTTTTTTTAGTTTCAATATTCTATTATATTATTTATTGCCGCACCGCTTCCGCTGGATTCTACTTTTGATCTCCAGTTATATTTTTTATATGTTTTGGAAGCCGGTCTTGCTGATTTTAATCCTCTTTTCAACCTTGATTAACTTCTTGGCAGCTAAGTATATTTATACTGCCCAAAATTCCACCGGCAGAGGCCTGGCTAAAAAACTCAGCAGGCCTTCCTCGGCTCCGGATCGAAAAACGGTTTTTGTTTTTTGCCTGCTGATCAATTTTGGGCTTTTATTCATCTTTAAATATTTGGTTTTCATCAACAATTCTATCCTTAGCTTCTTCTCGTTTATGGGTCTTTCATATCCGATCTCAAGTTTTGATATCATCCTGCCCATGGGGATTTCCTTCTACACCTTCCAGGCCACGGGCTACACCATGGATGTCTATCGTAATGAATACAAGCCCATTCAAAATTTCTTCAAGTTTTCATTATTTATCAGTTTTTTCCCTCAGCTTGTGGCCGGGCCCATTGAACGGACAGACAAGCTTTTTCCACAGCTTTTCACCCGAAAGAAGCTGGATGTCAGCAATTTCTATGAGGGTGGAAAAATGATGGCTGTCGGTTTCTTTAAAAAGCTGGTCATTGCCGACCGCTTTGCGCCTTATGTAGATACCGTCTTTAATAATCCCTCCCAGCATGAGCCTTTCACCCTTCTTGTGGCTACCATTTTGTTTGCTTTTCAAATTTACTGCGACTTCAGCGGATATTCGGACATTGCTGTTGGCTGTGCCAGAATGCTGGGAATCCATTTGATGCAAAACTTCAATCGTCCCTATTTATCCAAGAGCATTCGGGAATTTTGGAAGCGTTGGCATATCTCTCTGTCTATTTGGTTTCGGGATTATTTTTACATACCCCTGGGCGGAAGCAGAGTATCCTTTCTGAGAAGCCAGATGAATATTTTCCTGACCTTCCTGGTTAGCGGCCTTTGGCATGGTGCCAACTGGACTTTTGTGATTTGGGGCGCTTTACATGGGCTTTATCAGGTTGCGGAGAATGGATATAGAAAGCTCACGGGTAAAAAAGCGGCGCCACCCGACCCCCAAGGCTTTCAACTTTTAATCTTATTGAAGCACGGTGTGTTCCTTCTTTGTACCTTTTCCCTAGTATCTTTTGCTTGGATCTTCTTTCGGGCCAACACTGTGTCTGATGCCTTTTATATCGTTGCTAAGCTTTTTACCCTGGGGCAAAACCTTTCCTTGCAAGCTTTAGTACGCGCTCTTTCCTTTTTTAAGGAGAGCTTGGCTGAGGTTTTCTTTGGCTTGTTAGCCTTGGCTTACTTGGTCTTGTCGGAACTGGTGGCCGAGGGCTTGAGCAAAATTCGCTTTCGACAAGTTTTTTTCCTGGAGGGACTATATTATCTTTCTCTCCTCATTATGATCTTGAGCTTGGGGGTGTATAACAATGTCTCGAAATTTATCTACTTCCAATTCTAGGGGGAGAGCTTCCCATAGAAAGAAAAGCCAGCCTTCGCCGAAAGTTGTATCCTCCCTTTTGCTGCTCCTTATTTTTGTCCTCGTTTATTCCTACATTGGAAGCACCTTTAAGCAAGCCGCAGACAAGAACAAGACCAACCCCTGGGACAAATCCCGCTTCCATGATTTTTATGCGATGAAAAAGGATAGCTTGGATCTTCTTTTCATTGGTTCCTCCCATTCTTATTGTACCTTTGATCCAGAGATTATTGACCAGGAATTAAACATCAACAGCTATCAGCTGGGTATGCCCTCTCAGCTTCCTGATGCGAGTTATTACACCCTTCGAGAAGCCCTTCGTTCGCAGAGCCCCAAAACAGTGGTGATGGAAGTTTACTGGGAAATCCTCAATCTTGGCTTTGAAATGAAGCAGGTGGATGCTCTGTTTCGGGTGATGAAGAACAATCCTTTAAAATGGAGCATGATAGCGGGTTTTCCCTTGAAGGAGATTTTTGTATATGGCTTGAATACCATCCATTATCAGCAGGATTTTTTTGCCTATAAAAATGCGGAGTATAAGCTAAAAGCCGATAACTTTATGGCCAAAAGGACAGAGGCGAAAGAGCCAGCGGATGAAAATATGGTAGGCCAAGCGTCCACCGCTCAGCCCCAGACGACCGAGCAACAGAATGCGGATTCCGTATCATCTGAACAACAATCCCCTCTAAACCAAGCAAACAACCCATCAGCAATTGGACAGCAGCCTCTTAAAAAACCAGTGGCGGAAGAACAGACCCAAGAAGAATACTACAAGGCCAAGGGATATATATACAGCAACTATGTCATGACGGACAAAATGATCGAAAACATCCAAGCCAATGACTATTGGAACTGGGAATTCAACCGTCGGCAAAAAAAATATCTGGACAAGATCATTGCTTTGTGCAAACAAAAGAAGATTCAGCTTATTTTTGTTACGGCTCCTTTGGCGAATCCGGTGTTTGAAAAGGTATACAACTACGAGCTTGTGGATAAGAAAATCAGTGCATATGCCAAGGATGAAGGGATTCCCTATCTCGACTTTAACCTTGTTAATGAAAAGGAAAAGCTTTTTACCATTGAGAACTTTCGTGATGGGGGACATTTGAATCATAGCGGCGCTGAAATTGCTTGCAGATATTTTGCGGCTTGGTATAAAAAATTGCCTTTGTAGATTTTTTACAAAGCAGTCCAAGCAACCCATGTGTACACCCCCCATCCTCATCTTTCAAAAAAGCCGATCATTGCACTCAAATGAACAGTTTACCAATTGCTTTTTTTATTATTTACTGTATAATAGACGTAAGCTATTGGGGTGTTTGGGGTGTCGCCGAAGTCATAGCGCCCTCTATGCCAATATACTCAGTCTCTTAAACATTTACCAGCCGCCATCATCAGCTTGGTTAGATTCTATTATTTAGGGCGGCGGCTTTGCAAAGCTGAACGTGACTGAGAATAGCAATAAAAAATCGGGAGGCAATTCATGAAAAAATTATTAGCAAGTGTATTGGCAGTCACCATCAGTATCGGATCCGCTTTTACTGTTTTTGCAGATAACCCGAAGGGCTACCCTTCTACAACACAAATGCAGGGAAAGGAAGTCACAGCTCAGGAAGCACTTCAAACAGCTCTTTCGAATATTGAAAATTATAGTACTTACCATATGAGCTCTTATATGAACTCATATGCGATTACGAACATAATGGGCATGGAATCAGAAGTCAATTCCGTTGCTACCAATGAAGGTGTCTTTAAAGACGGTAAATACTTCATGTCCAATCGCCAAAAAACGATTTCTCCTATGGGAGACCAAGAGATGAATTATGATCTCTATTTTAATGGGAGCAAAATTTTCATGGATTTTGGTGACGGCTGGGAAGATTTAGGCCAATCTGTGTCCAACGTAATGAACAGCATTATGGGTAACTTATCAAACAATCAGGCGATTTTAGAAAGCAAGCAATTGGAACTGTTTGGTCAGGACTCTGTTTATTTCCTTCCAAGCGAGGAAATCGATGGTCGTTCCTATTATAAAATCTACGTTACCGTGAATGGTGATGAGGTTAAGAATTTGTTGAATGGCGTTCTGGACCCAGAGTTATTGGGGGGATTTACTACCGAACTGATAGAAGAAACTGATCCTGATGAAGAGGTAGATGCTGAAACTACAGACAGCATTGTAGAACTTGTTGGTGCAATGATGCAGAACATGAATTTGAGCTACGATTATACCTACTACATTGATGCGGAAACTTTGACTTTTAGCAAGTTGAAGATGGATATGAACATGAGTTTTTCTACTAACATTGAAGGCTATAGTATGCAAATGACTAATATTACCAACATGCTGATGAGCTTCTATGATTTTGGCGCTGAGGTAGAACTTCCAGAGATTGAGTTAGAGTAAAGAGAATCTGCTTTAAACTGAAAAGCTGTTGCAAGCCGAATTCTTCGGTGAGCAACAGCTTTTTTCTATACATACCAGCACAAAATAATTGTCGAAAATCAAAGGATTTTGTCTAAATAAAAATTGACTTGAAAATATCCAACGGATATAATTCTTTTGGCGAATCCAACACCCTTTTGTGTGTAGTTCGTCTGTTGTGGTGTGTTGTGACTGTTTTGCCATCTATGGCACGAGGAGGATATATATGAAAAGCATAATACCCATTATTCTCACTGTTACAATGGTTTTGTCTTTGTTGCTAGGAATACCGCCCGCTTATGGGGCAACCTCAACGGATCCCAGCCCTGGGAACCCTTTTACAGAAACCCTGGATTTAAGACTAGGCAGCATACTTTTTGAGGATGTTGGCGGTGCGTTGCAGCTCAGCTACACATCCTATGACGGAAGTCTGGTGAGGCTACAAAACCTTTCCTATGAAACAGAATACACCATACTGCAAAGCAATCCCACAATCCCCACGGGAAATAACATTATCATCAAAGGCACAGGCGGTAAAAAGGTTAATATAAGCCTTGACAATATTAATATCAAAACCACGTCTTATTCGGTCACGCCGATAAAAATCGGTGCAGGTCGTGAAGATGCTGCGACAGCTAGGCTTCGGCTGATAGGAGATAATCATGCCGTCAGTGCCCTTCCTGTTAGCAGCAATGCCAGTGATCAAAGAGGCTTTTCTCATGCCGGTATCTATGTTTCATTGGGCTCTACGCTGATTCTTGAAGGACCCGGCTCCATTACCGCCAAGGGTGGGGGATATGCTGCCGGGATTGGCGCTGAGGATTATTCCGGTAATAACCTGAATGAATCCCCAGGAAACATTATCATTAACAGTGGAACCGTAACGGCTGTGAGCGGGTATGCTGCTGCGGCAATCGGTGGCACCAGAAACGGAGCTGGCGGAACGGTGACCATTAACGGCGGTACAATCAATGCAATGGGCACCCAAAACAATGCAGAACTTAATGTTGGTGCCGGAATCGGTGGTGGCAGTACTGGTAATGGTGGCAAGACGATTATCAACGGCGGCACGGTAAATGTAATGGGTGACCATACTGGCAAACCACCCTATGAATGGTATGGAGCCGCCATTGGAGGGGGGCGACAGGGAGGTCCGGGCATCCTCATCCTTAACGGCGGAACCATTAATACAGTCGGCTCTACCCCTGATGGGAGAGTACTTGGCGCCGGTTCCGGATGGACGGCAAGTGCAGGCAACTTTGTCATTACAGGCGGCAACCTCAGCAATAATGCCGTGCTGAACTACCTTAGTCCCAAAAGTGCGGAATCCGGTGGTGTAAACGTATACAAGACCACACTCAATCTAATAGCCCTGTTGCCAGCAGGCAGTGCGCTAGGTCCAGCCAACATTACTGATAGCGATTACAGTTTCAATGATGTGCGGACGGATGCCAGCGGAAAGTTAAGCCTCTACTTACCAGAAAGTATTGGAAGCATTACAACTGGTGACTTTGTTGGTAGAGGATATGGCGCTTGGGTTACGACCAACCATACTGCTGTCATGCAACGATATGTGAGACTTCAGATGGGTGCAACAAGGGAGCTTAGTGCAACATCGGCGCTTCTGGACTTTACTCCTATGGAAAGCGGAACCGTTTACTATGTCAAAAGAAGCAGTCCCACAACAAACGCATCTGACATCATCAACGATCCCAGTAAAGTGACTGTTCCTGTAACAGCGGGTTCCCTCCAAACTGCTGCACTTACAGGCCTGACAGAGGACAGTAGCTATACCTATTATTTTGTAGCTCAGGCCTCTATTGATAACAGCTATTCAGAGGTAAAGAGCGTAAGAATCCAAACACCCCTTGCTCCCCCTTCCCTTGCGGACTTTAGTATAGACTATGAGGCTGAAACCCTAAACGCACAATCCAGACTCAACTGTATACTGGAAATGGCAGAATGCGAAGACCCTGAATCATGGACCCCTGTAAGCACAGAAGGAATCGACATAAGCCCTTATCTGAGTACGGTAGGCAGTGAGGACACATTCCTCTACCTAAGAAGGAAAGCGTCTACTGGCAGCAGCAGCGTAGCCTTCCCATTTCTCATCCCTAAGCGTCCAGCAGCTCCCCTTCCAAAGACTGTAACAAAGGACACAGACTACTTGCGTCTTGACCACCTCAGCGGTGAGGAACATAGCATAGATGATTGGGCTGGTACCAATACCACAGGACTATTTACAGATTTGCGTCCCGCAACCAGTTATACTATTAAAAGCCGTATTGCCGCAACCCCTACTTCCTTCCGCTCAGCAGAAATCAGCACGACAACGAACACGTTGATTCCTGTGAGTGAAATCACCCACTCAGGAGCAGGCGCGCTGATTAGCGGCAACATGGCAAGCGCAGACAAAACAAAAGTAGACTTTGGAGAAACGATCTGTTTCACCCTTGAAAGCACAGCGGATTACAGTCCAATGTTGCTGCTGCAAGGCAGTCCGGTTTCCCTTGTCAAGGATGGTGACAATCTGCGTTGGAGCTATGTTTATGCTGTAGCGGAGGGGGACACCAGTATTAATGCAGAGGCCATCTTTAACCCTAGAGCCTTAAGTTCGATTTCCGGCATTGGGATGCAAAACCTATATGCGGATGATGTAAACAATGTAAGCCCCGAGGCCTTAAAGGCATACTTGGATAACAATGTACCCGTAAGACCTTTCTATGACAACGGAACCGAAGGAGACCCTATCGTAGCCAATTATAGCCTGCAAGGGGACTCTTGGAGTGCAAAGGGTGGAATCTATACTTTCATCGCTTCCGTTGAGGATAAAAGCTGCGACATTTTGCTGCAAGTTCAAGCGGTACAGGCCACAGCTACAGCACCGAGTCCCATTATAAAGATGATGGAACCGGAAAAAGGCTATGACAGATATGAACAAATCGGCTTAGCAGATACTATATGCCTTAGCTTCAGCGCTCAAGGCTATGCCCCAAGCAGTGGCAGCTACCCTGTCACTTGGTCGGCCATTCCCCCGGACTTCGGAAAAGCGCCAACAGTAAGTCCACAAGTCTTTACCGGAAGCATTATCTTTCCCCCATGGGCCAGCGGTAGCGACAGCATCAGTGCCTATGTCACCATCCAAGACAACACCATCCCTGTAACGAATGTTTTGCTTGCCTACAGCCACACAGGCAAGGGCAGCGTTATGGTAAGTGTGGACGGCAGTCCCTTAGCAAGTGGCACAGAGGTGACAAGCGGCAGTGCCTTGCATATTAGCATTGCACCAGATTCTGGATGGTATACGCATAGTCTTATGGTCAATAATATTCCCGTTGCTATGATAGGTGACAGCTACAGCCTTCTTGTTTTTGAAAACACCAATTTGCAGGTTCACTTTGCTCCAGACGTCCTTACGGGCACTGTTTCGATTTCAGGCGAAAAGCGCTTTGGCGAGAGTCTTCGAGCTGATTTAAATGACTCAAACAACACAGGAACCCTCAGCTATGCTTGGTATCGTGAGACTACGTTAGTAGGCAGCGGAGGATCATACAGCTTGGGGTCACAAGACATCGGTAGTAGCTTAATCGTTCAGGTAACAAGCTCAGAACAGACTGGGAGACTTTTGGGACAGACGTCACGTATTGCCAAGGCCCCAAACCACCTAATTCCACCAGTTCCTGTTTTAGCTTCAAAAGCTCAAACCAGTCTAAGCCTGGAGGCAGTTTTGGGCTATGAATATTCAATAGATGGAATCAATTGGCAGGTAAAGAATGTGTTTGAGTCCTTAGCGCCAGGTACTACATACCGATTCTTGCAAAGGGTAGCAGAAACAGCAACACAAGAGGCATCCGTTGCCAGTGAAGCCCTGTATGTTATAACTGACAGCGTTGAAGACGAAGAAGGCGCAGATACGGGTGAAGGTAATAATGGTGATGAAGACAATACAGGTAATGAAGACAATGCAGGGAGTGAGGACAACACAGGTAATGAGGACAACACAGGTAATGAGGATAACACAGGTAATGAGGATAACACAGGTAATGAGGACAACACAGGCGATGAAGGCAACACAGGTGATGAAGGAAACACAGGCAATGAAAGCGGTAGTACTGGTGAAGGGGGCAATGGTTCATCCAACCCTGATTACGATTCCAACGACAGTGACAGCTCAATGAATAACAATGATAGCTCAAATAATAACAATGACAGTTCAAACAACGGCAGTGACAACTCAAACAACAGCAGCAACACGAACACGCCAAGCATGGAAGATACTAGCCTGAACGACTCAACCCTAGGTAGCCTAGGTGGAGATGTTCAAAACCCAGACAGTCCAACTTCAGACAGTCATAGCCCCAATAGTACCTCAGACCGCTCCAGCCTAAGCAGTCTAAATTATGACAAAAGTAACAGCTTCCCATCCTTGCCAACTGAACTGGTTAAAGTCAGTGTATACAAAAGTAACGATGCCATAACAGCAAGTATTCAACTTGAGGTCACTACTGAGAAGGATAAGGATAAGGACAACGCAACTAGTGTTATGATATCAGATCGCCTTATAGAGGAAGTCATTCAATCCGCAAGTGAGAAAGCGATTACACTAAAGCAGCAGGAAAAGCAAGAATTGCAGTATTCAGTTTCAGTTTCGTTTGTTTTGCCTCAGACAGATACTGCAAGCGCTGTCAATATCACGCTTTCAAAGGACGCTCTTTCCAAGCTAGCAAAGAGCACAAGCAGCGTTACTTTTTCAGCATCTTTTGTCACGATTCAGTTATACGATCAAGCATTGTTGGAAATTGCTAACACCGCAGAGGGCGAGGTCACAATCAGGGCAAGTCTTATGGATCCGACAAGCCTGCCACCCCATACCCAGCAAGCGATAGGGGAGAAACCGGTCTATGATTTCACCATAGAAAGCAAGGGAAAGATACTCTCGGACTTTGGGAATGGCACAGCACTGATCACAATTCCTTATACACCGGAAGCGGGAGAGGATACAGACGCTATTGTTTTATACTACATTACCTCAGCAGGTGATTTGGAAGTCATCCAGTACTGCAGTTATGATGTAAAAACCAAAACGGTATCGTTTTTGGCTCATCATTTTTCAAGCTATGCCATTGGGTATCAGCCCGTTCATTTTGACGATGTACATAACGAATGGTTTGCTCATAGCATAAACTTTGTTGCTGCCCGGGCCTTGTTCAGTGGTGTTGGTGAGCAGCGCTTTGATCCCGAAGGAGCCATGACCAGAGCCATGTTTGTCAGTGTCCTTGCACGACTGGATGAGGCAGAGCTACAGGATCCAAAAGAAAGCAGTTTTATGGATGTAGCCCAGAACGCTTGGTATGCTTCCTCTGTCACTTGGGCAGCAGAAAAAAAGATCGTGCAGGGCGTAGGGGAAGGTCTTTTTGCTCCCAATCAAGCGATCAGCCGAGAGGAAATGGCAGTCATGCTCTACAATTATTTAAACCATAAAGGCATTACACTCCCGCAAGAAAAGGACAGTACAAGCTTTGAAGACAACAGTCTGATTAGCCCATGGGCACGGACAGCAGTGGAGGATCTTTATAATCACGGTATCATCAACGGTGTCGGTGATAACCAATTTGCGCCTAAGGCTACAGCAAACAGAGCCAGCGTAGCAACGTTATTTATGAACTTGATCAAAACAATTGTGAAATAGATGGCTGCTGCCCTGATGTACACATCCTTTGTCTATCACGCTATACTACAAACGGGCATTACATCAAAGCACGTGCAAAGTAACATAGGTATCCAAGTCCAAGCCGCAGAAGGGAATGCCCCTCCACTAGTGCTGATCGCAAGCCGTTTCGGAGGGCATCCCTTCTGCGGCTTTCAACGAATCGCTTTGTACAACTTGTACTCGTTCATAGTCTAGTGAAACTGCTAAATTTTCAAATTCCCTGTGTCTTCATTGATAAGAAACTTTGCCTTCCATACAATATATATCAAAAAGCTGAACTTAAGAGCGGGATATGAGCTTAAAAATTTACTGAGAAGTGTTGCAATAAATTGAAATGAAAAACGCCTTAATAGAGTGATGGCCATCAAATGACAAAGTCACTGAAAGGCGGTTGGCAGAGCAAATGGAAAGCCTGAGAAAGAATCTTGTATCCTATGTCAAGAAGAAATTTTACACAAGGCGCAACATCACAGACAGAGCTGATGATATTGTTAATCAGGCTTTTCTTGATGTGATGAAATCTCCCAGTTTTAGCATGGAGCAGTATAATTTCGGGTATATGTCAGTCGCTTGTATCCGAACAGCTTACAAGGTGTTCCATAGAAATGACCGTGACGAAGACATCTTACTCAATTTTGAAATGACCGAGCCACTAATTGATGAGGAGAGCTTTGTAGAAGAGATTGAAAGGGCAGAGGACACAGCATTGATCCTTCAGTCCTTACAGATCCTCAAGCAAGTCGAACAAATCATTATCAGAGAGCGCTATTACGGAAACTTTTCTTTTCGTGAAATTAGTGAGCGTCATGGGATTAATTTGAACACGGTCTTATCACATCACCGAAGGGCTCTTGAAAAACTAAGACCCATCCTTTCACTGTATTTTCAGTATCATGAATGAACGCTAGGAGGCGATTTTATGAAAAATGAGAAAAAAATTTGGCAAATGGAGCAGTATGCCCATAAGGCATGGACAGTATCTCTCGTGTTGGCGCAAGAAGCAGCGAGAGCTGGGCAACACGGAAAAGGCTACGCCGTTGTGGCACACGAAGCACGGATGCTGGCTGACAAACTGTTCGAGTATACAGAGAAGGCTCGCTTTGAGGGCGATGATGAGGGTAGGTTCAAGGGCATTGTGGACTTTGCAATCATGACGAAGTTTCTATCGGTCAATGCGGCGATTGAAATCCAACATATGGCAGAAATCTGCATGGACTTTAATATACCGAAGAGTATGTCTGTTTTTGCAGAGGAACTTCGCAGGATTGCCATCGGACTTGATGGGCTTGCAGACAAAAGCATATGGCAAAAGCCTTTTGTCATACCAGAAGTAGCCTCGCCATCGCAAACAGCAGCCGGGTGCTTCTTTTTATACAGCATCTGTGGCTATCCACTGATTGAAAATATTTTAAATATTTATGAGGTATGTTATGCGCGCAAGTCCGATACCGAGGGAGCAACTTTTTACCTCAGAGGCTTGAAAGTACCCATCCTCAATTGTTACCGCCGTTTTGATTTACCGTACACGAGTTATGATGCCGATCGGCAGACAGTTATCCTCCTCTGCCCTGACCGAGTGAATCATCCAGATCAGCGATATGCTGTACTGATTGACGAGTTGGACGTGAATGCATTATTTAATTCAATGGCGGGTTGTGCGGTTCCGGTGGAAAAGGGACACGCCTTTGCCGACTACGCACGCGAGTGCTGGGATGCCGTCGGCGGTGATCAACTCATCTTTATGGATTGGCAAAAGTTAATTTCTAAATAATTACAATCAACCCTGAAAAACTCCCCTGTCTTTTTTAATGGCAAAACGATATAGTATGGCCAGGCAAACACGGAACCGAAAAGAGCGCTGTGCTTATTGCAAAAAGCATATTCTTCACCCCCGGAATGCGTATACGCCTACCCCCTTTTTTATTATTTTTCGAATTACCTGCTATAATTTGTATCGCAAGAAGGTGTGCCTGTATCGCCGGCGAAGTAAATGAAGGATAACAGAAGATGTTGACAAAGACTGTTGGCTAGCCTATTGGCTAGTCTGTTGACAAAGTTATTGTAAGGTTACTGTTTATGCGCATGAGATATTGCAGATACGAATTTACCGCTAACAGGACATGTCCGGCGGGAAAGCCGAAACCATATCCAATTTAGTATGACCAGTCAAACGGGCATACAGCGCTTATGGCGCCGGAAATCCGGCAAAGCAGCACAAAAGCCAGAAGCAGATTATACTGAGAGCTAAAAGCATTTGGGTGTTATTTTCATGCCCAAGTGCTTTTTTATTGTGAATTGATCCTCAATTGGCAAAAGCACTTTTTTGAGGATGCAGAGTATGGGGGTAAAATAAAATTGGAAACAAGATTTAAAACAGGCCTAATAATAATCTTACTTACAAGTAATAATGAAAAATAAGGAAAAATTGTGTTGACAAATTCAAGGAGCATTGCTATTCTACAAGTAAGTAAGAATTATGGCTGAACTTTGCAATCAAACAAAGTCATCAGCTTATTTAAGATTACGATTGGTAAATCAATGTCGTCAACTTAAGCCTATAAACACTGTAATTACGCCATTTGTGGGTTTATATGCATTGGATAAACATGCTTAAATATTAACCTATTAATCCTCTATGACAGGAAAAGTCCTATTAAAAGCTTTGCTCAAGAACCATTTTCAATGTTGTGACAGCATGAAAAACAGCTGAGTATTTGCTCTTGAGATACACTTGAGTTTTCATTTGTTGAAAACAATGGTGTGTATATTTTTGGTTTTAGGCAGGTGTTTTAATTATATTGTGATGTTGCGGTAAGCATTTGTTTCACAGAGTTCCCTTGTTATTTGCTGCGTGCGGCCGCATTGCGATTGCTTCATGTTTTGTAGAGAGGACGTAATGTAGCGATTTTATAATTTAAGTTTAGACTTGTTCATTTGGTGCTGCGGTTAAGTTTGCAATTTAAACAATGGGGGATGCATAATGGATAATGATCGAAATGAATTAGAGTTAAAGGCAAAGAATGGCGATAAGAATGCCCAATATCAGTTAGGTAAAGAGTACATGTTTACAAACGATTTTGAGAACGGAGTTCATTGGCTTAGGCAATCCGCTGCTGGAGATAATGGTAATGCGCAGGCAGTTCTTAATTTAGCGCACATTTATGGCGATGGCCTGGTTTCCGATTTTGACCCCAAAGGCATTATTGAATTATATGAAAGAGCGATTTACCTGTTTAAAAACACCGGTGAAAAGTATGATATGCTGGAGTCAATGTTTGGGTTGGGTTTAATTTATTGTAGAGGTACGTATAGCAATGGTATGCCGGCAGTGCTGGACCCTGTAAAGGGGTGTAAGCTTATTGATGAAGGTATAGCAATTATTAATCCAAATTTGATGGATGATGACTCCTTTGATGAAGCTATATTGAATATTGATGCAAAATCTATAGCGGATGGTTTAAACCCATTAACTTGCAAGAGACTTGCAGATTTGTTTTGGGCAGGGATTGGAAATAAAGAGGGATTTAATAATAGCATTGAGTACCGCACTAGCATAGATCTAAAAAGAAGCATTTTTTTTAATAAAATTTTCATAAATAACATGGATAGGTATGTGTCTATATTTTCGGATGAGGATAAAACGAAGTACATAGAAGCTACTCAAGATTCATTCAATCTTGAGCTAAACGTACGAAAGTCAACTATTGAACAGTATGATAAAGCTGTTGCTATGTTTGAGGATTTTGTTTCTCTTTCTGAAAAATCCCCTGGACTTCCGATAACACCATTAACTGTTGTTGCAGACATATTTAAAAGAAGAGGCATATTTGATTACAAAGATGCTGCAAAGTATGTAGAAGAATGTGATATGAGAATTAGCGAGTACAACAAACAATCTAATGCACTTAGATATAGACCTTATCAGGACATACTTGATGAAATAAATGATTTAGAAAGTAAGAGGAACTTTCTAAATGATAGATTAAGTCTTAAAAGAGAATCTGTTATAGACTTTGAAGAAAAAGAAGCAAAAGATTACTATGAAGAGATTAAATTTACTGCTAGTCCTGATATGGTAAGACATGCAAGGAAGGAATGGTTAACTCTTGTAGGTACACCACGCATTTCTAATGATGAGTACTGGGAGTGTAGAAATGAACTTGGAGTTACAAATATTCGGATGCAATTAGTGGTAAGTGAACAACAGCAACATCCAGTTTACAAACAAGAGGTTTTTGAGAAATATTGCAAAGAAATAGATGATTTGATGGTTAGATTAAATCAAGACAATGATAATAGCTCATCCTATTTTCGCAACATAGCAAATAAGTTTGAATCACTATCAGATAATTTTAAGAGTATCATTGATTATATGGATTCGGAAGTTAAAGCAGATGAATGTAATAGTCAAGCAAAAATTTATAATTCTAAATACCAAGAATCACGAGAAAGAGAAAAGGAGGAGCGAGTGCAGCAGGAAAAGGAGCCGCAAGTGGAGTGGCAGGTGCCGGAGAAGGATGCGGTGCCACCAGGAAATACGCATTCGAAGCAAAAAAAATGTTTGTCCACAAAAAGAAAGTTGATACAAGGTACTACCTTAGCTTTTGCTATAGTCTTTGTGTATTTATTGGTTGGGAGAATCACACTCGTCTTTAAATATATTAAAGAAACTTTACCAAGTTTTAATAATAATATAGAATCTAAACCAAATCTTAATAATAATATAGAATCTAAACC
>CAZSXS010000012.1:0-55199 GCA_964611385.1 uncultured Defluviitaleaceae bacterium
TTCCCTCCCCCATGCCCCCTCCCATCCCTTTTCAAAAAGCCGGACGTAGAATTGAAGTTAAGATTTCGCAGAAATATAGGGAGGCTACAGCATCATGGTTAAATTTACAAGAGTCTGAGTCTTCCACTATAAAGAGGAAGTGCGAATTGGAGTCCGAGTTCTTTCTAAAGTTTGGGTTAACCCAAAAACGCAAAAAAAAGTAGGCTATTGAAAAGCCTGTTTTTTTTGCGTCAAAAAAGGTAAGAACCAGTGCGCTGATCTACTTAAGCATATGTAAGGATATTCAGCATAAGGTTTTAAAGCACAAAAAGAACGGCGTATTTTCATACGCCGTTCAACAGGTTATCACTGCCTTTAGGGCTTGATAACCTTTATTTCTTTAGTTCAAAGGTATAAAGCAAAAACATATACCCAATTAAGAAACGATGAAGTCCTTCAGTTGGTTGGCAAGCTTTTCAGCAATTGCACTGTCATGAATGTCAAGTCTTAAGGTTTTTCCCAAGTCCAGACTAAAAATGCCCATGATTGACTTAGCGTCAACCACATAGCGATCGGAGGCAAGGTCAAAATCACCCTCGTAAGTAGAAATGACGTTTACAAATGTCTTTACTTTATCAATTGAATTTAAAGAAATATTAATAGAATTCATAATATTCCCCCTTTCTTTTATTTTATAGCCATACTATATACGTTGTTTTCGAAGATGTCAACAGTTTTTTCATGTCATTTGTGTTACCTATTTGCAGAAGAAAGGCTACTTCTGTCAAAACACTTCCAAGCGGACAATCAAGCGCTCTTTTCGGCTTTTGCCTTCCAAGGCTAAGACCTTGAAACGCCCTTTTCCTCGACAGGTTACCACATCGCCTTCCTTTAAGGGCTTTGAATTATTGCTGCAAAGAGCCCAGTTGATAAAGACCTTTTCGGCTGTAATCAAGTCTGTAGCATCTCCACGGGAAAGCTTAAAGGCAGAAGCCACAAAGGCATCCAAGCGGAGGGAAGAAAGCGTCACGGTTATTTCTTTGCGTTTGCTCTGGAACTCTTGGAACAATGCAAAAAACTCATCAAAATGCGCGCGAGTAATCTTAACCTTCGTGTTTGCGATCTTTTCCAAGTTACACTCAATATAACTCGCTATGTCTGAATGCACAAACAGAAAGGCTAGGTCATTTTTACAAAAAATATCTCCGACTTTATCCCGAACAAGACCAAGGGATAAAACGGAGCCAAGGTAATCGCGGTGCGTCAGTTCCCGTGAAAATTTCGCATTGTAAGTGATTTTAAGCAAGGCAATGGGAAAACTATCGTCATCTAGTTCTCCGTCGCAGGAAAAGCCAAGCATTTGCCGCTCACAGCCTTCAAAGCCGCCAAAGGCTCTAGCGAAAATCCCCCGCTGCTGACTCAGCGTACTTAAAAACCGTGCCCCGCGAATTGGGTCAAAAAAATCTGTAAACGAAGGAAACCCTGTTTTCTGGCAGTGCTTTACTTGATCAAGCACTTTGGAAAACAAGGTTTTTTCGTCTTTATCCTCATAATTCATCATCATTCTTCCTATAGCAAAAAGGTTCGCACAATTTCGATTAAAACATATTGCACAACTTCAATAAAAAAATAAGCAATGATAGGGGAAAAGTCGAGCATCATTCCGGGGCCGCCAAGGGGGGATTTGCGAATCATGTTTCGAATCGGAGCAAGAATAGGCTCAGTCAGCGAATACAAAAGCTGAATAAGCGGATTATTTCTGTTAATCGGAAACCATGAAAGTAAAATTCGAACAAAGATTAAAATATCAAGTAGTTTAGCAAAATAATAAATCGCACCAATTAAAAGAGGGGCCATACTCTCCTCCTTTCCTGTTGATCTGCCCTCATGCAAGTCATTTATTTTCCAAAGGGATTCGCCCAGGAGAAGATCAAGCCATTGGCTTTCAATTCTTCCTTGACTTCACCGCTGACATTTACATTTACAGGAGCCATGATAAAGATTTCGTTTGAAATCCGTTGAATGTCTGCGTCCAAGGCATAGGCTACGCCACCCAAAAAGTCAGCAATTCGCTGCGCATTGGAGCGATCTACCCCTTCAAGGTTAACAACGCAAGTTTTGTTTTCTCTTAAGCTGTTGCAAACGGAGGTAGCATCGGATACTACACTAGGAAATGAAATCACAACTTCCATTTGAACATTGTTTTTGAAGTTAACGATTTTTGAACTGGTAGTGCTGCCGCCACTTGGCTGATAATTCTTCTTATTATATGTAGGATTATAGCTGGGAGCGTTTACAACTTTTTCTTCTCGCTCCTCGACTTCTACATATTCATAATCATCTTCCTCTTCAACGCCCAGCATGTAATTTCGTACCTTTTCCAGAATATTACCCATTCTTTACCTCCTTGGTATTTCTGTCTCCGAAAATTTTTGTACCTATGCGAACAATTGTTGCGCCTTCTTCAATTGCTACTTCATAGTCATTACTCATACCCATAGAAAGCCTTTCCATTTTTTTACTATACGGCAAAACCGCATTGATGTCAATAAGTTTCGCTCTCAAATCTTGAAAAATTTTCCTGTTTTTTTGTGGATTATCGACAAAGGGAGCGACTGTCATCAAACCAGAAAGTTTCACATTTTCTAGTTCTTGAATAGTTAAAACCAACTCTTTCACCTTTTCGGGTAAGACTCCATACTTGCTTTCCTCCTTGGCAACGTTGACTTCCACCAAAATTTCGACAACAATATTCTGTTTTTTTGCTTCTTTATTGATTTCTTGTGCCAGCTTGAAACTGTCAACAGAATGGATCAGTGTCACTTTATCGACAATAAATTTGACCTTATTCGTCTGCAAATGGCCGATTAAGTGCCATTGCGCCTGATTGATCGACAGCTTCGTTAAGAGCTCCTGAACCCGGTTTTCACCCAGGTCTCGGACCCCCAGCTTTACCAATTCTTGAATCCTTTCTATGTCAATGGTTTTCGTTACCCCAATCAGAGTCAAATCTACCCGACTTCGGTTTGATTTGGCCAGGGCTTCGTCAATTCTCAAATTAATTTCCCTTAAATTTTCCTGAATACTCATTTTATCTTTCTCCTATTAATATATCTTTGCGCCGTCCTGAATTAGCCTTGCATCGGAGATGATTTTGTCACCCAGCTGTATGCTCTTGTTCAAAGCAGGATTTAGCAGAATATAGCCATTACTCTCGTAATCGTTCTCGCTTACAGTGATCTTTTTAAAATCCGCATATCCGTAATTCGAAAACAAAATTCCCTTTGTGGTTTCAACTTCTGACAATACATATTCCTTGGTATTGTTTTCAAATTCTACACAGGTATCGTTAAGCTTTAAATTGAAATCCATGCTGGCATAGGTGTATAGATCATCACTACCCATGTGGATGATTTGTACCTTTTCCACGCCTTCTGTTGTCTTTTTTAGAACGGTGTTCTCTTTGCTTACTAGGTGGGCGGGGATTTTAAGGAGCGTTTTGTCTACAATGGCGGATTTCGGAATTTTATAGCCCCAATGACTTCCTTCCTCCGTCTTAAAACGGATGCTTCTCATATCTATATAATCAATCATATTTTTTGTGGATCGTAGAAGAACATAACTCTCATGGCCTGCGGGTACAATTTTATGTATGGTAACTTCAATGGGATGGAAGGCCGAGTTTTTGTCAATGTAGATCGTTTTTCGCTGATTTTCCTTGAGCCTGCCTGCCATGTCATTATCAATATAAGAGGCAATGTACCATTCGTTTGAATGGATGATTTTAAACATGGGCACTTCCGCTTTAATGCTTTTGTCTAAGGTTAGCTTTTGTCCTGTGGCTGACATGTGCGTTTGTTCCTTGGTCAGATTCAAGATCTTGTCAAAGGTCAAGGCCTCCTCCAGTCCATCCAGTACATAGGAAACAAGCCCACTTTCTTCCGATTTAAATATGGCTGTACTGTTTGAGATTTTATCCAAATAAACAGACCTGCTGTCGGAATAACTCTTAAGACTACCTTTGTTGTCGGACAAAAGTAAACGGTTGCGGAAATCAACGGATTGCTCCAGTTTCGACTCGAAACTATATAAACTCTCAAAGTTTTGCCCAGAAAACCGAAAAACATTCTCATCCACAAGCTCTTTAATTTGCTTATTGGCCCTTTTGACATCCTCATAAACGATGGAGATTTCACTTCGCATTTTTTGTGTATTTAAAATGTTTTTGTTGATGGAATCCAGTTCCGATTCCAGCTTTGCTACGCTGTTCTTGTCACTGATCGTACAAATAACCTCACCAGGCTTTACTCGAGTCAAGTCATTGACCATAAAGCTGAGCAAGCCTTCTGTATTGCTTCTATAAATACGCTCATCCCGGACTGCGATCCCATCATATATTTTTGCGTCATCTATTTTTCCATATTGTATAGTTGATAGGGGTGTTTTGGGCTTATTAAAGAATAATATGACCGAATTGGTGATATACGCAAGAACAAAAATAAAAAGTAGAAAAATCACAACCCGATCCGAATAGCTGCGTCTGCGCTTTTTTGCCTCAGGCTTGGCTTGTGGTCTGGCTTGTTGTTTGGGTGCTTGCAGTCTAGCTTCTAGTTGTCTGTTTTCCTGCTGCCTGGCTGGCAGCTTTTTGTCTGGTGCTTGCCCAGGCGACTGCTGCTTAGGGTTACTTTGTCTTTTGTTTTGCATAATTCACCCCTTGTACGAATATGATCAATTATACTCAGTCTAAGCATTTTCTAAGCTGCCTTCATTCAGCCTTGATCTATTCTATTGTTTTGTGTGTTGGCTTTGCAAAGCGAAACGGTACTGAGAAAACAGTACTGAGTAATCAAACGAAATACGGTGCGGTCAATGCCGCAGATGGAGGTTTTTTTGAAGCTGATTATACCATTGCTGGTAGCTGTTTTCAATCTTTTTTTGCTTCTATTTCCCAACGAAACCATCTCTGCTGCCAAGGAAGGCATCCTTCTTTGGGCCAATAATGTCCTCCCCTCCCTGCTCCCTTTTATTATCGGGACAAACATTTTAGTTTCGACAGGTTTTGTTTCTTTTATCGGCGGCTTGCTGGAACCCATCATGGAACCTCTGTTTAACGTGCCGGGCGTCGGTGGCTTTGCCTTCATCACGGGTATAACTTCCGGCTATCCCATGGGTGCAAAGGTAACGGCTTCCCTGAAAGAAAAAGAGCTGGTCTCCTCGGTGGAGGCGCAAAGACTGTTGAGCTTTGTCAACAACTCCGGCCCATTGTTCGTGGTGGGCGCCGTGGGTGCGGGGATGTTTGCCAATAGTGCCGTGGGTTATTTCCTGTTGGCGGTTCATTATGTGGCGGCCATCCTAAACGGCTTGCTCTTTCGTTTTTATAAGCGAGGCGGTCAAGTATATAAAAAAGGTAAAAAAAAATACCCCCGTGCGAAATTTTCAGCGCCAGAGGCAAGCTTTGGAGAGAGCTTTGCACAGAGCGTTAAAAATTCCGTGGAAAGTATTTTACTCATTGGAGGATATATCACGCTGTTTTGCGTGATTTCAAAAATCCTGGAGCTTTCGAACATTTTTACATATCTTTGTCTGCTACTGGAGCGATTGTCTGTATTTGTGAACGAAGATCTCTTTACAGGTCTGAGTGTGGGACTCTTTGAGATTACCAACGGCATCAAAAAGCTGACCCTCTCCGGCAGCCTTCGAGCACAGGTGATCTTGGCTTCCTTTGTCCTGTCCTTTGGTGGACTCTCCATTCATGCCCAGGCGCTTGGCTTTCTAAGCAAGTCTAACATTCAGGTAGGAGTCTACTTTCTTTCAAAGTTCATCCATGGCCTGCTAAGTTTTTTACTTAGCTTCCTGCTGTATCCGGCCTTTGAGTCCCTGGTGGGCAGCGAAAAGCTAAGTGGACGCATTGGCGAAAACCCCGCCCTCTATGAATCCCTGCCAGCCTTTCTGGTTCAAAAGCAAGGCTTCATGAATAACTTTCTTTCGTCCACAGCTTGGTTCATGCTGACCTTCCTTGGTGTCTGCCTTTTTGCGATAGGGATCTCGTTTTTGAAGCGAGGGAACGCAAAAAAGCCCTCACGTCGTTGGCTATAGTCCCCCTGATGCTCGTATGATTTGCCCCGTTATATAAGACGCTTGCTCCGAAGCCAGGAAAAAAACCAAGTCTGCGATTTGTTCCGGCGTACCAAAGTTGCCTAAGGGAATGCTCTCCTCAAGGGCGGCTTTTTCCTCTGATGATAGGAAAGCGTTCATGCCCGTTTCGATCACCCCACAAGAAACGGCATTCACCCGGATCTGGCTGGGCGCAAGTTCCTTAGCCAAAGCTTGTGTAAAAGCATTCATTGCGCCCTTACTGGCAGAGTAAACCGCTTCACAAGACGCGCCATCCTCACCCCAAATGGAGGAGATATTGATGATCTGCCCGGATTGTTTCCGTATCATATCCGGCGTTGCCAGGTGACAGCAGTTAAAGACAGAGTATAGGTTGGTCTGTATGAGCTTTTCCCAGTCTTGGGGCTTCATCTCATGAAAGAGGCCAAGGTAAGAAATTCCAGCATTATTAATCAAAATCTCCACCGACCCAAGGCTGTCTTGAATACGCCGAAAAAGAGCCTCAGACTGTTCGTAAGATGACAAATCGGCCTGCATAGCGAAAAGCGAAGCTGAATTCTGCACACAAAGAAGCTCATTCAAGGTGTTGTCAAGAGCTTCTTTGTTTTTTCCATTGATGATCACCTGAAAATGCTCCGCATCTTGCAGAAAACGCTTGGCAATGGCCTTTCCAATTCCACGGGAGGAGCCAGTCACAAGAACCGTTTGTTTCTCTTTCATTTTAAACTCTTCAATAGAGGATTGATATATTCACGTCTACTCCAGTCCGCTGGTCTTTCATAAGCGTCTAGCAACTCCTGAATGGTTTGGTTTTCCTTCTGCTTTTTAATAAACTGTTTAAAGCCAAGCATCATCAGCTTGTCGGAGAG
This sequence comes from uncultured Defluviitaleaceae bacterium, assembly GCA_964611385.1. GTDB lineage: Bacteria > Bacillota > Clostridia > Lachnospirales > CAYPQA01 > CAZSXS01. The sequence continues at coordinate 6,963 of CAZSXS010000012.1, forward strand.
GTTCAGCTTCTTGAAATTAAATCCGCCCCTATAAATATAGAAGTTAATTTCATTTCGGTAGCTATCAAAATTTCTTTTAATCACAGTCTCCCTTACTTGCTCGTCATTGGCACCAGAGCCAACAGCAAAAACGATGATCTTTTTACCTTTTAGATTTTTGATATTCTTTGTAATTAAGCTGATACCATTAATACTGGAGGCGTAAAGGCCGCCGCCAAAGATGACGGTATCATACTCACTCAACTTCTTTTGATCAAAATCCTTGGCGGTAAACAAATCGGCTTTCAGGGCGTCCGAAAGCCAACGGGCATACTTTTGCGTACTGCCATACTTGGATTTGTAAATCACTACTGTTTTTGCCATAATTTCATCCTTTCTTTTAGACAGTTTATTCTATTCTTCTCTATGGTTTACAGATTATAACATAAACAACACAAAATGCAAATTTTTTTCTAAAACCGTGGGGAGGAAGGTTTTAATCCGTTGACTTTGCAGCTCTTACGATAAATCTGGCTCCAACTTCCTCATTTTGGGCTTGTAAGCTTAGGTGATGTCTTTCAGCGATCTGCTTAGCAATAGCAAGGCCAAGGCCTGTGCCGCTTTTGTTTTGCTCAGAGCGGGATTTATAGAAACGGTCAAAGATGTAGGGTAAGTCCTCCGCTACGATTCCGATGCCATAGTCTCGAATGGACAGAAGGTTTGTTTGCAGTCCTATGTCTATTGTTGCATTTTCTGGCGAGAACTTGATAGCATTATCCAAAAGGATCAGCAGCATTTGCCTCAGACGGCCATAGTCACCCTTACTCAGCCATTCAGAGGCGGTAGTCAGCTCAAAGCGAATATTTTTTTGTTCGGCTAGCCTTGCTGCGCTTCTGGTTACATCCTGAAGCAAGTCTGAAAAAGAGACCTCGGACATTTCGATCACAAAGTCGGTATTTTGTAGCCTGGAGAGATCCAGCAAGTCGCCGATAAGCCGCTGCAAGAATTTGGCCTCCTTTACCATTTGCTGTAAATACTCAGCAATCGTTTCTGGGTCGCTTACTATGCCATCGGCCAGGGCTTCTAGGGAACCCCGAATCACGGTCACCGGCGTTTTCAACTCGTGGGATACATTCGCCACAAAATCCCGTCTTAACTGCTCCAGTTTTTGGCTTTGGCGGCTGGCCATGTCCAAGCGGACGGCCAAGATATCTAATGTATCAGAAAGCTGTCCGATTTCATCCTTTTGCAATAGGTTGTTTTTTGCTAAATAATCACCCTTGGCAAGCTTTAGGGCATTCTTATTCATGATCTGCAAGGGCTTCGTAAAGGCATAAGAAAAACGTAGCGACAAAATCAAGCTTATCAAAAGAGCAGTAAAAATACTGAGACCAAGGAGCGCAAAACCTTTCATGATGGCTTCGTTCACCCCAGTAACCGGAGAATGCAGCAAGACGGCGCCTACAACCTTCCCCTTCGCTTTGACTGGAACCCCCACGCTGAGGGTTGTCTCGGACAAAATCCCACTAAAGTCCTCACTGAACACCGTTTGATCTAAGAAAACCTGCTTAATCAAATCCTCGGCGTTATCTGGTAGGTCGGAAGAGCAGTAATCATTACTGATCTGAGCCGGCCCTTTATGATCTACTATAATATTCAACTCATTATCCACAACCCAAACGGCTGTACCTGCAATCTCACCGATGAAACGAAGAAAGGCCCCATAGCCCCCAAAGCCAAAGCCCATACCCATATTGTTCATGGACTGATTCTGGTCTAGGTAGCCGGACAGGCCTTCGGAGATAGAAATTGCCCTTCGCAACAGTTCGGACTTGTGTAACTCTAAGGAAGAGTTTCTGAACAAGGCCATAAAGACCGCCCCGATGACCAAGGAAAAGATCAACAGAGCGGCGGCAAAATACAAGATTAATTTTTTTGCGATTTTATTTTTATACAAATCTACACCTCACATCAATCACTGACGTTCACCTCGAACTTATACCCAACGCCCCATATCGTCTTGATATCCCATGTGGGATGAGCAACTTCATCCAGCTTGGCTCGCAGTCTTTTAATATGGCTGTCAACGGTTCGGCTATCGCCGTAATAATCATAACCCCACAAGGCATTCAGCAAATTTTCACGGGAGAAGACTTTATTTTTGTTCTTAGCGAGCGTCCAAAGGATTTCAATCTCTTTTTTGGTCAGTATAATATTTTTCTGATCAATAGAAACGGTGTAATCTGCAAGGTTTATTATCAAACTGTCAAAGACAAAAACCTTTCCCTTCTCGTCTTCCTTCTCAACTCGGCGCATAATGGCCTTGATTCTGGCCATAACCTCACCTGGAGAAAAGGGCTTGACCACATAATCGTCGGCTCCGATTTGAAGACCCATGATCTTCTCAAAATCCTCCCCCCTGGCAGTGATCATGATAATCGGGACGGCAGAGTCCTTCCGTAGGGTTCGGCATAGCTCAAAGCCATCCATTTTTGGCATCATGACATCCAAAAGGCAGATATCCGGCTTTTCCTTCTCAAATAGCTCCAAAGCCTCAAGCCCATCCAGGGCAACAACAGGCGTATAGCCCTCCTTCTTGGCGTAGGCCTCCAGGATGGAGGTTATTTGCTTATTATCATCAACAATTAGTACTTTCAAAGATATCCCCCTTTTCAGATTTAGGTAACGGATCCTCTTTATTCTCATAAGAGAATCCTCTTTCTGTTCTCAGTATACGATCCTCTTTTTATTCTCAGTTTAAGTCAGTATACAGCAAATTTATGTTTTTTCAATGGCAGAGCGCAACCAAAAAAGCACTGGCAGCTATCGAACACGATATTGTGTTATAGCAGCCAGTGCTTTTTTAGTTTTATTATTGTACCATTGAGAGGATGTAATTCTCACCGTCTTGTTTGATCTCAAAACCTTCATGAAGCGTTAATTTCCAGTTGTCGCTTTTGACTGACTGGGCATTTATGTCCAGATTGACCGCTGGAACCGTGACTGTTCTATAGTCCTCAGACAACAGGCAGCCTCCTGTCGCAACCGTCAGCGTGCCCCAAATATCCTTGATTTCAATGCACTCATATACAGTTCCCATACCTGGAAGCGGCTGTACTTGATTGGGGTTAAAAGCAAAATTAAGGCTTTGCAAGCGTATGCTCAGAATTGGCTTGTCCTCGAACTGCGCTTTATATGCCTCCACGAGCTTATCCTTTTCTTCTTTTATTTTTAGTTCCTTTTCGTAAATTTCATCGTATTGATAGGCTTCTTTACGTTCTTTGGACAGTTCAGACAATTCAGCCACTTCATCGACCCCTTCGATCAGGCAGGCCTTTGCAAGGAGCTGACCCAAGTCGCTGTTATATTGAATGTCCTTTTTCCAATCTGGATTGCTGTCGTCCAGAAGCACGCCGTACAGGGTTCCTGAGACATAAGCAAAATTGCGGACGAGGGAGGGCTGATCCAGTGCATAGCGGATGTTATTCTCAATGGAGTGCAGCAGTTCTTCCTCTGTTTCATTGCAAAGTCTTTCCGCTGTGTAGTCGGCCATGCCTTCTGAAATTTCAAACTTGTTTTCATGTTCAGCTGACGAAAACTGCAACCTGCGTTGAGTACGGATTGCAAGAGCGTCTTTTATAGCTGCTTTTCTTTCTTCGTCTTTTGTCTTCAAAGCTGTGAACAGGGCGTTCCATTCCATTTGTATGCTGATTCTTGCTTCCATGGTGTCCATATGGCTGTTATCGTACCACATCTCTTCTCCCACCATGCCTAGAGCCTTTTGCTGGTAGTGGAACAGCTCGTGGACGAGCAGCTTATTGTTTAGCTTGTTATCTTCTGGCAGGGGCCAGCGTACCATTCCCCAGTCCTTCGCCCCAAAATGGGTTACAGAGTTGGCTACAATCAGGTTTTTATCGAACTTACCTATGTATAGCTGCCCTTTTTCGTGGAGCAAGCCTTCATCATCGGGTTCGTTTGCTGCCACATCAAAGTTTTCTGGATTGATTATCAGCATAGGCCCATACAGATTCATGCCCCACATTTTTCCGTCATCTTGGTCACAAATTTCCTTCAAAGCCTTGAAACTAGCTTCCGCTTGCTCGACCGAAATGGAAAAGTTACTTTCCTCTGCCTTTAACGAAGCGATATCCAGTGGAACCTGACAAGCTGTGAGTGTAAGTGTAGCGCAAAGGATTGCGCCTTTTAATACATGATTTAGTTTTTTACTTAGTTTAGTTTTCATAAAAAAATCCTCCTTGTTTTTATAAGGAGGATTCTAAGACTTAATTCTATACTTTCTCTAAACTGATTCGCCGATTGAAAAAAAACATTTTGCCCCTTGCTCCCCATTTTCCATCTGTAAGCTGCTTCCGTGTATATCTAGAAGCTTTTGGCAAACCGTCAAGCCAATGCCCATGTGGCCGCCGCTTTGATTCGTGGTGAAAAAGGCTTCACTTACCCGCTGTAAGGCTTCGGGCGAAAAACCCGAGCCGTCATCGCAGATCGTAAAGGAAAGTCCATGCTCTTCCGTGCAAATGGAAATACTAACACAACTCGTGGCATAACAGAGGGCATTGTCAATCAAATTGTCAAGAACCCGTAAAACTAAAAAACGATCGAACCTTGCTTTGCTTAGACTGTTTTTGCTTAGCTCATTACAATAAATCTGAATCTTTTTATGGAATTTTTCGGCCAAAATATCTGTTTGAAGCTTCAAGCTGTTTACAAACTCCGTCATATCAATTTCTTGTATCATCAAAACCCAGTCTTCTATGCTTTCGAGTGCCCTAATTTGATCAGCGTAAAGCTCAATGCGCTCAACTGCACGATTGGAATGGCTGATGGCTTGCAAAACCTGCCCCCAGTCTCTCTTCTTGCTGGCAACCAATTCGATCAGGTCATTATTGCCCTTGATCACGGTCAGCGGTGTACGCAGATCATGGGCAAAGGCGTGATAAAGATTGTGCTGATTTTCTTCTGCCTTCCAGAGCGCCTCAAAAGTAAGCTTGAGTTGGTTGCGCATATGCTCAAAAGCACCACACAGCCTACCCAGCTCGTTCGTTTCAATTGTGCTTAAGGTGAAGTTCAGCTCTTTCCTTGCGATTCTTTCTATACCGTATTCCAAGACTTGTAGGGGCTTTCTCAGCTTCATCCGATAAAACAATACGCCGCATACCACTGTGCAGAGGCTGAAAATGATTATCGGACTAATCACCTTCAATGTTTTTAAGACAGCAAAGGCCGTTGGATTTGTGATGGTGATTGCGTCTGAGACGCCCGACGTTGTGTTGATAAAAACCGTAATTAAGTTCTTCACGATAATACTATCTGGCTTAGGCGATAGTAAAGTAAGCATCGCATTGTCCAAAACAGCACAAGAAAGCCAATAGAGGATCTGGGCGCAAAGCAAGGATATGCTAAAGTAAATGATCATACTCACCTTTAAGGAAGAAAGTCTTTGTTTCATTTTTTCCAACGGTAGCCAACCCCCCAAACAGTTTCTATTCCTTCATTTAAGTCATACTTTTCAAGCTTTTTTCGAATCCGCTTGACATGCTCAGTTACAGAGGTATTGGCATCGCCTTGTGCGTCATAGCCCCAGATCTTTTCATAGATCCTCTCGTGCGAAAAGACTTGCCCGCCATGTAAAGACAAGAACTCCAGAATTTGATATTCCTTCTTGGTGAAGTCTATCACATCATCATGAACTCCAGCTTCTTTTTTTGAATAATTGATCCATAATGCACCAAAGTACCTGGTCACTAGGGGGCTGCGAGGCCTGCTCTCTCTCCGAAGGTGCGCTTCGACCCGCGCAAAAAGCTCCCGTATGCTAAAGGGCTTCGTGATATAGTCATCCCCGCCTGCAGAAAGGCCATAGATTTTACTTCGCTCCTCTGTCCTGGCTGTCAGAAAGACAATCGGGCAAGTTATGCTTTGCCTAATTCGGCTACAAAAGTCAATACCGTCCGTTCCCGGCATGGTTATATCCAGTAGTATAATATCCGGCTTTTCCGATAATCTTTCCAGTGCTTCGTCCGCATTGCCAGCAATGAAAACCTGATACCCGTTCTCCTCAAAGTAAGTGCGGATGATCTCTGTTATTCCGATTTCATCGTCGACGACTAATAGCTTCTTCATGTTTGATCTCTCAACTCCCATTTCGAGTCTTTCTAAAATCGTTGTGGAGTGAACCAACTTGTTGGTTCACTCCACAACCCTCTTCTTCCTCTTTTCAAAAAAGCCGGAATAGGGTTGGAAGTATGCCCACGGAATTTTTGAAAGAGCTAATTTATCTCGTTGTTAACCAAGTTACAAATATAATTATGAATAACACATACTGATTTACCAAAAGGCTTTGAGCCATTGATAATAAGATCTGCTCTCCACTTATATGGTTCTACATATTCATCGTGTCTGTATCTCACCAAATCAAGGTATACTTTTGATATCTCATCAAATGACTGTTTCCATTCTTGCATATTGCGTTTTAATCTTCTCGTAATTCTTTCATCCGTTCGGCAGTCAACAAATAACTTTAAATCTAGCTTATCACAGATTTCATCATCACTTAAAACAAACAAACCTTCTACTATAATAACTTGATATCTACAACTTTTGATCGCTTCCTCTAAATCCAATTTGAATTTTTCTAAGTCTATGCTTAATGGCTGGTTGTAATCAACATATGTTTCTCCTGTTATATGAGCCTTTGAACGAGGCAATGATTCTTTTGGCAGGAAGTAATTATCCATATGCATAACCATTACTTCTATCCCGTTCAAGTCATCTGCTATCATTTTTGACAGCGTTGACTTGCCGCTGGCACTGCCGCCTGTAATGCCTATAACGAATGTTTTTTTCATTTCATACTCTCCTTTTAAAAAAGACACACTTGAGTTTTCACCAAATGAAAACTCAAGTGTATCTCACTAGCAAATACTCCAAATACAAGGACCTCTTTACAACTTAGTTGCAGGATAACAAGCTTATTCAAATTTGTCAACATGACTTCTCATATCATGTTTAATTTTCTAGCATGTTTCAAACCTTATTGCCAAATTATTTTGGCCACCAGGATTAAGTAAAAAGAGATCCCCTTCCCGGCTTTTTTGAAGGGGGGAGAGAGAGGGGGGTTAGGGGAGGATGGGAGAAACTTTTTTCGCCGTTTGAAAAAAGTTTCCCCCATCCTCCCCTAAGGTCTTTTCTTTTCCTTATCTTCCTTTGAAATTTTAAGAATAAAATTTCAAAAAAATATTCCATGTTAAAAAAATTGTGATATAATAATCAAAAATTTTTAGGAGATGGTTGCTTTGACCCATAAGTTAGGTATTATCGGATACGGCGGCATGGCCGACTGGCATAGGACAAATTGCGTGAAAGTGGAAGGCATAGAACCCGTCGCTGCTTACGATATTGACCCTAAACAACTTGAAAAGGCTGAAACGGATGGCCTAATTGCTTATTCTGATGTCGATAAATTGCTTGCAAATCAAGACATAGATCTCATCCTTGTGGCAACGCCCAATAACTTCCATAAGGAGTATACTATAAAGGCCCTGCGTGCCGGTAAAAATGTAGTCTGCGAAAAACCAGCCGCCATGAACTCGCAAGAGCTGGAAGAAATGATTGCCGTTTCTAAGGAAGTTGGAAAGTTTTTCACCATTCACCAGAACAGACGCTGGGATAAGGACTTCAATATCGTTAAGAAGGCCATTGAGCAAGGCTTGGTAGGAAAGCCCTTTACCATTGAATCCCGCGTCTTCGGTCAGAACGGCGCTATGTATGGCTGGAGAGCCTATAAGGTTGCCGGTGGCGGTATGATGTTGGACTGGGGCGTTCATTTGGTTGACCAGATTCTTTTCATGATCCATGAGGAGGTCACAGAGGTTTACTGCCATATGCATACCGTCAAAACTGCCGAATGCGACGATTACTTCAAGCTGCTGCTTCGCTTCAAGAGTGGCCTTTCTGTTCAGATTGAGGTTTGTACCTATGCCCTGCTTCCTATGCCTCGTTGGTACATACTGGGCGATGGCGGCTCCATGGTAATTGAAGATTTCCAAGGCAACGGCAAAATTGTACACGCCAAAAACACAGAAACCCAATGGGAGCCTATCGTGATTCAAACTGCTGCTGGCCCCACAAGAACCATGTCCCCAAGACCCAAAGAAACGCTGGAGGAAATCAAGCCCCCAACAGCTGATCCTCAGTGGATTGAGTTCTATGCCAATGTCATCAACGTTATTGAAGGCAAGGCCGAGCCTGCAATCAGACTTCCCGAGGTACAGAGAGTATTTAAGGTTATGGAGGCAGCCTTTGAGTCCAACGAAAAAGGAATTGCCATTAATGTGAATTTATAATTTTTCTCGAAGGATACGAAGATCATGAAAAAACGTGTAGTGATTAAGTTAAGCGGAGAAGCCTTAGGCGGAGGTTCCGGCGCCGAAGGATCTGGTGGCTCAAAGTTCAGCGATGCTGTGATTTTAAAAATCGTCTCTCAAATCTCTACCGTCCTTAACCAGGGAGTGCAAGTTTCCCTGGTTGTAGGCGGAGGCAATTTTTGGCGTAACAAAAGCAATAATGTCAGCGGTAATTTTTTTACCCTCGACCGCTCCAAGTCCGACCAAATGGGAATGTTGGGTACGGTTATGAACGGCCTATACCTTTCCGAGGCCTTTAAAGCCAAAGGGATTGCCGCCGAGGTCTTCACTCCCTTTGTTGTCGGCTCTCTGACGAAGCTCTTTTCAAAGGACGAGGCGGAAAAATCGCTAAATTCTGGCACTGTTGTTATAAACGCAGCCGGTACCGGCCATCCTTTCTTTACCACGGATTCCATTACGGCCTTGCGGGCAGCAGAGCTTCATGCGGATTTTGCCCTCTATGCCAAAAACATTGACGGCGTGTACGACTCGGACCCCAGCCTCAATCCAAAGGCCAGAAAGCTGAAATCCATTTCTTATAAGGAAGCTGTTTACAAAAACTTAAATGCCATTGATATTGCAGCAATGACAATCTCAATGGAGGCGGGCACACCGTCCTTGATTTTCGGCCTAGACGAACAGGACAGCATTATTCATGCCTGCTCGGATGATATGTGTAACGGAACAACCATTACTATGAATGCAAAGGAGGAATATTATGTCTAATCACACGCAAGCCTATGAAGAAAAAATGAAAAAATCCCTTCATGCCCTGGAAACCGAATTAAGTACCATTCGCGCCGGGCGTGCAAACCCCCATGTGTTAGATCGCATTGTTGTTAATTATTACGGTGCGGACACCCCCCTGAACCAGGTAGGTAACATTACCGTACCCGAAGCTCGGGTAATCGTCATTCAGCCTTGGGATGCCAGCATTTTAAAGGCGATTGAAAAAGCCATTCAAGGTTCAGACCTGGGCATCAATCCAACTAACGACGGTAAGGTAATACGTCTTGTTTTTCCAGAACTCACAGAGGATCGCAGAAAGGCTTTGACCAAGGACGTCAAGAAAAAGGGCGAAGATTACAAGATTATTATGAGAAACATTCGCAGAGATGGCATTGATGCCTTCAAAAAGCTTGAAAAAAAGAGCGAGATTTCTGAGGATACCCTAAAGGATTTGGAAGAAGAGTTGCAAAAGCTGACAGATAAGTCTATCGTTGAGATTGAGAAGCAAGTAGAGGCCAAGTGCAAGGACATCCTATCTATATGAATAAAATACCCAGACACGTGGCAATAATTATGGATGGGAACGGCCGTTGGGCCAAAAAGCGTTTTGTAAACACGGCTGCCGGACACAGAGCCGGTGCCCAGACCTTAAAACAAATTGCTCGGGAATGTGAAGCTTTAAAGATTGAGTATTTGACCGTGTATGCCTTTTCCACAGAGAATTGGAAGCGCTCAGCAAGTGAGGTTTCCGACCTGATGAACCTTCTTCGGGAGTATATCAAGCAATATATTGATGATGTAGACAAGAATGAGGTTCGAATCCGGGTCATCGGGGATCTGTCCCGGTTGGATTTGGATTTACAGGGAAGTATTCAGCAGTTACAGGATCAAACCAAGCACAAGGAAGGTCTTTGCCTTGTTTTGGCGATTAATTACGGCTCGAGGGACGAGATTACTCGAGCCGTTAAAAGTATATCCAGAGATTTAAAGAATCATAAGCTGTCTGATTCGGATCTGAACGAAACCTTGATTGAATCCTACTTGGATACGAAGGATATTCCGAATCCAGATTTATTAATCAAGCCCGGCGGGGAAATGCGGCTCAGTAATTTTCTGCTGTGGCAAATGGCCTATTCCGAATTGTATTTCACAAAAAAGTTGTGGCCGGATTTTAACAAAAAAGATTTATTGAGTGCAATTGAAGAGTATTCCCAAAGGGACAGGCGTTTTGGAGGTAGGTAGTATGATTAAAAGAATTATAACAAGTTTATTGGGCTTACCTATACTCATAGTGATGCTGATTTATGGGGGACTTCCCCTTCGAATCAGCTGTTTTGCTATTGCGTTAATTGGTCTTTTGGAATATTACAACGCCTTTGCTTTGAAATCCTTTACCCTTAAATTTATTGGGATTTTTTTTGCCGTCGTTTATTTCCTTCCCTTTAACTTGACTTTTAATTCTTTTATGCTCTTCAACTGGATTTTTATGAGCAGTCTTTTGATTACCGTTGTTTTCAGGCATACGGATATCAAAGTTTCAGACTGTGCACTGGTCTTTTTTGGATTTTATTATATTGTAGTCGCCCTTAGCTTCATTTATTTGGTTCGAATGTACGCCTTTGGCCAATATCTGGTTTGGTTGATTTTTATTTGTGCCTGGGGAAGCGACACGGGTGCTTACTTCTTTGGCGTATTCCTTGGCAAGCGCAAGCTGGCTCCTGTCCTCAGTCCTAAAAAAACCATTGAGGGAGCTATTGGTGGAATTTTTGTAGCCTCTCTGCTGGCTTTTATTTTTGGCTGGATTGTCACGAGATCTGTTACCCAAGTTAATATTACCCTCCCCTGTACCTTGATCGGTGCATCGGGCGCGATTCTATCCATCTTCGGAGACTTGGCGGCCTCTGCCATCAAACGGCAGACGGGCGTTAAGGATTTCGGCAAGATCATACCTGGTCACGGCGGAGTTTTGGATCGTTTTGATTCTATTATTTTTACTGCTCCCTGTGTGTATATTGTCATGAGTCTTATCATTAAGTGAGTTTACTCACAGCCCCCACCCTCATCTTTCAAAAAAGCTGAACATTAAGGGTGATATCAATTTCACGGAAATTTTGAAAGACCCAATAAAGATAGCGAAAATAACAAAAATTACGAAAATAGATAACAAAATAGCAAAGGTTGTGATCACTTGAAGAAAGATCACTTGAAAAAGATTGCTGTTTTTGGCTCCACTGGCTCCATCGGAACGCAGACCCTTTCAGTGGTTCAGGAGTTGGGCTACGAGATTACGGCCCTTGCAGCCAATAACAACGTTACCCTCTTGGAAGAACAGATACGAGAATTTCATCCGAAGGCCGTTGTGGTATTTGAAGAAAAAAACGCCCTGGATTTAAAAGTGCGGATTCGGGATTTGGATACAGACATTTTCATCGGCGAAAGTGGCCTTTGTAGCCTTGCCTCCGAATTTGAGGGCGAAATTCTAGTGAATGCTCTTGTAGGTACCATTGGCTTGAAGCCGACTCTGGCTGCCATTGAAGCTGGGAAGTCAATCGCCCTTGCCAATAAGGAAACCTTGGTTTCTGCCGGGGCGCTGGTAACGGAGGCTGTCCGACAAAAGGGCGTTCAGCTGTATCCGGTGGACAGTGAGCATTCGGCTATCTTTCAGTGCTTGCAGGGGTACCCTAACAAAATAGAAAAAATAATTTTGACCGCATCCGGTGGGGCTTTTCGGGGTTTGAAAAAGAAAGATATGGAAAATATCAGCCCAGAGGAAGCCTGTAAGCATCCCAACTGGAGCATGGGGAAGAAGATTACCGTTGATTCGGCTACCTTGATGAACAAGGGGCTGGAGGTGATCGAAGCCTATTGGCTCTTTGGCGTTGGCTTGGAGCAAATCGAAGTATTGGTTCACCCCCAATCTATTATTCACTCCATGGTGGAGTTTGAGGACGGGGCCGTCCTGGCGCAGCTTGGCATACCAGATATGCGGCTTCCCATTCAATATGCCTTGACCTATCCGGAACGGCACAAGACCGGCTTACCCAAGCTGGATTTATTGAAACACAATAACCTGAGCTTTCAAGAGCCGGACTTGGAAAGTTTTCCTTGTTTGGACTTGGCCTATACCGCCTTGAAAAAAGGCAGCGTATACCCAGCAGTTTTGAATGCGGCGAATGAATGCGCCGTCAACTTATTCTTGGACAAAAAAATCAAGTTTTTAGACATACCGACTTTAATAGAACAAGCCATAAGCACATATACTATTAAAAACAGGGTTGGCCTTGACGCAATCCTCGAAGCCGACCAATGGGCGAGGGAGTATGTCTTGTCAAGCACTCAATTAATGAGGTGACACATTGTCGATTATCTTTGCAATCATTATTTTTGGGATTATCGTAATTATTCATGAGCTTGGTCATTTTGCCATGGCCAAGAGAGGTGATATCTGTGTGGAGGAATTTGCCATCGGAATGGGGCCAAAGCTTCTCTCCTTTGCCAAGGGCGAGACGCTCTACTCCATACGGCTTTTCCCTATCGGCGGATACTGCAAAATGTTAGGCGAGGAAGATGGTTCTTCCGATCCGAGAGCCTTTAACAACAAGAAGGTTTCTGTACGCCTATCCGTCATTGCTGCGGGCGTAATTATGAATTTTATTCTCTCTTTACTGGTATTTACCATACTGGGAGGGATTACTGGCTTTGCCTTACCAAAGGTCAATCGCCTACTGAGTGGCTTTCCGGCAGAACAAGCTGGAATACAACTCGGCGACAGGATTTTGGAGATTAACGGCAGCCGGATTAACATATATGACGATTTAAGCTTACTACTCAGTGAAAATAAAGGGAATGAAATTTCAGTAAGCCTATTAAGGGGCAAGGAGCGCATTCAAAAAAGAATTGTACCCAAGCAGGACGAAAAAGGCAATTTTTTGATTGGATTTGAGCCGGTACACCGGATCGGACTATTCATGAAAAGCGAGGAAGGCTACCAAAAAGCCAACATTCTGGAGACTCTTAATCACGGCTTCTTTAAAATATTATTTTGGATCAAGGTAATCGTACAGGGGCTAATCCGCTTAGTCACCTTTAATGTGTCTGTAAACGAGATGGCAGGGCCGGTGGGCATCGTCTCTGTAATCGACAGCACGGTAAAAGCAACGTCTGCGGACGGCATTTTTATTGTCATACTCAACATGGCAAACTTTCTGGGTTTACTCAGCGCAAACTTGGGTGTATTCAATCTATTACCCCTTCCGGGTTTGGACGGCGGTCGTCTTGTATTCCTGGGCATAGAGGCCATACGCCGCAAGCCCATACCCGCTGAAAAGGAAGGCTTTATTCATCTAGTGGGGTTTGTTGTATTGATTGCGTTTGCAATATTTATAACATTCAATGACATCATGAGGTTGATTTAGAAAAGAAGGAGGATGAGGGAGTAAGGAAGCTTACTATTGCTCCCTCATCCTCCCTCTTTTTCATTAAACAGGAACGGGAGAGTAAGAGGAGAGGGGATTAGCCTATGATTGTTCATTTTATGAAACGAAAAAGTTTAACAGATGGTATTACTCGTATCTTTTTGGGTCTTTTGGGTTTTTGTGCTTTTAGCTATGGGCTTTTAAAGGTGATCGAATCTAGTAGCCCAACAATATCAGTCATTTTTACAAAGGACCTATCTGTCATACTTGTTGCTTTTCTAATGCTTGCGCTTTTTGTTGTTCTTATTGGCTCTTCTTTGTGGGTGTTCTTTTATGGAATTGCTCTGCTCAGTAGCTATAAATATTTTTATGCCTATCGTGCCATTAAGCGATATGAAGATCCCGAACTCGTTATTCAGCGAATTGAGAATAATATAAAGAATAAAAAATTTTCTCATTTGTACATTAATGAGAAAAAGGCTGCATTTTTTTATTTGGATGAAAACGAAGCGTTAAGCATAAGCTTATCAGGACAGGATAGTGGTTATCTTCATCTTAAGGATGTTGTTTGGTCTTATTATGATGACAACTCATATAAGGGACAAGCACTATTATATGTCTGGGGCAAAACCAGATTAACTTCATTAAAAAGCTTAATGCCCAAAGACGAGGTTATTTATTCTATAGATATTTTAGAAAAACATAGTAATGGACTGTTTCAATACATAGATCGTTTGCGCATGCTGCGTGATTTCAATTATGGGTGGTTTGTTAAAAAATGTATGCGAATCTCTAAGCTGCGAAACAAGTAAATCGTATGATCAGTCACGTTCAGCTTTGCAAAAGCCGCTACGCAAAACAATAGAATTTATCTGGTTTGGATGATAGCGGCTTGGTAAATGTTTAAGTCTTTCAAAAATAAGGAGTTATCTATGCTTGGAACAGTGAATATATCTGTGCGTGAGCTGGTTGAGTTTACCCAAAGAAACGGAAGTATTGATTCCGGGTCTTTGGGTTCTTTTGGTTCTATGGGTCTTAAAAGAGCCCAGGAGGGTACTGCTATTCATACAAGGTACCAAAAAGCCCGTAAGAAGCTTCTGAAGGATGTGGAAGGCACAAGCTACGAAAGTGAAGTCTTTTTGCGTATCGCTTATTATTATAAAGACTTTGAGTTTGCTGTGGAGGGGCGGGCTGACGGGGTACTGTTGGAAACAGCCATACCAATGGCAGGCGAAACGGATTCATGGCTGCAAAGAATCAGCATTGATGAAATCAAGTCTACCTCAAGAAACTTGGAGGAGATAGACCCGCCTCTGGTGCATTGGGCTCAGGCCAAGTGTTATGGCTTTATGCTGGCGGCTAAAAACATGGAAACGGCTTCTGATGAAGTAAGGATGCCGCCCGTTACCATCCGCTTACTTTATATACATACCGAAACGGAGCAGGAGCGCTGCTTTGAAGAAGAATTTAGCTTTGAGGCTCTTGCGGAGTATTTTGAGGGGCTGATTGAACAGTACTACGCCTTTGCCAAAATGCAGGTGGGGATTACAGAGGAAGGTATTCTGAGTGCCAAGCAATTAGTCTTCCCTTATCCCGGATACCGGAAAAGTCAGCGGGAACTGGCGGTCACGGTTTATGGTACTATCAAGCAGGGGAAGAAGCTTTTTGTTCAGGCGCCGACCGGTACGGGTAAGACCATTTCCACTCTGTTTCCAGCCATAAAGGCGCTTGGAGAGGATCTACTGTCCAAGGTCTTTGTTTTGACGGCTAAGACGATTACCCGGCAAGTGACGGAGGATGCTTTTTTGCGTATGCATGAAAAAGGGCTGCGGCTGCGCCTGATTACCCTCATTGCTAAGGAAAAAATTTGCTTTAAGGACAAGCTGAGCTGTAATCCTGAGAGTTGTGAGTTTGCCAATGGGCACTTTGATCGGATTAATACTGCCATCTTGGATGTTATTCAAAACGAATACAATGTAAACCGCAGTACCCTGGAAGCCTATGCCCAGAAACACAGGGTATGTCCTTTTGAGTATGCCTTGGATTTGACTTACTTTTGCCAGTTGATTGTTTGTGATTATAATTATGTCTACAATCCACGTTCCAAGTTAAAGCGCTTCTTTGGGGAGAACAACAAGAAGGATTTTGCCGTCCTCCACGATGAGGCGCACAATCTGGTAGACCGAGCAAGAGAGATGTTTTCGAGTGCCATCAGCCGGGAGGATTTTCGGGAACTGGCTAGGCTGATCCCAAAAGGCGATAAAAGTCCGGCTTTTAAGACGATACGGAAGATTAGAGCTTGGTTTAAAACCTCTTTTGATGAGACGAAATCAACCAGCCTTCCCAAAGAGCTTTGTAAGCTGCTCACCGAATTTAAAGAACAGGCTGAGGAATGGTTTATGATTGAAAACAGGCGGGATTTGCTGTATGAGGTTTTTCTGGAGCTGTACTTTAGAGTGCTTGATTTTCTGCGGATAGCGGCCTTGTTCGACGAACGCTATGTTGCCTACTATGGCGAAAAAAACACCTGTAAGCTACTTTGTCTGGATCCATCCTACCTTTTGGCTCAGGCTCAAAAGCAAGTCAGTGCTTGTGTCTTTTTTTCTGCCACGCTTTCCCCGCTGACTTATTTTCAAGATACGCTTGGTGGTGCCTCCGTGGATTATCGTCTCTGTCTTCCTTCTCCTTTTTCTTCGGACAAGCTTTGTGTTCTGATCAATGATTCGATTTACACAGGATACAAGAACAGGCAATATAGCTACGAACCGATTGCCAGGAATCTTTTTTCTTTTGTTTCAGCCAAAAGGGGGAATTATCTGGTATTTTTTTCTTCCTACGAATACTTACAGCGGGTAGCGGAGCTTTTTACGCGCAACTATCCAGACATACAGGTCTTACTTCAAGAGCAAAGTATGAATGAGCTGGAACGCCAAGCCTTTTTAGACAATTTCTCAGCGCCGGAGGCAGAACAAGCTACGCAACTTGGCTTTGCTGTTCTGGGGGGCTCTTTTTCCGAGGGCATTGACCTGGTAGGGGACAGGCTCATTGGCGTCGTGGTGGTTGGTGTGGGGCTTCCCATGATTTCTGAGGAAAGGAACTTGCTGGTTCAGTACTACAATGAAATTGAGCGGAACGGCTTTGAATTTGCCTACACCTTTCCTGGCTTCAACAAGGTGATGCAGGCTGTCGGGCGCCTGATCCGCTCTGAAAACGACAAGGGTGCCATGCTTCTAATTGACAGCCGCTTTACGGATTACGGCTATCAGGGGCTTTTCCCAGCTGAGTGGCGGCATTTTACCAAAATAAAAAGCACCTCCCAGTTGGAAGATGCTTTAAGAAGTTTTTGGAATTAAGAACTTATTGGAATTAACTGTTCATGTACTCCTCTTGTTCCTTGGTTAAGGTGTCAATACCCAGGCCCATTGCTTTCAATTTCATCATGGCAATGTCTGTGTCGATTTCGTCTGGAATGTTGTACAGATTGGGAGCCAGATTCTTGCCGTTTTGAGCAATATATAATGCGCCCATGGCTTGCAGTGCGAAGCTTAAGTCCATAATGTCTGCTGGATGACCGTTACCGGCCACAATGTTCACCAGACGACCGTCTGCCATTACATTGATCACGCGGCCATCCTTCAAGTAGTAGCCTTCAATAAAGGGCTTGCGGTTTTCAACCTTTACGGACATATCGCGTAAGTGATTCTTGTTAAATTCAACATCAAAGTGCCCGGCGTTGGCAATGAGTACATTGTTCTTCATCACCTGATAATGCCTGTCTACAATGACATCCTTGCAGCCCGTAGCGGTAACAAATACATCACCCAACTTGGCCGCATCGTCCATAGTAAGAACCTCAAAGCCTTCCATAGCCGCTTCCAGGCAACGATAGGGGTTGATTTCAGTAACGATAACCCGAGCCCCAAGCCCCTTGGCGCGCTTGGCAATGCCGGAAGAACAGTGCCCGTAACCGGCCACGACCACAACCTTGCCGGAGAGCATCAGGTTGCTTGTGTACATGATCGCATCCCAGGTGCTTTGCCCGGTTCCGTGTATGTTGTCAAAGAGATATTTGCTGTTGGCATCATTGACAGCCATCATAGGGAAGTTCAGCTTTCCGGCTTTAACACGAGCCTTCAGTCTATGTATGCCGGTGGTGGTTTCCTCGCAGCCGCCGATCACGTTCTTGGCGTAGTCGCTGCATTCTCCGTGAAGCAGATTGATTAAATCCCCGCCGTCGTCAATGATGATATGCGGGCAGAATTCTAGAGTTTTCTTTAAATGCTCCACGTATTCTGCCTCTGTTGCATTGTGCCAGGCATACACATTCATGCCCAGGCTGTCCAAGCCCGCGCAGATTTCATCCTTGGTGGAAAGCACGTTGGAACCAGTGATAGCCACATCAGCCCCTCCAGCTCTTAAAACCAGACCCAAGTAAGCCGTCTTGGCCTCCAAATGAACGGAGACGGCAATCTTTAAGCCCTGAAAGGGCTTTTCTTTTTCAAAACGTTTTTCGATTTGCGACAGTACGGGCATGAATTCTTTTACCCATTCAATTTTCTTAATCCCGGCTGGCGCAAGGCTTTTGTCTCTAATAATACTCATAATGACCTCCAACTTTTTTTAAGTATATTACCTTACAATGCGAATTTCGTCAAGGTGATAGGTGGATTGGGGTCTATATTAAACACATGCGTTCTAATCTTTTCACTGGCTTCGTAATTTCTACCCAAGCCATGTTTGTCACTTTGCCTTCAAAAGCTCTAAACTCGTTGAGTAAAAATTCAGTTGACTTACAGATGCTGCTTATATCTGTTGAGATATCTACTGCGCAATGAGGAACCCACGAGTCTGGAAGATAATATTCAAAGCCTTGCGAAGAACAAAAATTAAAGACTCTATGAAGATCCTTGTGTAATTCAAGTAGCTTTGAGGTGACTACAGGGGCAAGAAAAACACAGGGACTCGGAAAAGTGAAGACACCAATGCTAGGAAATGTTAAAGTGAATTGCGCAAGCATAGAACAATACTGCTTCAGGATTTCATTTGCTCGTTCAACATGGATGTCGTGAAAACAGCCGATTGTAATATGAGGACGGCTATCCACATCAATTAGGTATGAGCTGATGCCAAGATCTTTTATTTTCTGGAAATAATTCATTATTTTCTGTTCCGTTTGTTCATCAAGGAACATTTCTAATGCATAGACCATTATTTTTACCTCCCATTTCTTTTTGGACTTCGATGAATACAAGGTTCCCAATGAATTCATATGCTTTAAATGCGTTTGTCACCGAAAGAATATCCAATAAAAATCCCGACAGCCATGCCGTTAAAAGCCTCGCTGTCGGGATTTTTTTATCAATGCATAATTTACCTATATATTCGGCAGTAGAGTTTCCAAATTGTCCGGAGCGAATGGAAACTTGCAGAGGCAAGTTTCCTGTTCATGAGCGAACGTAGAATTTGAGAAACTCTTTGCCGAATATATAATTTACTCAGTTTAACTTATTCACCTATTCACTTTATTCAATCATAAAGACCGTACCCTCCGGCGTATCTTTTAAAGTAACCCCCTTAGAAGCCAAGTCCTTACGGATTTGATCCGCTGTTGCAAAATCTTTTTTCTTTCTTGCCTCGTTTCGGTCGTCAATCATTTTGTGTATATATTCCTCAAGCGCTTGATCTATAGCTTGCGCTTCACCCGCGCCACTGTCTGGACCTGACAGTAGATCCAGAGACAACACTTGGTCGAAGTCTGCCAGTAGATAAAGCTTAGTCTCGCTGTTCATATCCTCCTTTAGGCAATCATAAAGGAGGGTGATAGCAGCTGAGGTGTTCAAGTCATTGCCTAGGCAGGAGATGAATTTCTCACGATATTCCTTGATTTTTTCTTGATCAAGACTAGAAGCGTCCAAATTGTAGGCTTTTTTGGGTGTGGTAGTATCCAAACTCATCCCGTTACCCTCTTGGTTCGCCCGTACCTTTAGCTCTCCTATCCGTTTCAGCAACTTGTTATAGGTTTGCGTCATATTATCCAAAACCTCAAAGCTGAACTCCAGCGGCTTCCGGTAATGAGACTGTAAGCAAAACAAGCGATAAACCAGAGGATTGTATTTCTTCTCCATCAGGGAAGAAACGGTCAAAAAATCTCCTTTAGACTTGCTCATCTTGCCGGACTTCTCCACAAGATGTTGAACGTGGAACCAATGTTTACACCAGGAATGCCCCAAATAGGCTTCACTTTGCGCGATCTCGTTGGTGTGGTGCGGAAAGATATTGTCAATCCCTCCGCAGTGAATGTCCAGGTATTCGCCGAGGTGCTTGATGCAAATGCTGGAGCATTCAATGTGCCAGCCGGGGTAGCCCAGACCCCAGGGGCTTTCCCATTTCAATTCTTGGCTATCGAACTTGGACTTTGTGAACCAAAGCACAAAGTCCGTCTTGTTCCGCTTGTTTGTGTCTTCGTCCACATCGTCCCGAACTCCGACCATCAGATCCTCTTGGCTCTGATAGGTTAGAGTGTGGTAGGACTCCAGCTTTGAGGTATCAAAATAAACATTCCCTCCGGCAAGGTACGCATAACCCTTTTCCATCAGGACGCGGATCATTTCAATAAAATCATCAATGCAATGGGTTGCCGGAACAACCGTTTCGGGTTTTTTGATATTTAGCCTTTCGCAGTCTTCAAAAAAGGCCTTTGTATAAAGCTTAGATAAATCAAGCACAGACAAGTTTTCACGTTTTGCGCCAAGGAGCATCTTATCTTCGCCCGTATCAACATCGCCGGTCAGGTGCCCCACGTCGGTGATATTCATAACACGCAGAACCTGATACCCGGTGTAAGTTAAAAGCTTTTCGAGTACATCCTCCATGATATAAGAGCGAAGGTTCCCGATATGGGCAAAGTGATAAACCGTAGGCCCGCAGGTATAAAGTCGAACCGTACCTTCTTCTCGGGGAACAAACTCGTCAACCCGCTTTGTCAGCGTATTATAGAGAAATAAACCAGACATAAATATCACCATCCGCGGTTAAATTTTTTATCGAATTTCTGGTAAGCTTGCAGCGGCCACACTTTGACCAACCCGGCGGCTCTTTTCGTCCGGCAGGTGTACATTGATTTTTTCTGCAAGAGCAGGATAATCTTCACGAAGGGTCTTTTGAGCCAGTTCAAGGATCAGGTTGCCGCCTTCACCGGAAACCACACGGCCCATCAAAAGAACATGCTTGATATCATAGAAAATAGAATAGTAAGCAAGGCTGTGGCCCAAATAAACGCCAATGGACTTGTACAAATCCACCGGACGGGTATCACCCTCGGCCATCAGTGTTTGAACAGCCTTCAATTGTTCGCCCAGGGGAGCGGAACTGTCCAGTGTAATACCAGCGTAGGGCGCAAGCTTGATTACGCCATCTTGGGAGAAATACTTCACGCCGCAGCCGATATCACCAGACCACTCGTCCTCCATCGCCTCTGCTTGCCCGTCCACAGGAACAAAAGCCAGCTCATTCAGCCAGCCGGTAATGTTACCGTCCTTGTCTACGTAGCCTCCGGCCTCACTGGTACCCATGGCGATTCCAAGAATGTTATTCTCGTCCAAGCTCATTGCCCCTGCCAAGGCGGTAACGTCTCCGTCATTGGCCACTTCCAAGGGAACATCGCCGATTTCCTTCGCTGCACGAATGAAAATATCCTTCACCTTGGCATTGAAATCCTCTTCTGATACCTTGAGGAATAAAGAAGCAGCAGCTGTTCGGTTGTCTACATAAACACCCGCAGAGCTGACACCGATAGCATCGACACGCGGCATTTTAGCGGCAGCGGACTTCATGGCATCCACAATACCATCGAAGTGGTAGTTGGGATCCGAGTTCAGCTTGGGAAACCAAACGACTTCCTCACTCCAGATTGCCTCTCCATTTACAACAGCGGAAACCTTCCGGTCACTGCCGCCTGCATCGAAGCCGATCCGACAGCCGTCCATATGTCTGCCGATGGAACGAGAACACTCATTAATCGCTGGCTTTTGATCCAGGGGTAAGTAATTAACTTCAAAGGGATTTTCAAAAATTTTACCCATAAAGTCGGCATCAAAGGCACGGGTACCGCCAGCACAGTATAAGGAACGGATATAGTCAGCCATTTCCTCATCGCCGCAGATATCAACCTTGTAACCACCCTTGACCCACAAAAGAGACTTGACCAAACGCTCTACATAGTAACGATTGGCATCGGCATAGGCGGGGTCGTCAATCAAAAAGGTATCGAAAACAGAAACCAAGCCATTATTTCTGGTTACAGCAATGGCAATCGGCTTCTTAGCCTTCTCAAGCATGGCAAAATTCCACTTTGCCAAGGGGATAAAGCCCTGATCTAAAGCAGGGACATTCTTCATTTCGAACTCAATGTTTTTAAATTTCATGGTCTCCTCCAAGGAATATAATAAATTTAAGTAAGAATGCTTTTGAGTACATAGCACAGAATGATGGATTCAGTCTCAAAGCCTTTGCTAAGCCGCCCTTTCTATACCGCCTCTTGAATAATGCTTGGCGGCATTGCAAAGCTAAACGTGACTGAGGATAAATTTTGAAAATTCTAACATAGTTTTTCACTGATTTCAATAGCTTGTTAATCAAAAAAACACCGCCCTGTTATTTCAGGCGGTGTTTTTTAGTTCTGTTTCATCCTTGTTATATTCATGCAACCTATCAATGTATCATGATAGGTTTAAAAATTTTTGAATTTCTCCCTTAGTTTTTTTGATTGGAAGTGATGTTGGTATATCCGTTCGTTCTAAAAGATAATCCACAGATGTATTGTAAAAATCTGCAAGCCTAATCAAAATTTGTGTTGGGATGTCATTTTCACCAGTTTCATACTTTGAATACCCAGTTTGTGACATTCCAAGCATTTTTGCTATTTGTGCCTCTGAAAGATCTCTAAAGGGAATGACCTCGTTGCAAAGAGCAAATAGGCAAAAGTCCGTATGAACTATTGACAGGGCAGAAAGCTTCAGATTTTTATAGTATAGTAGCTTGTTGAGTATGAAATGATTCTAAGACAGGCTAAAAGAGTCAGTTCTTAAAATTTAGGATACTTATCTAAAGTTGATCTGGGTGGTAGCAAAGTCTTAGGTGACAAGGCCTATGATTCAGCAGTAATAAGGGCATCGATCACAAGAGTTTTTTGATAGGGTGACGAATAATGGTTTTCCATTTTTCAGGCTCTGTTTTTCTTGGGTCAGAAAGATAAATTTCGTGGTGCAGCCTATTTTTTGTAATATCATTACAATAGCCATTTTCTAATAGATACCGATCCATTTTTTCCACAGAAGCTGGTTCATCATCATATGTTCCAATGTGCATTATTTGTACACATAATCCCTCGTTAACTGTTAGATATTCAGCAGTAGAGCAATCTATTTTCTTCTTTTGGGTTGCTTCTTGTACTGCCCAATCAAAATCAGTTTTTTGAACGAAATCGGGCAAGCGAAGAACTGAAATCCAGTTAAAAGAGCTTTTGTCTGAGTAATCAACACCTTCTATATTATCCTGCCACCAAAATCCCTCAAGCGGTGGCACAACGTATTCAAAAAAACCGTCAATTTTGTGTGTTCCCTTATAACTCATTTTTATTGTGTAAGCAACGGCATATAAAACACTCAGTGCCCTCTGATAAGCTCCACCTTCTTCATTCGGGTTTCCTTGTCCTCGAACAGCAATGTAATTTGCAGATGGAACAGTGACAATCTCAGGCTTGTTTTTGGGCAGATAAAGTTCCCTATGCTCTTTCTTAAAATCAAACGCCATCACAATATCCTCCTTTTTCACCTAGCTTATCACAGCCAATACGACAGCTACCTGTCATATTAAATGGCAAAGCATCAAATATTCTCTTCAAGCTCGTCAGTAATCCCTTTATTGGTTCTGTAAGGCCTTAATGACTTCAGCTGGATTTACGATTTTGCCAAAGGGATAGGTTTTACCCTCCCGTTTAAGCTCGGTGGTCACACCTGTTTCCTTTAAAGCCTGAATGAACTCTTGGGGTGTGAGATCAGGCTTGACCTGACAACAGAGCGCATAAAACCCGGCACACCAAGGGACAGACCAGCTCAAGCCTCCTGGGGTTTCAATGGAATACTCCTCAGTACCTGTAAAACCTGCATAGGCTCTTGAGCCCATGGGAAATAAAATCATATCTTGAAAGGCTGATGGATTCTCATAAAAATAGTCTTTAACCCAAGCTGCGGGCGTGTAGGAATTAAAATCTTCAGGATCCTTTAAAAAGTCGCGTGACATACCAAAAAGGTCGAAGTCATAATACTCCCCTGTGCTGGTTGTGATAACAAAAACATTCTCTTTTGCAGCTGCCTCAATGGCTGCGGTAATTTCTTGATAGCCGGTGTCATTTATGTTATAGCCTCTGGATATGGAAATTACCCGGATTTTTTCACCTTCAGGAAGGATCTTATTGATCTCAAGGACTCTCATAATACCATCTGCAATGAGGGAAGCATCAAATTCATATCCATCATCCTGAAAATGGCCAAATGTTTCCGCAATAAAGTAAAGCTTGGCCTCCGGCGCAACGCCCACGTTTTTCCCTACAGCAATACTGGCCACCGCGGGACCATGCATGGATGCCCATTCATCAACATCATGAATGCGCTCATAGAGAACGATGTTATCTTTATATTCTTCGTGCTCTAGTAAAAGAGCTTGGTCTATAATCGCTATTGAAACGCCTTTTCCCGTAATCCCTTGCTCATGTAAGTCTCGAATGCCAAGGCCTGGGTTTTTACCCAATTCTAGGATTTGCTCCGGATCAAACCCGGCCGGTACTTTTTCCGGCCATTTTGTATTCGTGTCAAAGCCTAGCTCGTTAAAATCTTCTAGCCAGCTTAAATCTTCCTTCGATATATCAAGGCCACGAACATCATATCCAAAATTCTCATTCTTGACCCAACCCTCAAATTTTCTCCAGCTCATGTCTCCCACAGCTTCCTTCAACGCAATGGAAGGTTCCCCTTTTTGAAGCTTCGATAGGTCTGCAAGCTTTGTGACATACAATTCTTCATTCGGGTCAGTATGTTGACTGTAGTCTAAAGAACCGATGGGTTTTGTCGACGCTTCAGTAATTGATGCGCTTTGTGGTGCTGTGCTTTCTGATGGAGTGGTTGGTGGAGTGGTTGTACATCCTATCAGTGAACAACAAAGTGCAGCAGCCATAACTGTAGATGCAAGTTTTGAAGCAATTTTCCTTTTCATAAATATTCACCCTTCGTAGAATTTTTTTGTATTGATTATGGAATTATACAGTATTGCCAACAAGTTTGTCTGAAAATATGGCGTTGATCAACGCATAAATGACCAGACAGAGGAGGTCGTATACTCCTCTTAAACATTTACCAAGCCGCCATCATTTAACCCACTTAAATTCTATTGTTTGGAGGGGCGGCTTTGCAAAGCTGAACGTGACTGAGTATAGCAGAAGCGGTGGCCAAAGCATAGCGCCTTTTTCTACAGAATTCCAATTTCCTTAATTGCAGAAAGCATCGTTTTCCATTGCAAGATGGATTCCTGCAAATAAAAGTAGCCTTCAGGCGAAATTTTATAGTACTTTCGGGTAGGAACATTTGGCATTTCTTGATTGTAGACGCTTAGGTATCCACCGGCAAGCAGGCGCCGCAAAATCGCATACACCGAAGCTTCGGCAACATCAGGAAAGAGCTTGGTGATATCCTTCATAATTTCATAGCCGTAGGATTCTTTTTTGGCAATGTAATACAGGACACACATCTGCAAAACACCCTTTTTGAGTTGTGTATCCATCAGGCCTCACCTCTCGCTTGTGCCGAATCGGAGATCAGTAAGCGGGCCAGAAGGTAAGTCGCGATCCCTACACCCAAGGGGATAAGGCTAATAAAAATACCAGGCCAAAACGCTTTCGGATCGGCCAAGGTATGCAAAAGGATGCGCAAACACCCTATGCTTTGCATAAAGCCTGAAAGGAAAAAGGTGATTGAATAACGTTTGCCAATGCCATGGGCATAAGCACGAATGAAGCTAAGGAGCATGCAGCCCAAACTGAAGCTGTATAAAACATCAAGGTTTCGATCAATAGAAGGGCCCAAAAGAGAAAGATCACCCGTATAAAGTTGCAAGATCCATATGAAAGCCAAGATGCCATCAAAGACGAACCAAGCAAAGACATAATTAGCGAATGGTGCAAATGCAAGGTAGCTTAGGCGCTTCATAAGAGAGGGTTGTAAGGGAGGCAGGAATCTTTTACTATTCCGCCATTTCATAAAAACAAACGGAATTAAGACTGCTATAAAAACGGATGCACCCTTATTGTAGGCAAAGCGGCCCTGCAAGAAAAGTAGCAGAGACATAAAAGCAAAGAAGAGCACTTGACCTGCAAGATTAGCGTGATAGGAAGCCCATACGCTTTGCTTTCCCGCCTTAATGCCTAGGGATTGAAAGATTTCCATCGCCACTGTAAAGGGAGTCCCAAACTGCTGGCAAAGCTCCTCATCAGATAGTCCATCTTGATTGCCTGTTTCAAAATACTCGTTGTAATCGACCAGTATGGACTGAACTTCATTTTGCTCTAGGTTTTGAGATAATTCATTCTCGAGTTGAAAAAGATATTCTGCTTTTGTCATATGACACCTCTTTCACGATTTATACTGATCATACAACAGTACTGCTTATTTGTCAATAGCGGTATCCAAAAAAGGCATATGCCAAACAGAAAAGTTTGACATATGCCTTTTAATTTACTAAAAACAAAAAAAGCAACCGTTTTCAAGAAATCAGTCGCCCTTCTTATATCGAAAAGTGGGGGTTTTACAGCCGTGCCGCTTTATGGGGGACATAGTCGGCACGGCTGTAAATATGAGGTAGAGCCTCAATACGTTTATTATAGCATGAAAGTCTAAAATGCGCCATACGAAATTTGTCGAGTTTAGTCTTAATATTTTGCACAAAAAGATGCTTAAGCTTGCTGTGTTCATAATTGTCTGCTGAAATTTATATAAAAATCCAATAAAATTGGGGCTTTTTTGTATGCTGGCTTAATTTGGTCATTTATTGATTTGTCCTCGTCATAGTATGGAAAGAGCAAAGAGCGCTTTTTTCATATACTGATTTGAGGGCGACAAATGTCGGCTACTATACAAATAGAATATCATTAGCTGCAATAATCCTGCAGCAGCTTTATAAGCTCATCCTCGTCTTCTACCTCGATTCCGCTTTCAAGTTTGCTACGTTCCGTATGAGATAGGGGAGAAATCAAGGTGTCCGTTACTTCCTTAAGGGTCTGTTCGCCGTTTTGATTAATATACACGGCTACATGACCGTCATAGGTGCCCAAAGTATAAGTGGATTGTCTGATCTTTTCCGGCTTGGAGCCTTCAATTCGCTTAGCCAACACAAGCTCAGTCTCGTCGAAGCGCTTTAGCTCCCAATCAGGGAAGACCTCCTTGATCTTTTCTTCAGTTAAGGAATACAAGAAATAGGGCATCTCTCCATCAGTCCGAGTAGTGGCTCTGTCCTGCGTATAGTACTCTTCAAAGATCAACCTTGTCTCCGGCCTTATCCTTGGTTCAAGTGCATCGTCTGCCATCCCTTGTGCCAATGATTCACTGATGGATAGCTTTCTGTCCCCGTCATAAACATAGGGCATTTCAGCTTCTACTTCTCCCTGTGTTTGTAAGTCGCCCCTGGCAACAGTCTCTGTTCCTGCGCCTTCTCTAATGAGTTGAGCTTCGTCGTCTTGCGTTGTTTCAAGGCGGTCACCCTTCGTAAATATGGACGAGATAGAGGCGCCAAGGTTTTTGATTCCGGTTTCGCCTTTATACAGCTTATAACCCATAGATGCTGCCATTACAGACAACAAAAACAAGCCTACAAAACAAACACACAGCAGAATATATTTTTTCATGCTTAATCCTCCTCTCTTCTTGTTGATACTCAGTCACGTTTGTTCTTTTTTACAAGTATTGCCATTCATTTTACAATTCATACACAACACATAAGAGAAGGCAAGATATCCGCATATCTCTGTAATTTTCCTTGAACTTAAGCGCTTTATAGTGTATACTTGCCATATTCAGACAGGAACAGTCAAGGAGGTAGTATGGAAAAAGCAAAGAGCGCTTTTTCCATTTCTGATTTGAGTGCGCCAGAGGCGCAAAATGGAGGTTAATATAATGAAAGCAATCAAGTATAGAGCGGCTCTTATCTATGGCTTGGCAGCCTTATTAGTCGTTTTGGTCGTTATTTATGTTGTGGTACTCATCATGCCCAATAATAAGCTCAAGCCTTTTTCCGATTATTATGCCAGTACGGATCCCCACATTGTTTTAGAAAACCAGGTTTATGTATACAAGAGCCCAGAGGAAATTACAGCCTTGGAAAAAGAAAAGGCCGACTCTGAGGATTCAGAAGAAATTCTATTGGAAAACGAACCAATTTATAAGGCAGATCTTTCTGTCGTCGTCAAGGAACAGGTGTACCTGTCTGCAGAATTTATTAAAGATCAGTTTGATAAATACATATTTTGGGAAGAAGAGGCAAATAATTTGACCGTTACAACCGAAAACAAGGTCATTCGCATGAAAACCGAAGATCTGACTTATACGGTCAACAATAGGCCTATGAAGCTATCCTTTCCCATTACTCGCGTGAGCGACAAAGCGTATTTGCCTGTCAATCTGAGTGAAGAGCTGTATAACCTGGTAACAAGCTATAATGAGGAAGCCGAAATTCTTGTGATCGACTACACGGACAAGGAATATGAAGAAGCAAGGGTTATTGGGAAAAAAGCGGTCTTACGCTATGAGCCGGATCGGAAATCCTTTATTCAGGAAAAGCTTAATCCCGGCTGGAAGCTAACTGTCTTCGGAGAGGCTGGGAAAAAAGGCGAATATTTACTGGTCAGAAGCGAAGTTGGACATGTGGGCTATGTTTTGGCAAAGGATGTGGGCGAATTTTCAAAGCGTCCGGCTAAAAGCGCCCAGGAGCATTCCTTTCCGGAAAAAAAATCGCCCAGCAAGGAAAACATGCGAATTTATATTGGTTGGGATCATATTACCTCGTCAAAACAAAACGAAAACCCTTCGGAGCGGATTCAAACCAAGGCAATCAATGTGTTGTCGCCGACCTGGTTTGCCTTTGACAAGGAGAAGGCGAACGGCGAACTTACCAACATTGCAGACCTCAACTATGTAAAATGGGCACATTCCCTTGGGATTCAGGTTTGGCCCCTGATCAGCGACACCAACGGTAAAACCTGTGAGGCGGTTTTAAGCAGCAATGAGGCTCGTCAAACTCTGATTAACCAAATCCTAAGCTTTATTTCCATCTACAAGTTAGACGGAATCAACATTGATTTTGAGCTTGTTCCCCAAGCGGCTGCCCCTTATTATCTGCAATTTTTTCGGGAAATCTCCCCTCTCTTAAAAGAGCAAGGCTCCTACCTATCGGTGGATATGTACGTTCCCTCCAAATGGAGCGCCTATTACAACCGCGCAGAGGTTTCCAAGGTGGTCGATTATGTTTGCGTGATGACCTATGACGAGTACTATTCCGGTTCACCGGAGAGTGGGCCGGTGGCTTCCATTGAATTTGTGGACAGTGGCATCAAAAACACCCTCCTAGAAGTGCCCAAAGAAAAGGTCATTATGGGTCTTCCGTACTATGTTCGGATCTGGCGGGAGGTTATGAAAGGCGATACGGTGGAAAAGCGAACCATTCGAGATGTGGGTATGAACCTGGCGGTTAAAATTTTTACCGAGGCCGACGCAGATATGGAATGGGACACAGAAACGGCAACCACCTATGGCGAGTACAAGGCCGTTGAGGACGGGAAAAATATCACTTACAAGGCTTGGATTGAAGACGAGCTTTCCATAGGAAAGAAACTGGAGCTGCTTCAAAAATATGATATAGCCGGTGCAGCGGCCTGGCGGCTGGGTCTTGAAAAAGCAGAAATACCAAAATTAGTTGAACAGATGTTAAAAAAGCAATGATTAACTTTTTGGAATAATTGTCCTCTTTATCAGCATATGATTAGACAGGTTGGTAAACAAGGAGTATTCGAGTGAAGGTAATCAGTTTAAAAAAGGAACAAATCCTGGCCGTAATTTACTTAGTCATTATTTTAATTGGGGTCGTAAAGATTTATAATGACGAAACTGTCAGTGCATTTTCCATGCCGCTTTCACGGAAGGTAATCATGATCGATGCAGGGCATGGGGGCTTTGACCCAGGGATGATAGGCGATGCAAAGACGCTGGAAAAGGATATCAACTTAGCCATTGCCAAAAAACTGCAAAACTACCTTGAACTGGGCGGCGCTTTTGTTGTGATGACAAGAGTAGAGGACAGGGCTTTGGGTGCCAAAAAGGCCGCGGACATGAAAAACCGGCAGCTCATTGCCAACAACGGAAAGTCTGATATCCTGGTCAGCATACATCAAAACTCCTATCCGGACGGCAGCGTAAAAGGCGCTCAGGTTTTTTATTATGACAACTCGGAGAATAGCAAAAAGCTGGCCGATTCAATCCAGACCGAAATCAACAGCTTTGCAAACATAGGGAACAAGAAACAACCTGAGCCCAACAAGAATTATTTCATACTTAAAAGAACGACCATTCCCTCTGTTATCGTGGA
This sequence comes from uncultured Defluviitaleaceae bacterium, assembly GCA_964611385.1. GTDB lineage: Bacteria > Bacillota > Clostridia > Lachnospirales > CAYPQA01 > CAZSXS01. Next base: position 37,186 of record CAZSXS010000012.1, read on the forward strand.
ATGTGGATTTTTAACGAACTATGCCGAAAAGAAAAAGCTTTCAACAGATGAATATCAAGACAAAATGGCTTGGGCCATTTATATGGGGATCATAAAATACTATGGACTGGAATAAGAACCTAAAGGACGGCGAGAGGCTAGACGACTTGAACCGGGACGGACTTAAGATTATACAAAACACAAAGAGCTTTTGCTTTGGGATTGATGCGGTATTGCTGACGGACTTCGCAAAGGTACATACGGGCGAGGTCCTTTTAGATTTGGGCACTGGGACGGGGATCATCCCCATCCTGCTGAGTGCAAAGACTAAGGGCAGTCATTTTACAGGGCTGGAAATACAAAGCGAAAGTGTGGACATGGCACGAAGAAGTGTCGAACTGAATCAGCTCAGTCACAAGGTAAGCATACTTGAAGGGGATCTCAAAAGGATCCAAGAGCAGATCAGCCCCGCTTCTATGAACGTGGTAACAGCAAACCCGCCTTACATGAACACTGGAGGCGGGCTTATTAATGTTTCGGACAAAAAAGCGCTGGCCAGGCACGAAATCCTTTGCACGCTTTCAGATGTGATCCAGGCGGCGGCCTACGCTCTGATTCCACAGGGACGTTTTTATCTGGTTCATAGGCCGCAGCGCTTGGCTGACATTTTTGAGATTTTACGAGCCAAGGGCTTGGAGCCAAAGGTTCTACAACAGGTGCAGTACCGCATTGACAAGGAGCCGAGTCTTGTACTGATTGAGGCCACCAAGAACGGGAAGAAAATGCTGAAGGTGTTGCCGCCGGTGATTCTTAGTTGTTGTCAGTGAACTATATTACAAACACAAAAAGCTTTTGAGCATTGCTGGATGCTCAAAAGCTTTTTTATTGTAGTTTTACCATAGATGCAGTTTGATATTATTTTAGGTATTTGCAGAAAATTTTTCAAAACCTATTGATAAAGATGTTAGGCATATGTATACTGTAGTAAATAGGCAAATGCCTAAAAGGAGTTGATATTATGGAAACGATGAAAAAACTACCAGACGCGGAGTTTGACATCATGAAAGTGGTGTGGGCGAACGAAGCGCCAATTACAACCAACATTATAATGCAGCAGCTTGGAAATGAAAGAAAATGGCGAGTACAGACCCTTATTTCCTTGTTGTTGCGCCTTGTTGAGCGAGGATTTTTGCGCACGGAAAAAAACGGCAAGGAGCGTACTTATTTTCCTGTTGTAAGCCGTGATGATTACTTGAAGTTTGAGACTGGTAACTTCATAAAAAATTATCACGAAAGCTCATTCCTCAATCTTGTCAATACCTTGTACGACGGAAAAAACTTAACGGATAAGGATATTGACGAGATGCTTACATGGGCAAAAGAACGGAAGGGGTAGTATGCAGCGCTTTATTATGACACTGTTGATATGCTCGCTTACGATGTCTGTTCTTGCACTTCTGTACATGGCGATTACACCTGTTTTAGCAAAACGCTATTCGGCTAAGAGCCGCTATTACGCTTGGTTGGTCATCGTGTTAGGATTCATTATTCCGTTTAAACCACAGTTTAGTTACGCTATGCTGAAAGTAGACATTCCGATCGAGACATTATCCCCCATTATTCAGATTGGTAAAGATACACCATTTGTTCTTCCGTCACAAAACACAGCACTCCCAACGGTTTTACCAAGTATTTCAATGTGGCAGATGATAGCGGTTGTGTGGCTGGTCGGAATGGTAGCCACCTTTGCATACTACACAATAAAGCATTACCGCTTTAAGAAGATGGTAAAAAGGTGGAGTGAGTCCGTGTCAGACAAGCAAGTACTATCCTTGTTCCTGAGCCTAAAATCCGAATTGGCAATTAACCGACAGATTGATTTAGAGCTTTGTTCTTGTATTGGTAGTCCCATGTTGGTGGGGGTTGTAAAACCTACCATCTTGATTCCCCATTTAAACTTTGCTAAGGATGAACTGCGCTTTATTCTACATCATGAGCTAGTTCATTTTAAACGCAAAGACCTATGGTACAAATGTTTTATGTTTCTTGCCACTGCCATGCACTGGTTTAATCCCATTGTTTATGTAATAGCAAAGGCCATTGATGTGCAATGTGAGCTATCCTGCGATGCAGAGGTGGTGCAAAGTACAAATCAAGATATGCGTCTGCATTACAGTGAAACCATTATTGGAGTGATTCAATATAATTCCAAGCGGAACACTGCTTTATCAACAAAATTTTATGGAGGTAAGGAAGATATGAAAAAGAGGATTTTTTCCATTATGGATATGAACAGGAAAAAGGCAGGCTTGGCCGTCATTTGTGGAACTTTGATTGTGACCTTGGGAACAGGTGCTGCGTTTGCAGCAAATGCTCAACCCGATTTTCCCACTCACCCCCGTTTCCCAGATCATCCGAGCTTTCCAAGTGTGCAAGACAATAGCAGTCCATCACCAGAAATCGAAATAGGTGATTCTTTGAAAAAAGAAGATAGTGGAACCATAATGTCAAATAGTAAGAAAATCCGCTTTGATATTCAATCCGTAGCGGCCGGTGAAAATATTATGTTGGGAGGGTATAGACTTCAAAAGGGCGATACTGTCCAAGTAGAGTATAGTAATAACGGCAACAAAATCAACATTAGTATGTGCACGGACAATCTGCGGCCTACTGAAACAGCAATAGCAATCAATACAACAACAGAGGTTCAGAAAGATGGGGTGTATTATTTTTTCATCCAAAGCAACGCCACTAATGGAGCAAGTAATGATATCAGGGGAACCATTCAACTTAATTATCGTTCACCACAAATGGTTCAAGATGAAAGAGTGCAATTTACAGATAATGAAGCATCACCAAATGAAAGCCGGACAGTGAATCGTGCAGAAGTGCCTGCTCAGGAAACTGCAAATAATAAGTCGCAGTATGACGGACTATTTGATGATCCAGCAACTGTGTTACACTATTTTGACAAAAGCAACTATAACGCAGAAAGTTATAAAGAAAATCAGCATGAAGGGGCGACATCACTGGTCTTCACCAATTTTTCAGGTTCTAAAACGATCTATGAACTAAATTTGAGCCAAGCCACAACCGTTGATTTTGGAATTTCTGCAGATGTTGACGGGGAATATAAAATAGCGTTTATTACCGAGAATCGAGAGGTAGCTATGACGGCAGCTACTTATAACTGGTTTCCTGCTTCACGACCGATTGAGCTTCCTAAAGGAAAAACTGCGATCGTTTTAATTGGTGAACAAGCTACGGGGAGTTGCAATCTATCGCTTAACTATTAATGTATAGGATCAGAAAGAAGAGGATTCGATGATACATATAACCATCTGCGACGACGAACGTTCCCAAGTTGAATACCTTTCCGGGCTTGTGCTAAAGTGGGCGGCAGTGCGAGGTGTTACCGTGCAGATATCTGATTTTGAGAGCGCTGAGAGCTTTTTGTTTCATTATGAGGAAGAGCAAGCGGCTGATATCGTTTTGCTTGACATACAGATGAAAAGTATGGACGGCGTAGCGCTTGCCCGAAAAATCCGAAAGGATAACAGAGAAATACAGATCATTTTCATTAGCGGCTATACTGAATACATATCCGAAGGCTATGAGGTGGAAGCACTCCATTACCTGTTAAAGCCTGTCAGCAGCGAAAAATTATTCGCAGTGTTAAACCGTGCTATCGAAAAACTAAAACGCAATGAACGAACACTGAGGCTTGAAACGGCAGAAGGAATTGTCCGTATCCCTTTGTATGAAATCCGCTATATTGAGGTGCAGCGTAATTATTGCACCATACACGCTAAAAAGGATAAGACGGTCAAAATGACCCTTTCGGAAATCGAACAAGAACTGGATGAGCGCTTTTTTCGCACTGGGCGCTCGTTTATTGTAAACTTGTCCTTCATTCACAAAACCACACGAACCGAGGTGATTTTAACGGATGGAACAAGCGTCCCTTTGTCACGCGGTTTTTATGAGGCTGTCAACAGAGCCTTTATCAATCAACACTGAGAAAAGGGGAGGGGAACAATATGGGACTTTTTTCAAGGCTGGTAGACAAACGTCTGTCGTCCTATCAAAATGATCTGATCAAAATCCATTACGCCGAGGTTGAAAACATGTACAATCATATGCGTGCATGGCGGCATGATTATCGGAATCACATTGGGGTGTTGAAAAGCTATGCGGGAGATGGCGACCTTTCAGCCATCAACCGCTATCTGGACGGCCTTGATAGTGACCTTTCAGCCGTAGATAAAATGATCCGAACCGGAAACAAAATGACAGATGCAATCCTGAACAGCAAGATTTCGCTGGCAAACGCCAAGAACATCACGGTGATCAGTGAGGCGCGCATTCCGGTTGCCCTTACAACCTCTGAAATTGATTTATGTATTATTATTGGTAATCTTTTTGACAATGCGATTGAAGCCTCCCTTGCACTATCTGAATCGGAACGCATTATTCGTATTTATATGGATATGAAAGGGCAGCAATTATATATGTCCTTTACCAATCGGACGGCAAGCAAAAAGCAGCAAAAGCTCAATGGACGCTTCAAGACCACAAAAGGCAGCGGCCATGGATTCGGCCTTGTCCGCATTGATGACATTATCGCCCGCTACAAGGGTTACATCAGCCGGAACAGCGAAGACGGGGCATTCACTACCGAAATCTTATTGCCTCAATAAGGCAGCTTTCACTATCTCTCCGATTTTCTGCATTTCATCTGCTGCTTTCAATTCATCCCCCAAAACCTGCATTTCGTCCCCAAAATAAGCGAAGCAGGATAGAGTATGATAAGATAAAGCCGAGGTGATGAATGATGTCTGATACAAAAAACAAAAAAGAGAAAGAAGAAAAACCCAAGTACTCAATGTGGCAAAATGCGGCCTATATGGTATCACTTGCTTGGAAAATACGGAAATCCGTACTAAGCTTGTGTAGCGTGCTAGCTGTGCTAGGAATCGCATCAAGCCTGGTGAGACTGTACATAGCGCCCTCCATACTCGCAAGGATTGAAAATGCAGCTCCACTTTCAGCGGTATTGACAACGATTGCAGTCTTTGTCCTCTCTTTACTGCTGATCAATGCACTCACATCTTACTTTAGCACAAACACTTTGTTTGGACGGGTTGAGGTTCGTTTGTGGCTTGTCAATGCAATTCATCAAAAGCTGTCCACTACATCCTATCCGAATACCGAGGATACCGCTGTTTTGAAAAAGCTTGAAAAGGCAAACAGCTCTGTTGCAGGCAATAATCGGGCTACCGAAGCCATATGGAATACCTTGGTTGAGCTTGTAAAAAACGGTATTGGTTTTATCATCTACCTGATCCTGCTTGCAGACCTAAATCCGCTTCTGATCCTTGTCATAAGCCTTACAGCAGGTCTTGGTTACTTCGTCAATAAAAAAATTGGCGAATGGGGTTTTCGGCATCGTGAGGAAGAGGCCAGATATTCAAAGCACTTAAACTATATTAAGCACAAATCAGAAGAGGTTTCACTGGCAAAGGATATCCGTATTTTTGGCATGAAGTCATGGCTTGAAGAAATTTATGATAAGACCTTTCGTGCATACGAAGCCTTTATCAGCCGAGGCGAAAGGGTCTATATCTGGATCAACGTGATTGATGCTGTGCTGACGCTTTTGCGGAATGGACTTGCATATGCATATTTGATCACAATTACCCTGCAAAAGGGCTTGCCTGCATCTGAATTTTTACTATACTTTGCGGCTGTTGGCGGATTTACGGCTTGGGTCACAGGCTTACTAAAAAATGTTTTCACCTTGCATGAACAAGGCTTGGATATCACTGTTTTACGAGAATTTTTGGAAACCCCAGAGCTATTCAAATTTGAGAATGGCGAAGCGATTGAACCAAGATCCAATCAGTCCTATGAAATCAAGCTTGTGAACGTCTCCTTTCGTTACCCGAATGCTGAAAAGGATACCCTTCACAAGATTAATCTGACCATCCGACCAGGGGAAAAGCTTGCGGTGGTAGGACTGAATGGCACAGGAAAAACAACACTTGTTAAGTTGATCTGCGGATTTTACGACCCTACAGAAGGGGAGGTTCTGCTAAACAATACGAATATCAAAGTCTATAACCGCAGGGATTACTACAGGCATTTTACGGCCGTGTTTCAGCAGTTTTCGATGCTTGAAGCCACACTGGCAGAAAATGTTGCGCAAAGCTGTGAAAACATTGATTTTACCGCTGTTTCCGATTGTCTTGAAAAGGCAGGGCTTACGGCAAAGGTAAACAGCTTGCCGGATGGTTTGGAAACAAAAATAGGACGCAAGGTCTATGAAGATGGGATTGAACTATCCGGTGGTGAAACACAGCGTCTGGTTCTTGCAAGAGCCTTATATAAAAACGCCCCCATCGTTGTGCTTGACGAACCGACGGCCGCACTGGACCCAATCGCAGAAAACAATATCTATCAAAAATATAATGAAATGACACAAGGTCACACCGCGATCTTCATCTCTCACAGACTGGCCTCCACTCGTTTCTGCGACCGTATTATTTTGATCAAAGAGGGCGCTATTGCGGAAGAGGGCACGCATTCTTCACTCATGGCCCTTGGCGGTGAATATGCAAAAATGTTTGGTATTCAAAGCAAGTATTACAAGGAAGGCGGTGTTTTTGATGAGGAATAAAGAGAATTTTTCTTATAAACAAGCGTTCTTGCTGAACGGTCGTGCATTTCAAATCTTGAACAAGAAATATCCCTTGCTCTTCGTATCATCTGCTATTTATGCGCTGCTATCGGCACTTACACCCTATGTGGAGATTTATCTTTCGGCACAAATCATCAATGAGCTTGCCGGAGAACGCAATCCTGAGCGACTGACCCGTTTTATAGCAGCTGCTCTCCTTTCTGCCGTTGTTCTTTCGTTAGTCAATGCGGTTCTTTTACGTTGGAAAAATTGTAAGCACTCGTTGCTTTACTATAAAAGAGCTAAGATCTACACCGATAAACTGTTAGACATGGATTTTTGTTCTCTGGATGATCAGCATACCCACGACTTAAAGTCGCAAAATGATCAAAATGAACAATGGAGTGGTTGGGGATTAGGTCGTGTTATTGAATATTTTGAAACTTGCGTGAACTCGCTCACTCGCATTTTAGGCGCCGTGGCCTTGACGGTATCTTTGTTTACGCTGCAAGTCCCAGCCGAGGCAGGCCGTTTTACCCTCCTGAACAATCCCTTGTTTGCTATGCTGATCATCCTGATCATGATAGCAGTAACGGTTTTGTCGCCTATCATTTCAAACAAAGCCAATAGTTATTGGGCACGTAATTCTGACGATGCGAAATTGGGGAACCGTTTTTTTGGCTTTTTTGGATTTATGGCCAATGACCGCTATCGAGCGACGGATATTAGAATGTACAATCAAGAGCGTATCTGCCAACATTATTCCTTCAAAATCAAAACTTTTACTCCTGGTTCTCGAATATCAATTTATGCAAGAGGACCGATGGGAATACTGAATGCTGCTTCGTCCGTGATTTCAACAGCCTTTACAGGGATCGTGTATGTTTTCGTCTGTTTAAAGGCGTGGGCTGGTGCTTTCGGAGTAGGGTCAGTAACGCAATATATCGGTGCAATTACGGCTCTCTCCACTGGCTTTGCTTCTTTGATAGGCACAATGGGGAATATGCGACACAATGCGACTTTCCTTGCGACCTCCTTTGAATTTCTTGATATACCCAATGATATGTATCAAGGCAGCCTTAGCACAGAAAAACGCTCCGACCGTAAGTATGAGGTAGAGTTCCGCAATGTATCCTTCCGATATCCCAATGCAAAAAGCGAAGTGCTAAAAAATGTAAGCCTCAAATTTAACATTGGTCAGCGGCTTGCGGTTGTGGGACAAAACGGCAGCGGAAAGACTACGTTTATCAAACTCCTATGCCGTCTATATGACCCTACGGAGGGCGAAATCTTGCTCAATGGAATTGATATTAGAAAGTATAATTACCAGGACTATCTGTCGATTTTTTCAGTGGTGTTTCAGGATTTTAAATTGCTATCCTTTGGATTGGGGCAGAATGTGTCCGCTCGTGTGGACTTTGATCAAAAAAGAGCAGAGGAATGCTTGATAGAAGCGGGATTCGGTGACAGGCTAAAAGAAATGCCAAAGGGGGTAGAGACTTCTATTTACAAGGATTTCGATGAGGAGGGTGTGGAGATTTCAGGGGGCGAAGCCCAGAAAATCGCTCTTGCTCGTGCGCTCTACAAAAATGCACCCTTTATCGTCCTTGACGAACCCACCGCCGCACTCGACCCGATTGCTGAGTTTGAGATTTATTCTAAATTCAACGAGATGGTGGGCGATAAAACCGCAATTTACATCTCCCATCGCTTGTCCTCCTGCCGCTTCTGTGACGATATTGCGGTGTTCCACGAGGGTAAGCTGATCCAACAAGGCAGCCATGATTGCTTGATTGGGGATAAGAACGGAAAGTATTATGAGCTGTGGAATGCTCAGGCGCAGTATTATAGTGAAAGAGCAGTGTAAAGTTGCCTCAGCTTCCAATTTTGAGTCTTTCTAAAACCGTGGGGGGAAGGAGAAGAAAACTTTTTTCAAACGGCGAAAAAAGTTTTCTTCTCCTTCCCCCCACCACCCCCTATCCTCATCTTTCAAAAAAGCCGGACATGGGGGACGATATAAATCCCACGGAAATTATGGTGACGTATCTTACACCATTAGCAAGACGCACAAACTAATGCTTGATAAACCAAGTGTGGAAATCGCCATACCTTTTTCGAGCTTAGGCTTAACCGAAAGGGAAAATAACCTTGTAACAGCAGACTTCGCATTGAGAAAATTGAATCGTTATATGGATGAGCTAATAAAAAACCAAAAGGAAAGGCAGGTGAAAACCGTTACAAGTTTACAAAAACTAAAAATACAGAAAATTAGAGAAGGAAACCAGGCTTATCAATCGAAGGTTAAGCAACATACGTTTGAATCATATCCACCAAGATAAAAATGCTTCAATCAATCTCTCAAAATATCTGGATATAGCATAACGAACAGTAATAATAGTAATAGAATACTGTTCATTACGCAGGAATATAAGCCTTCGCAGTGTCAGAAAAACTGTACTAGCTTAGGCAAGGCAGGACACGTTGAACAAGGAAAAAATCTCTATTTTTTAGCTTTTAGTAGATTTTATGTAACGGTACACAAATGGCTATAAATAAAATTGAAAATGTCATTACCAATGTTCTCAAAGGTGACACTCAGAAGAATGCATTAGATTTTGTGAGCTATTTGAAGGCTAACGAGATACCTATCCAAGAATCAGAAAATTATTGGGAAATCAAGTATAAAGGCGAATGTGTCTGTTTTATATGGATTGATGGTTCCGATGCAGTGCCAGGCCCTTGGACGATCTGGTCAGCACAGATTCCAGGCACTTGGGCAACATGGAATGATGGTAAAGATAGCAGTGAATACACAGACTTCCAGCTGGACGAGCAGATCAAAGAAACTGCTTGGGCAAATGTAAATGTCTGCGGAAATTGTGGCGGTTGTGATCTGCCAGGAGGCAGTCGTAAAACGGTTCTTGGGAAAGAATTTGATCACCTCTGCAATTCGGCTATGGCATTTACGAATCCTGATATCAAGGCTTTGGATTGTGCCAAGAGAATGATAGATATAAGGAAAAGCGATATTATAAAAACACGGTAACGATTTAATCGGGAGCGTAGGGGGTGTAAGAACTTTTCGAGACCGCCTCATTACACGCCTATTAAAGAACAAAAGGGAAATTTTCGTGTCTTTCTATAAATAAATCGGAGGCATAACAGAATGAAATTTCTGCTACGCCTCCGATTTTTGTTTATGCCACAAGACCTGTATGGGCACCTGATATAACCATTTTTACACCTTTAAGACCTGTTAAAAAGAGCGTTACACAAACAGCAGCCACAGCAACAAAAAAGGCTTTTGGGCATCAAAACAATGCCCAAAAGCCTTTTGCTTATGGTATTTGAAATCGGCCGCCTGAGCAACCGTTTCCGAACAGGGTTATTGTTAGGAGTCCTGTCCGATTTTCAATATTCATTTGGTCGCTCTCCCTGTCGAATCGATTCTTTTTTGTGATTATAAAACCGTTCGGACTTGATCCCATCCATATAAACAATACGATCCTGAACTCAGTCTCTTAAAAATTGATCATGCCACCATCATTCAAACCATAGAGTTTCTAAGGTTTTGCGTGGTGGTTTTTGCAATGAGGTAGGGGACTGGGTATGAAACAGGAATCGACTGTGCCGGCTATACATGGATGTCTTTTCGTCTTTTGGTTTTTTTACAGGTACTGCGAAATTTTTTTTGGGTTGACTTCATAAACTTGCCGGGGGTAAGGTAAGCTTTTCGAATAAGCCAAGAGCTGTTCCGGTGTGTTTTTGTCCGTCTTCAACACTATAACTGATTTACTTCGAAAAATCCTTTTCAATTTTTCAAAATCAAACGCCTCTGCTGCTTGGGTGTTGTTAATACGAAAACACGATAGCCATGACCAGCGGACGCACGCTAGGATTTACATGCGTGGTGACGGGTGAAAGCAGCCATGGGCTGTTGTGGGCTTGTGGACTGTTGACAGAGTAATATCCTTATGTTATATACAGTGAGGTATTGATAGAGTATAGAGCATAGATGAGTAATTCTGTAACGTACTCCCGTCGCCTAAAGCTACGCTTAGAGGCCGGGGACTGCTTGCTTGATAGATTAAAGAATTGGAGCAAATCAACCATGACCGGAATTTATATTCACATTCCCTTCTGCATTCAGAAATGCAACTATTGTGACTTCCTATCCCTTAGTGGAATGGAAAAATATTATGAAAGCTATGTTGAAGCTTTGGAGAATGAGATGGCTTATTACCAAGGCCTAAATCGAATAAAAAACATTTCCACTATTTTTTTTGGTGGTGGGACACCAACGATTTTACCGGTTGAGCTTTTGGCCGGAGTCTTGAGTGCGCTGAAAACGAGATTTGGCAACAAGGGGAGAGGCGAAGGCCATGCGGAAAGCAAGATCGAAACCACCCTAGAAGCCAACCCCAAAACCGTAAACCTCGAGGGGCTACACAAACTCCGGGAGGCCGGGTTTAATCGAATCAGTTTGGGCTTGCAGGCAAGCGGTGAGAAAGAACTTCGGCTTTTGGGGCGGGTTCATAGCTTGCAGGACTTTGAGCAGTCCTACCAAAATGCCCGACAGGCAGGCTTCGAGAATATCAATATTGATCTAATCTTTGGGATCCCAGGGCAAAGCATGAGGGACTGGGAGGAAAGCCTTTCCTATGCTTGTTCCCTTTCCCCCAATCATATTTCCGCCTACTGCCTCAGCATTGAAAAAAACACAGTCTTTGATCGGCTTTTAAAGGAAGGACAAATCCAACTGGATGAGGACTTGTCTTTAGAGATGTACAGCTACTGTGTGGATACCCTTTTAAGTCAGGGCTATCAACATATTGAAATCTCCAACTTTGCAAAGTCGGGCTGCGAATGCAGGCATAACCTCGGCTACTGGGAGCGAAGGGACTACCTGGGCCTAGGCATTGGGGCACATTCCTTTTTGGAAGGGGCCCGATTCAACAATACCTTGGACATCAAAGAATACCTTGCTTACTGGAACAATAAAAAAAGCACACCGGAAACCCGGTATGCTTCAAACCCCTGTATACAAAACCTCTACAGTCTCAACGAACCCGAGGCCTTTGAAGAAAGCATCTTTCTTGGCTTGCGGCTTATAAAAGGCATAGACCTCAAAGCCTTTGAAAAAACTCATGGCAGCATTTTTACCCGTTGTGGCGATAAATTACCCTTTCTGATTGACCAAGGCTTTTTGGAAATTCACAACGAGCGTCTATGCTTAACCCGTAAGGGTATAAGCGTTTCAAATAAGGTCATAGGTGAAATGCTCTAAGCGTAGACCTTTATTTTTACAACATCTTAGCCCAATTCATGAAGTAGAACGGCTCGTCGTTTTCGCTTTCCCAACACTCGCGGACGTACTTAGCAAGCGGCATATCTGCGGGAGCGTCTACAGGCTTGCCGATGGGGCTGTAGAAAATGCCCATCACATTGGCGGTAACGGCATAAGTCTTGTTCTGTTCTGCCCATGGTGTATGCAAAATTACAAACGTTGACTCCTCTTTGGATTTGCCGAGCAACTTATACCCGTCTATTAAGGGGATTTCCATACCTCTCAGTTTAAGATGGGTTTCCGTACATTCGCTACCCATGCATACTTCTTTAATATTAATAAGAGGTTCCACGACATTCACACCGGCAATGTTTATCCACATAAAATCCGTTTTGTTATCAAGCGATGTTATGCGATCTTTTGGAAAAGGAGTCATTATGTTAACTCTATTCGGACCGTTGTTTTCACCAAGCATTACAGCCACGTCACAGGCCAATTGGCGGATATCATCTGCACAAACGGCAGCAGGTTTTCCCCGCCAACCCATTCTGTGAGATTCAATAGCATTGTTCAAGGCCAACAAGTTAAGCATCATAGCAACATCACGGACATTGCCCGGGTCAACAATCTCCCCATCTTCAAACAATGTATGCTCCACCAAAGCGTGAATCCTATAGGCAAGCTTGCGGGTTTCCTCAGCCACAACCGCTAGCCCCCGACCCTCTACCTCCAACGTCGCGGCCAGTTGTGCAGTCGTATTCGCCAGTATCCATAATCTTTCACCAATGATTTGCAGGTTCCATAAAGTTTTATTCATACTCTTGCTCCTTTCGATATCCTAATAATTTTGTTAGTTGTGGGCGTAGTTTTTCCAATGCTCTTTTGTGATGTGACAGTACTGTGTTTAGTTTTAATCCATTGCGCTTCGCAATCTCTGCAAAGGAGAAATAGTCGTAATAACGCTGGGTTATCACAATCCGTTCAACTTCACGCAGTATCTTGAGGGATTCAAGTACCGCAGCAGTATCCTCCGTTTGAATGAGCTCCTCAACTATATCCGCTTCGTCGAGCAGCGATGTACCTTCTGCGTCCAGATATACATGCCCAAACTCTGTCGCCTGTGCCATAAATTTACGATAGGCTAAGCGGATACATACTACAGACAAATAACCGTAGTTTTCTTTATCAGGGGAATAGGTTTTGCCTGAGCGGAGTCGTAGATAAGCCTCTTGTACAATGTCGTCCGCTAAGTGAGCAACGTTGGGATATGAGGCGAACTTATACCTAATCAACCGAACAAGTGAAGTCCGCAAAGCTTCGTCCATTTATTTACCTCCACCAAGTATTGAAAGGCCTTTCAGTAGAGTAAAGCATATAGAGTGGATTTTTATTGCAAATAAAAGAAAATTTAATTTTTCTTTCAAAAACCTTGGGGAGAAAAGGAGTTGGCCAAACAAGTTGGCCGGAAAACTTTTTTCAAACGGCGAAAAAAGCTTTGCAAATTTAAAGCGAGTGCTTTTATTTTAGCACTCGCTTTTTTGCCGCTAAATCTCGGATGACTTTTCAACTCATTTTGTTCGTATAGCAATTATTGTTTCATATGCGTGTTCGTGATGAATATCACCAGGGTGAGTGTCGGTGAATGTACCCTCACGATGGTGTATTAAATTCCAACCATCGTATTTTAATGGTAACTCGCCAACATCAAAAAGACTGTTTGTAAAAGGCGCATTATCAGGCGTTGCGGGCAATCGATTAGTAAAAACACCAACAATATTACACCCACCTATTTTTGTGTTCATTTGCATATCTTCAATAAAGGCATCTCTAATTTCTTTATAAGGAAGATGTAATACACCGTGAGATAGAATAATGTCGTATTGTTTTTCAAATAAAAAATCAGCTAAATCGCAGCTAAAAAAATTCACTTGAACCTTTTCAAATTCAGCGATACGCTTTGCTTTTGCAATGCCGTTTTCAGATAAATCAAAGGCATCAACAATATTTCCAAGCTTTGCCATAAAAATTGCATTTCGCCCTTCTCCACAACCCACATCTAATACAAGTGAATTTTTAGGGAATTTCTCATAATGCTCTTTAACATCCGCAGTTGGCCCTTTTGAAAAGGTTGATACCGTATTGTCAGCGTAACTCCGCTCCCAAAATGGTTTTATTTGCATAACATGCCTCCACTTAAATTACAAATAATCCATACGATAAGTTTCCCATAAACAAACTTATACTTCATCAGATTCAATTTTACCATTTAACTTACATCCTCTTCTCCCACTTTACCTTCCTAAAGAAAAGATGGCTGATGATCCCGCCAACGATGTTGGCTATGCTCAGGGAAATGAAGGTGGCGTCTACACCGATGTCTTTAACTAGGAAATAGAGTAAATAGAGCGCCAAAAACCGGACAACCCAGATCCGTAAGGTCTGAATTAATAAAGAAACTTTGTTTAACCCAAGCGCTATGAAAGCAGGCATTTCGTTGAAAAGAATGGCAAAGCCTGTGAATCCTGCTGTAAAGTATAAGTTTCCCCGTAAAGCGATGCTGATGATCTCAGGGTCATTTGTGTATAAGCGGATGATGGTCGGCCCTAGCGTGACGCTCAGTGCGGCCAGTACCAAGGAGGATATTACGCCGATTTTGACAGCCAAATAGGCTGCCTTCTTTGCCCGCTTGCCGTTCCCTGCCCCAATGTTGATGCTGACAAAGGATACGATAGCCGAGTCAAAGCAAATCGTGAAGTTCTGAAACATGTTGTTGACATCCCCGCTTAAAGCCTGCGCGCTCATTGCGATTTCGCCGTATCTTGCTATGTCCAGCCGCACTAGGAAAAACCCGATGGACTTGGTGGAGTTTTGTAGCACCGAAGCCCAGCCGATTTTAAAATACTTGATGTAGTCCGAAAGCTTGGGCTTTAATTGGCTAAGCTGTAGACTTTCATCAGATTTTTTTAGGAATAAATCGTAAATAATAAAAATACAAATGCAAAAATAAGCAAAGAATACCGATATCCCTGCTCCTATTATGCCAAGCCGTAAGACAACCACAAACAAGTAGGTAAAGAAAAGCTTAATGGGAACGAAAAGACAGGTGCGGATAAAAGTGGTTTCCGGGTGCCCGAAGACGTTTTTGATGGAGTTGAAGGCAACCTGAATCACCATCATAGGAATGCTTAACCCTAATAGGATGGAATAGGTGAAAATCTTCTCCTGGATCCGAGGCTCCATTCCTCTCGCAAAAAAGATTGCCGCCCCCACGAAGACAGGGGCAAAGAATACTCCCACCAAAAGCACCAGCGAAAGTAGCTGTGCAGCCAAATTTTTGGCCCGATCTAGGTCTCCTGAGCCGTTGGTCTGACCGATCAAGGCCGCCCCGGCCACACTGAGGCCACCAACACCCATGGTAATGATTCCCTGTAGGTTGGCACAATAAGCAATAGCCCCGCCCGAAACGGCATCGTCATAGTTGAAAATAAAAATCCCGTCAATAATCGGCATGGCCGCCTGAATAAAAATCATTGCGATACCGGGAAGGGAAAGTAACAAAAAAGTTTTAAAAATATTTCCCTCTGTAATCATTTTTATCCGTTCGGCTGCGCTTTGCTTAAAAAGCTTTTTGATCAACGGGTAACAGAAGCCTTAGTGGCACGGCTTTGGCTCATGGCCTCGGCTGCGTCTAAAGTCTGCTCAATGAGCTTCATGATCGTCACCGGTCCTACGCCTCCCGGTACAGGGGTGTAGGCCGACGCTTTCTTAGACGCGTGTTCCAGATCAATATCCCCAACATTTCCTTTGTTATATCCGGCATCCACCAAAACCACCCCGTCCTTCACCCAGTCGGCCTGGATAAACTTAGGTTTTCCAACAGCGGCGACCAGGATATCGGCCTTCCTGGTGATTTCCGGCAGGTTTACAGTTTTGGAATGGCAAATGGTAACGGTGGCATCCTTGTTCAAAAGGAGCATGGACACCGGTTTTCCCAGAATGGCGCTTCTTCCCACCACGACCACGTTTTTACCCGCCAACGGGATATCAAAGCGCTTCAAGATAGACATAACAGACAAGGGAGTAGCACTGATGAAGCTTTTTTTCCCCATAGCCATGGCCCCGAAGGAGGCCGTATTGACACCGTCCACGTCCTTATCCAAGGAGATTTCGTCAAAGCAAAGCTGTTCATCAATTTGGTGGGGAACAGGATGTTGGAGCAAGATCCCACAGACGTTTTGATCTTGATTGAGCTCTCTGATTTTGGCAAGCAGCTCTTCGGTACTTGTACTTTCTGGCATATGTACCTTCAGGGAACGGATCCCCACCCGCTCACAGGCCTTTCCCTTCATATTTACATAAGTTTCCGAGGCCTTATTATCTCCCACTAATATGGTAGCCAAGACCGGCATACAGCCGGTTCTTTGAATGATCCCCGAAGCTCTCTCCCGCAGCTGCACCAAGAGTTCGTCCGCCAACAATTTTCCGTCTAAAATCATGTTATCCTCCAATTTTAGTCTTAAAACCTTGGGGGTAGGGAGAGGAAAACTTTTTTCAAACGGCGAAAAAAGTTTTCCTCTCCCTACCCCCAAACCCCCTTCCCTCTCCTTTCAAAAAAGCCGGACATGGGTTGGGTGAGAAAATTCGCACTACAAATTAAGAGGTTTCTTCATTATTAAAAAGTCGATTATTAAAAGTCGTATTGTGAATGAGCCTGTTTTAATTTGATGGCGGTTGTATTCGGTTTTTGAAAGACGTTTTTTATCATTATAATGAATTATTTTCGTTTTATCAATAGAGTAAAAATATGAAATTTAAAGAGATAAAATGCACAGTTAATTTGAAGCTTAGAGGTTGACAAATAAGGTTGAGCGAAAAGGAGAAAAACCATGGAAAACCAAGGCAATAACAAGAATAGCAAAACGTCTTTACTTCTTATTGTTTTAATCATCCTGCTGATATACCAAAACAGCAGAATCAATAAGCGACTTGAACAACTTGAATTCAGTGTAAACAATCGGATGAGTATGCTGGAAGTTAGGCTTAATTCTTTGAGCTATGAGATGAGCAACAGCATTAAAAATATGCTGACGGAAGCATCGGAGTCGGTTACTGTAGGAGAGATTCGTTACGAAGGGTTTAAGGAGGACGGAAAAGTCGTTACCTTGTCTATTCCCTTTGAGACTAAATCTAAGAATCCCGGCTCGGAGTATTTTGTCGGTTATGCTGTAGAAGGCCGGTCGGTTTACAACACAGCAAAGGCTGAAAACATTGGGGGCAATCAGTTTTTATGCCGTCTAGACCTTGCGGCGGATTCTAACTACAATTTTTCTATCCTTGAAAAATTCGAAAATGGCCACGAAAGCCGTCTGAACACAAGGGAAATATCAAAACCCATCGCGTATGAGCTTGCAAATCGAACCTTGATCAATCTAGGTAGGAGATATAGTTCTTCAGAAGGACTTGTTTTCAATATCAATCTCGAAAACAACACTCATTTTCTAGAGGCTTTTAAAATAAAGACTGTGGTAGTGGATTTGCTTTATAGCAACGAAGTCTTTTATTCAGAGGACATTACCAATAAAAACCGAATCAACCAAATGGAGATTGAGAAAACGAACCTAATGATTGCAGCAGGTGAAATCAATCCGCCCTCTGCCATGCCAGGCTTGGCATACGGCCCAATCATCGAAAAAGGTAATATTGAATTTTGCTTTTATGAGGTGGAAGTTCCGGACAAAGTGTTAAAAGAAAAGGGGATACAGCTTTCACATTCTGGAAGTTATGGTTCGAGGAGTTATAGCTTGGGAAGCTATGGTACAACAAGCACCCTAGACGATATCGTCAAGTGCAGAATCACCGTCACCTACCAAAACGGAGATCAATATGTGCGGTAAGAAGCCCGTGTAAAGCAGCTTCGAAGATGTCTGATAAATCCCTTCTTTACAAAAAGCTCAGTTCCTATATAATAATAACAAGGAAAGCCACATGTAAGGGGTCTTTCAAAATTTCCGCGGGATCAATACCGCCCCCGTGTCCGGCTTTTTGAAAATGGATAGAGGGGGGGAGGGG
>CAZSXS010000013.1:0-54530 GCA_964611385.1 uncultured Defluviitaleaceae bacterium
TCGATTGTACCGCCAAATCTTGTTATCAGGCTTTGAATTTTTTCGATTTCGGTCTTTAAGCCTTCCTCGTCAAAATCAGGTTTCAAAATGGCAGTTAATTCATACTTATACATACTACACCTCCTTCTGGACATAAGGCTCTGTCTGGAGCAAGGCACAATGCAAAAGCATCAAGCCAAGGCACTTCAGAGCAAGGATAGACGCACACAAAATGCGTTACAATCAAACCACATGGTTTGAACCGTAAGGAGTATAGCACAAAACTAAGAAAAAGCAACACTTTTTTTAATCCTTTTTAACCCCTATGCATTTGTTGATTGCTTTGTTATAATACCGCAGCGTTTTAAATCTGTGGATTGGTAATGGAGTAGAAATTAAGAAATAGGGGATAGTATAATGGGAATAAAAGTTGCGGCGACTACCTTGGGATGCAAGGTTAATTTATATGATACAGAATGGATACTGAATGAGTTTAAAAAGGCTGGCTATGAGATTCAAGACTTTGAGGAAAAGGCAGATGTTTATATCGTCAATACCTGTACTGTTACAGGGGTTGGCGACAAGAAATCTAGGCAGCTCCTTCGAAGGTGCCGAAAGCTGAATCCAGAAGCTGTTGTTGTTGCCTATGGCTGTTATGCTCAGGTGCAACCAGAGGTCTTACGAGTAGAGGAAGGGGTCAGCCTGGTCGTTGGTGCCAAAGAAAGGGAAAGGCTCGTTTCACTGGTCGAGGCTCATTTAAATACTATAAAAGGTGTAGAATCATCTATCAGCGAAGTAGTTTCGGAAACGCATATTTTCGGAGAAAACAGAACCAGAGCTTATATTAAGATTGAGGATGGCTGTGATCGGTTTTGCAGTTATTGTATTATTCCTTATGCTAGGGGCCCGGTTCGTAGTCGCCCGGTTAATGAGATTCTGAACGAGTTTAGACAGGCTTCTCTTTTTCATAAAGAAATTGTTTTGGTAGGTATTCATCTGGCTTCTTATGGCAAAGATTTGGGTATGGAATTGATAGACTTGCTCGAACAAATCAATGCTTTAAACACGGAAACACGCCTGCGGCTTGGCTCTTTGGATCCTTGTGTCGTTACTGAGGACTTTGTGCGGAGGCTGAGTCGGCTTTCTATTTGCCCACACTTTCACCTTTCGTTGCAAAGCGGCTCCGAGACCATATTAAAAGCCATGGGTAGACGATATACCAAAGAAGAATACCGGACAAGCGTGGGTTTACTTCGGACGGCATTCCCTGATGTATCCATTACTACAGATGTGATCGCTGGCTTCCCAGGAGAAAGTGACGATGAATTTCAGGAAAGCTATGACTTCATTGAGTCCTTGCACTTGTCCAAGCTCCATGTCTTTCCTTATGCAAAGAAGGCAGGCACCAAAGCCGCCATGCTCTCTAATCACCATCCTGCTTCCGTCAAAAACAAACGAGCCCAAGCCTTGATTGCACTGTCAAAAAAGCTGGAGCACGAATTTCTTGAGAGCTATGTAAACAAGAGCTTATCTGTGTTATTTGAAACATACAAGGATGGATTTTGTGAGGGTTATAGTCAAAACTATATAAGCTTACGAGTAAAGACACCAGAGACTTGCACAGGGAAGATCGCCTCGGTTCAGGGGAAATATGTTTCAGACGGAATTTTGTACGGAGAAGCTTTGAACTGAAAAGTTGATAAAAATATTTCACGATCTATTGCTATTTTATGGAAGATGTATTATTATACTGAGGATTATACAAACCGGTACCAGTCTCAAACAAGCTAGGAGTGGATTGATATGTCCGATCGATTATCGGAAACTCAAAAGATAAATTTTTTTGATAAGAATAAGAGCGAACCGAAAAAAATCTTAAGTCAGGTTTATTGTGCTCTGAAGGAGAAGGGGTATAATCCTGTTAATCAAATTGTCGGATATATTCTCTCGGGCGACCCAACCTATATTACTAACCATAAAAACGCAAGAAATTTATTAGGCAAGGTAGAGCGTGACGAACTTCTTGAGGAAATGGTTTGTTATTACCTGGAAAACAACATGGAATGAACAGAATATTAGGCCTTGATTACGGAGAAAAAACTATAGGGGTTGCTGTTTCCGACCCTTTTATGCTTTTTGCGCAGGGCTTGGAGGTACTCAGGCGCCAGGACGAGAAAAGCATTCGCAAAAGCATTCAAAGATTATCGGAAATCATTCGGGATATGGAGATTAACGAAATTGTTCTCGGCTATCCCAAGAATTTAAACAACACCGAAGGAGACCGCTGTCAAAAAACCCTTTTGTTTAAAGAACGTTTGACGGAGAATTTTAACTTGCCGGTTATACTATGGGATGAACGACTTTCTACCATCGGTGCAACCCACAGTATATCTTTATTATCGCGCAAAAAACAAAAAGCGGTTGTTGATAAAATGGCTGCTGTTTATATTTTACAGGGCTATCTTGATTTAAAGAACAGAGAAAAATCTATGAACGATCCATTAAATACATGATTGCTTCCAAGCCGCCATTTTGCAGACTAAGCCTTGTTTGCATGGCGGCTTTGCAAAGTTTCCTTGAAGCACATGAACTGTAGCTCAGTCTCTTCACATTCACTAAATGAATCGTGACTGGGTATAGTATGGAGTATACAAACGGAGGCAACATATGCACAATTTATACGAACCTGGAAATCCAGGATTTGAATCCAATGAAGACGAGGATGAATCAGAAGACGAGTTTGAAACGATAGAGATTTTTGACGAGAACAACAAAGCCTTTCGTGTAATTATCCTTGACAAAGTAACGGAAAATGGTGTCCAATACCTCCTGGTGAGCGACGAAGAAGAGTATAGGAACAGCGATGAACCTTCCGTTTTTATTTTAAAGCAAAACCCAACCCAAAAGCTTGATGCTCAGGAAGACTTTTTAACTTTTTCGGCCGTTGAAGATGATGAAGAGCTCTCCGCTATCGGTGAGCTTTTTGGGTTACTATAATATTTTTAGCCAAAATACAATAAAACAAATAAATTGGAGGTGTACTTTTTTTGGCTGCTAAAAAATCTAAATTACGTGTCTTTTCACTTGGCGGCTTGCAGGAGATAGGGAAGAATATTACCGTTTTTGAATATGCGAATGATATTATTATCGTTGACTGTGGCGTCGCTTTCCCGGAAGTAGACATGCCCGGTATTGATTTGGTAATTCCTGATTTCACTTACCTACAAAAAAACAAGGACAAGGTTCGGGGTGTCTTCTTGACCCACGGACACGAAGACCATATCGGTTCCATTCCGTATTTGCTACGGGAATTGGATGTGCCCATTTACGGCACGAAGCTTACGCTTGGGCTTTTGAGTAACAAGTTGAAGGAACACAACTTATTGAACAAGACAACCTGTATTAACGTCTCGGCAGGACAGGTGATTGCGGCTGGTGCCTTTGCCGTTGAGTTCATACGAACCACCCACAGCATCGCCGATTCTGTGGCCTTGGCCATCTTTACCCCCCTAGGCACCATCATTCACTCAGGGGACTTCAAAGTCGACTATACGCCCATTCATGGGCAGTCCATTGACTTGCAACGCTTTGCCGAGTTGGGCAAAGAAGGGGTTTTGCTCTTCCTTTGCGAAAGTACCAACGTGGAGCAAAAGGGATACACCATGTCGGAACGCTCGGTCGGAGTGATTTTTGATGAAATCTTCAGTCAGACGGACAAGCAGCGGATTATGGTGGCCACCTTCTCATCCAACATTCACCGAATCCAGCAGGTAGTGAACTCCGCTGTCAAATACAACCGTAAGGTCGTTGTGGTTGGTCGCAGTATGGCCAACAATGTTAAGACTGCCTGTGAGCTAGGCTATTTATTTATACCAGATCACGTTTACATTGAGACCTCTGAAATGAAAAACTATACGGATGATCAGCTGGTCATCATCACTACCGGAAGCCAGGGAGAATCCATGGCCGCCCTGTCCCGGATTGCCATGTCCGAACACAGACAGGTGGAAGTAAAGCCCGGTGACAAGATTATCATCAGCGCCTCTCCCATTCCTGGGAATGAAAAGACCATTTCAAAAGTGATTAACGACTTGATGCGCAAGGGTGCAGATGTAATCTATGAAGGGTTGATGGAAATACACGTTTCCGGTCACGCCAAAGAAGAAGAAATTAAACTTTTGCATGCCTTGGTTAAGCCAACCTACTTGATGCCTGTACACGGTGAATACCGTCACCTAAAGCAGCATAAGGACTTGGCGATTTCCATGGGGATGCCAAAGGAAAATATTTTCCTCATGGGCATCGGTGAGGTGCTGGAAATCACCAACCAAGGGGCCAAGATCAATGGCTCTGTATCCTCTGGTGTTGTGTTGGTGGACGGCTTGGGCGTAGGAGATGTGGGTAACATCGTTTTACGAGATCGCAAGCACCTTTCACAGGACGGGCTCATGATTGTTGTGGTGAGCATAGAAAGAGAGTCTGGCGCTGTCATAGCTGGGCCGGATATTATTTCCCGAGGATTTGTTTACGTGCGAGAGTCTGAGATTCTGATGGAAGAAGCAAGAAATGTTGTCAAAGCCGCCTTGAGTGACTGCCAAGACCAAAACATCAGCGAATGGTCCTATATGAAATCCACGATTAAAGACACCCTGAAGACCTTTCTAT
Source organism: uncultured Defluviitaleaceae bacterium (assembly GCA_964611385.1). Classification (GTDB taxonomy): domain Bacteria; phylum Bacillota; class Clostridia; order Lachnospirales; family CAYPQA01; genus CAZSXS01. Next base: position 4,645 of record CAZSXS010000013.1, read on the forward strand.
GGCAAAAAACAAAGCGCAGCCCTATGATCCTACCAGTAATTATGGAAGTGTAAGGAGGCCGTCATGGAAATTTTTGAGGCTGCCAAGCAGTTGGTAAACGCCCTTGAAGAAAGCCAAAGCTACCGTACCTACGTGGCCTGCAAAGAAAAGATGCAGGAGGACGAGGCGTTTTATCGAAAGGTAAAGGACTATCAGAGCCAGCTCATTTATCATCAGGCAAATGAGCTTCAATGCGAACTGACCTTTGAAGATGAGTGCAGAATCAGCAAGCTGTATTCCGAACTCTCCTTAAACGAACATTTTCGGAATTTTATCAACTCCGAGCAGGAACTTATTGATATTTTTTCTAAGGTTCATGAACTCATTAATGATAGCTGTACGGTTTTTGAAATTTAGTTTACTTGAATATGATTGAATTGAATTTATTTGATTCGATTTGCTTTGAATGTATAATCTTGACTAAAATGCGCTTTTTGGATAATTCCAGAATGCGCTTTTTTTGTAGGGGAAAGAGTGAATCTATAAAAGATTGAGGTGTTGTGATGTTTCGTAAGTCATTAAAGTCAGTAAAAATACTGTTTCACTATGCACCCGGCTTGACCATCGTAAAGATCGTTCAAATTGGGCTCTCGGCAGTACTTGCGCCCCTATCTATTTACTTTACTCAGCGGATTATTGACACAGTGGCAGCAATCATTATGGGGAGTAGCATATGGACAAGCCTTCTGTTGTGGGTGGCTTTGTTGTTATTTGCTATGTTTTTCAGTTCCATAGGCGGCGGGTTCTTAAACGGTATCTTGTATATTGCGATCAGGCGTAAGCTCAATATCGGCATGACGCCCGATATTGTGGAGAAATTCAAACGCCTTGACTATGTTTGTTTTGAGGACAAGGGTGTTCAGGATACCTTGGAGCGCATGTCCTCAGACCCACAGGACAAGGTGTTTCAGCTTTTTTTGACGATTCTCGGAGTGATTGAATGTATGATAGGTGTAATCGGCGGAGCACTCATTTATGCGCAGGCTGGCTGGTGGTTTGTACTTGGGTTTGCAGCCTTACTCGTACCGATGATATGGCTTGATTTTAAGGCGGCCGACATGATGAACACCCTGTTCAACGAACAGTCCATAGATGAGCGAAAAATGCACGACCTCGGCGGCTTGTTATCAAACAAATCTTCGCTTTTTGAACTCAAGATATTCCGTGCCACCGATTACATTGCGAAGAAATGGCGAGGCATTGCCCATGATGTTTTAGACGCTCGCGTTAAGACTACTATGCGTTCGCAAAAATACTTTCTACTCAGCACGATCCTATTTAAGGCTTGGTCCTTCTTCATCGTTTTTAGTCTTGTGGCGACCATTGTACGCGGCAACTGTACGATAGGCCTATTTACAGCACTTATCGCTTCGACCAGTGCAGTCTTGAACAACGCTGACACCTTATCCCACGCAGTCCAAAACTTGCGTCAGCGGTATCTACTGATGGAGCATTATTACAAGTTTATGTCTTTGCCGGAAGTACAAGACGGTGGTGAAGATCTGGTCGGCACGCCTCCTCACATCGTCTTTGAGAAAGTGAGCTTTACATATCCAAAAACAGACGTACTGATCCTAAACGGGGTTAGTTTTGAGGTGAAGCCGGGTGAACGGGTGGCGCTCGTGGGTGAGAACGGCGCAGGCAAGTCCACAATCATCAAACTCCTGTGCAGACTGTACAAGCCAGACAGCGGACGCATCCTTATAAATGGTAAGGAGATTCAAACGATAAAGGCCTCTGCTCTGCGCCGTGTGTTCAGCGTAGTATTTCAAGATTTTTGTAGATATGCGCTGACCTTACGCGAAAATGTGGCCTTTGGAGACCTCTCAAAAAGACACGATGACAAGGCATTGCATGAAGCGCTCAAAATGGGACTTGCAAATGGGATTACCGATCTTGACACGCCGCTTGGTAAACTGGAGGAAAATGGTGTGGATCTTTCGGGTGGACAATGGCAACGGATCGCAGTCGCACGAGCCTGCCTACCTGACACCGCCTTTGTCATACTGGATGAGCCGACCGCTTCCCTTGATCCGCTTGCCGAAAGTTCAATGTATCACAGCTTTGCGGAAGTATTGAAAAATCGTGGTTGCATTATCATTTCTCACCGTCTTGCAAGTGCAAGGATGGCGGATAAGATCATTGTGCTGTCAGACGGGTTGGTCTCAGAAATGGGCACTCATAATGAACTGATGGCAGTAGCTGGTCTGTATGCCCGTATGTATGAGAGCCAAAGTGCATGGTATACGGAAGGGGGTGCAGAGGCATGAAGTACATCGGACGGATATACAAGAGTATCTTTAGATGGATGCCGTTTTCAGCCATTCTTACTGCAATTGATTACCTTAACGGTGCATTGATTCCGGCTATAATCACAATTATTTCTGTTAACCTGTTTGATAATGCCGCGCGGGTTCTTGAGGGAGAACCCGCTCAAAAAAGCTTGTATCTTTACGCTGGACTCTATCTTGGGGTTTATCTTGTTAATGATCTGCTTTCTTTTGTCAGGAGCATTACACTGAACGCCGGAATCTACGAAAAGGGCACTGCTTTTTTCCGCATTGAACTCTATGAAAAATTAGCAAAACTTCCTCTCATTACTTTTGAAAACGCTGAGCTGCTCAACAAGAAAGAGAGAGCTGAAAAAGCAGTTACTGATGAAACGCTATCTAACGTTTTCAACCATGTTCTGCGCTTTATTCGTGCGGGGGTACAGGTATTAAGTATCGCAGGGGTATTGGCTGGATACAGCTTATGGTTACTGCCCCTGGCTCTTTTGTCCGTGTTGCCCTATCTGATCTCCCGTATGATTCGTGGCAAAGAGTTTTACTGTGTGAAGCGACACCAAGCGAAAAAGACACGTCTACTTGCCTATTTATGGGGATTATTTACAAGCCGTCAGACTGCGAAGGAAATGCGCGTAATGGGATTTGATGGATATGTGACGGACAAGTGGTGCGATACCCGAGACGAGGTAAGCGAAGAATTGTGGAAGGTACAGAAAAAAGATGTGATATCCCTTTTGTTTTGTGACGGTTTCCGTATAGTAGGCTATGGGATCTCTTTGATCATCGTTCTATGGTTAGCCTTGGAGGGGACGGTGAGCATCGGTGTCTTTGGAGCAGCGGTAGCGGCATTTTTGAGCCTTCAGAATAGTATGCAGAATTTCTTAGAAGGGCTAGGACGTTTTCCGGAGCAATTGTTACACGCCGCGGATTATTACTCCTTTTTAGATATGCAGTCAGAATCGGATGGCGTAATTCATTATCCCGGCTTGCACGATTCGATTACCTTAGAAAAGGTCAGTTTCAAGTACCCAAACAGCGAAAGCTATGCATTGAAGGCACTTACCTTAACCATCCGCAAAGGCGAAAGGCTTGCAATACTGGGTGAGAATGGCAGCGGTAAAACAACGCTTTCAAAGGTACTGCTCGGTTTATATCCTGCTGAGAGCGGGAGTGTGCTTTATGATGGGACGGCTGTTGGTGCTTTCAGCAAAGATAGCTTTTTTGCACAGGTTTCAGCCATTGCACAAGATTTTGTATCCTACAAACTAACGCTACGTGAAAATATCTCGATCTCAGACCAATCTCGAATGGAGAATGACTTCGATATCAAAGCTGCCTTGGTAAATTCTGGTGCTGGCGAAAACTGGAATCTGGACGAAACAATGGGACGTGAATTCGGCGGTAGAGAATTGTCCGGTGGCCAGTGGCAAAAATTGGCAATTGCGCGCGGTCTTTTCAAGAGCAGCGAATTGATTGTGCTTGATGAGCCGACCAGCGCACTCGACCCGCTTATCGAAACAGAGATACTCTCAAAGTTCATTCAGGCAACAGAAGGAAAAACAGCACTGATCATCTCCCATCGCATAGGCTTATGCAAACTGGTAGACCGTATTATTGTGATGAAAGAAGGTAGGATAGTCGAAGATGGTACACATGAGGCATTGCTTCGTATGAACGCCGAGTATACCAGGCTGTTTACTGAACAGGCTAAGTGGTATGATTGACCACCTCCAGCTTGGTCTGAATACAAATTTTCAAGTCATTCTAAACCCTCTAAAGTTAGAATCCTTATCTAAGTAAAGCTTATCCAAAACTTCTTTATTAGCCTTTTCCTGGGCAACTAGATGATTTTTAAGTAATACCGAGTTTGCCCAGTGCAAGGCTTCATAATAGTCCTCGTCGCTTAAATCCGTAAAGTTGCATGTCATCAAGTCCGAGTTTGTATGCTTGTTCTCGTAAAAGTCTTCAATGCCATTGAGTAAACCCTTTTCAATTGCGTAGTAGTAAAGTGGAGAACCAGGGTAGGGAGTAACGGGCCTAATGGTCCTCAATTGGCAGTGGTCATCATACTTCAGAAGAAATTCAACATCATTTTCAATGCTTTTACGGCTTTCACCGATGTTACCAAAAATAATGTTTAAGCCCGGGCTTATCTCTGCTTCAAGGGTGTTTTCAATGCCTTTGATGATCATCTCAGTAGTCAACGCTTTATTCATATTTTTCAATGCAGCATTGTCCATGGACTCTATCCCATAATTGATAAACACGCACCCAGCTTTTTTCATGAGTCGAAGCATTTCAATATCCTTTGAAGCAAAATTTAAACGACCGTTACAAAGCCAGCGAATCTTTAAGTCTTCTTCAATAAACCGATTACAAAGTTCAACAGTACGCTCAACAGAGGACATCAAAAGCTCATCATTAAAGGTAAAGTAGGTGATCGCGTATTCTTTTTGTAGAAGCTTCACTTCCTTTATAATACTATCTGCACTTCTTGGACGAAAGCCCTTATCCATTCTATAGCAGAAGTTGCAGGTATAAGGGCAACCCCTTCCACTAATCATAAAGGCGCACCTGTCAGTACGTTTTGCATTTGGATATCTCATCAAGGCGTAATGATCCATAGGGAAAAGGTCATATGCAGGAAAGGAAATTGTATTTAAATCTTTTATGACAGGTCTTCGTTGGTTTACAACACAGTTTCCATTTTCATCTTTGTATGCAAGCCCCAAAATCTTGTCTAAGTCTCTAAAATGTCTTTTTTCTTTGTCATAGGCTTTTAAAAGCTCCTTTGTAGTCAGTTCCCCTTCACCCATAATAACCACATCTGCATGAAACTTTCTCAAAAAATACTCTGGTTCCGGCGAAACCAAGTGCCCACCTAAAAACAGCATATGGTTTTTGTCAGCGTTTTTCACAGCTTGGCAAATGCTTTTGATCTTTCTGTACTGATAATAACCCCCGCAGGCGCCAATGCCTATGGCATCGAAGTAATGATGATCTAAGAACTCGGTTATGTGTTCATCTGGATAGTGATATATGTCTTGAAAGTAAATCTCAATCTCATGCCCTTCCTCACGTATTGCTTGTGCAATGTAAGCTAGACCTAAGGGAAAAGAGTTAATATGTGCTTCATTATCATAGGAAATCAATAGAACTTTCATTTTTACCTCCAGAATTAAGTGACTTCAGCGAACAAGAGAACTTGGCAGACAGAATTAACTCGACAAGGAGCAAATCTGACCAAAAATTATATGTGCAATTAGCAACGACTATACCCATTATCTATACAAACACAAAGAGCATGACCGCTTTTGACGGCCATGCTCTTTGTGTTTGCCTTAGATTTTTTCGTTTCTTCTTCCTTATTCCTCATACCACTGCTGTTGCGACTGGTACATCCGTGCATATTCTCCACCCTGGGCCATTAGTTCCTCGTGACCGCCCGCTTCAACGATACGTCCTTCTTTCATAACCACGATTCGGTCGGCTAAGCGAACAGAACCTAGACGATGGGTGACAATGACGGCAGTCTTATCTCTGGAGATCTCCGCAAATCGCTGGTAGATTCGTGTCTCTTCTACTGGGTCGATAGCGGCGGTGGGCTCGTCAAGAACAATGAGTTGATGAGTTCTGTATAAACCCCGAGCGATGGCTACGCGCTGCCATTGCCCACCGGATAAGTCAATGCCGTCAAACTCTCGAGAAAGCATGGTTTCGTAACCATCGGTGAATTGCTCACCAGCCTTATCAACACCAGCTAAGACGCAAATCTCATCCAACTGCTTTTCTGAAACCTTTGCCCCCTCCTGGCTTCGGCTAATGGTCAGATTCTCCGCTAAAGTCATTTTATAGCGCTGATACTTTTGAAAAACAGCAGAGCAGCTGTCAAAGAGGCTTTTTGCAGAAATGTCCTTAGTACTAAGCTTTCCATAGCGCACATCTCCCTCCTTGGGAAGATACAGCCCAGTGATCAGGCGAATCAAAGTAGACTTACCAGAGCCATTTTCCCCCACAATGGCTATGGTTTCCCCGCTTTTAATTTGCAGGGATACATCCTGGATGCTGTCTCTTTCGGCTTTTGGATAGGCAAAGGATACATGCTCCAGCGTAATGTCACAATCCTTGGGCAAGCTTTGCTCAGGAGCACTCCGTTCCGGCAGGTCACAAAAATCAATGTAATTTTGTACTGTACCTAGATTCTTTGCCAGGTTCCCCATATGCATACAGACCACCTCGTTCATGATCCCGAACAGCATTCCCATGGAGGCGTAGACTGCTGCAAAGGCACCCACAGTGATTTCCCTTGCCATCAGTGCCTGAAACAGCATGTATAATATACCCACATAAGCCAGTATAGTGAATACCTTCATGCCCAGTTGGCAAAGGTTTGTCTTAACACTGGCGCTATAATTCATTTGGTTCATCTGTGAAAGGCTATCTATGTACCGCTTTTTGAAGTAGCCGAAACCCCCAAGCAAGCGGGTTTCTTTAAAATACTCCCGGTCAGTGATGCATTTTTCATAGTATTCAAACTCCCGGCGTATTGGGGCAGACTTGCTTTCCAGCTTGGAAAAAACCTTGGTCCGAAGGATTTGAGTGGCGGCTGTTGGAATAAAAGCCAGAACAATGGCCAGAGCTAAGATGGGCTTTAAGCCAAATAAATACCAAGCCATGATCACAAAATAAGGCCCATAAAACATAAAAATATTCAAAATGGAAAATACAAACCAAAAGGCATTGGTTTTCCCCTCGTTAGCTTTGTTGATCGCATCCAGCATGTCGGTATCCTCAAAGCATTCTGGTGACAGTCGGCTGATTTTTTCTCCGATCTTTAACCCGATTCTGCCACAGGCTATTTGCCCATAAACCATGGGAACAAAGTTTCCAATGCCATTCATTAACTGGCAGAAGGTATAAACCGCGGTTAAAATCACTAGAGAGGTAAAAATGGCAGAGAGGCTGACCTCCTTCTGAACAAAGCGGGTGGCTGTATCAAAAAGGCGCTGGTTAAACATCGTCAAGACCCCCCAGGAGGCTCCATGTAGGATACTTAAGACAAGGGTAAGGTAAAACCAGCCAGGAGAGGCCTTGTAGGCCACTGGGAACAAACGTACAAACAATTTGAAGATACTTATTTTTTGCTTTTTTACTTTGTCTTCCTTTTCGGTTTTGCTCATTGATACCAGCTCCTTTGACTTGAAAACATGCTTGCATAGAGTCCGTCCTTGGTCATCAGTTCCTCATGACTACCCTTTTCAGCCACATGCCCTTCATCTAAAACGATGATTTCGTCTGCCAATCTGGCTGCACCTAGCCGGTGGGTGATGAAAATAGTAGTCTTTCCCTTGCTGATCTGGCCGAAGAGTTTATAGACCTGACTCTCAGCCACTGGGTCAAGGGCGGCGGTGGGTTCATCCAAGATTCGCACCTGAGCCTTGCTGTAAAGGGAACGGGCAATGGCCACCCGCTGCCACTCTCCCCCGGATAAATCCGTTCCATTTTCCTTAATCTTTCCTAGGATCGTGTCCGTGCCTTCGGGGAGTTTTGCCACAGCCTCGTCCAGCTCTATGGTTTTGATGGCTTCCAGCATACGCCCCTCATCTACTTGCAGCTGATCATCATGGGCTCTGCTTAAATCCCCCAGGGCAATGTTATCCCGAAAAGAGATGTAATACTTAGCAAAGTCCTGGTAAGCCACGGAAAACAAACTCTTTAACTGAGTCAAGGCATAAGAGCGCAGGTTCTTCCCATTGATCAGAATCTCCCCTTCATACTGATCATACAATCCGCACAGTAGCTTGGTAAGCGTGGTCTTACCCGCACCATTCACCCCAACAAAGGCATAGTGCCTTCCCGCTTTGAGCTGCAATGAAAAGTCCTTCAATATCGTCCTGTCCGTACCAGGGTAGGTAAAAGTAACGTTTTTAAATTCAATGCTGTTGAAGACAAATGAATCAAGGGCTTCTGGCAGCTCCACGGCTCCTTCCTGTTCTGATAAGACGCAAAAGGCGCTCAAGTCTTTTAAAAACTCCCGACTGTCTGCCAGCTCGCTCGTAATATGTACCAGACTCCATGACAGATTCTGAACCAAGTTAAAGGTCGCTGTCACTAAGGCCACAAACATACCCACTGTGATTGCACCCCGTTCCAGTGGAAAGACAAGGATAGCGATAATCCCCACAGAGATAAACAGCGTTAAAATCCCTCCACCTTTCATCTTCACAAAATTAACCGCTTGGACTTTCTGATTGATTTTACGAGAGATTTCATATTTTTCATACCACTTCTGATTCAGATGATGGGTATAGGAAAATAAGGCTCGTTCCTCCACATTTTCCCGCCCAGTGATTACGCCCAGCAGATAGGAGGCTCTCCGTTCATGTTTCTTTGCTTCTTTATTAGCCTCATAGCTGTTTTGGCCACTTTTGATGGCCAACATAAACAAAGGAACTGAGAAGCCAAGAATGGCAAGCCCCGCCCACCAAACCTGAACTGTAATAATGGACAAAAGGGACAGAACCGTAACAACTATGGAAAGCGCCCGCAAAAGATTGGCAAAGCCGCCAGAGATTCGATCCGAAGGCTTCTCGCAGACTCTATTAACCAGTTCCCAGGCATCATTGCTTTCAACATGCCTATATTCCAATCGGGCGCGCTTTTCCACCAAAGCCAGTCGGAATTTTTCTAGTAGTTGGATATCAAACTTCAGCTTCAAGAAATCCAAAATCACACCCTCAATATTGAGGTATAGGATCATCAGAAGGGTGGCCAGCAAAGGTAGGTAAATGCGTTCTGTTTCCATCGTACCGTTAAAGATAGCAACGGCTCTATCCACAAACATAGCTGTCACCAATACCTGCACGGCCGGCCAAAGGGCGCTGAGAAACAAGAAAACAATTCGCAACACACAGTTGAGAGGGGCCGCTCGCAGAGGAATGGCAACAAAGTCAAAAAAGTGGTACTTGCTTTTCTTAAGCTCCATAAGATTCTCCTTTAATTTACTTATTCAGCTATCCATTAAGACTCAACTCGAAATACTTTCCCCTTGGGCACAAAGGGTAGGCTTGCGCCTTTGGGAATCAGATAGGCATGTTCTCTGCCTTGAAAGGCTAGGTGCTCATCACACTGCCCGTCGCTTATAAGCAGTATCGGCCCATTCTTTGGAAAATCCTCAGCCTGGAGAAGCAAGTCGATCCCAGGCTGTAGAACTGTGCCACCTCGCCCCTTCACCTGGACGCTTCCGGCAATGTCCTCTGGTCTTTTGTAGCCTTCATCGTAGGCCTGAGCATCACAGAAAATCACTCGAACCCCCTGAACCTCGCGGGCGACACTGTAGCTTGCAATGGCCCCCAAGGCCACTGCCAAAAGCGCTCTATCTATGGAACCGGAGGTATCTAGGACGACGCCAAAGGTTCGTCCCTTACGCGCTTCTTGGTTTTCCGCGTAGCTGGGACGGGGTATATCAGGCGTTGAGGATTGTCGCCTACTGGGACGTGCATAGGAACGGATTTTTTCAATGGGTTGGAACTGTTCATCAAACCAGCGGGCAAGCTCAACATCCCAGGGAATCGGGGGGTGGCTGAGTGCTCTAATTTCTTCAATGAGTCCTTCGGGAAGATAGCCACGTCCCTCCGACTGGTGGTATTCCAACCCCTGTCCGATGGCTCTGCGATAAAAAGCGTCTAGGTCTACCCCCTCACCTCTCTCCCACCAGTTGGCTGTTCCCGGCAAAATATCCCCAAGACCAGTGCCGCGTAAGGTGGCAAGCTTCCGAAAACGTCGAAGATCAGACACGATCCTGTCATACACCGCCTCAGCATTCAGACCCTTAAACTGCTCATCATAAAGCAGTCCCTGGGGCGGCTCCCCCAGTCCCATTTCTATCAGCCAAGCATTGATGACATAATCACAGGCCACATTCCAGAGGTAAGCCTCTCGCCATTCGTGGCGCACATCATGCCGCAAGGCTGCATGAAGGAACTCATGCGCCAACACAAAACGACATTCCTCCTTGGATAGACCAGCCGCCGGATTGATATAGATTTCTTGCAGGGGGCAGGAAATAGCCGCAATCTGTATCTCCATTCTTTGACAAAGGCTACGATCCTCAATGAGCTTAAACCCAGCCGCAATCGCCCCCAAAAGCGGGTAGGTGGAAATAAACCATGCTTTTGCCAAAGCTGCAGGAGACTGACTTGTTCTACTGTCATAGTCCAAGGTTTCCTTGTACCCTCCGGCAACATCAACCGCGCTACGCACAGCAAGGCCAAGTCCTGTTGCAAAAGCAGCCGTCCAGTTCCGAGGGCGAAGGCGAACGCTTTCCTTACTGCTAAATATCATGTCTGAGGCTCTTTCCCCAGCGGTTCCGAAACCTACATATTCCGCTTTCAGTCCTTCTTCAAGAAAACGGAGGTATAATTTTTCTTCTTGATTCACACCCGGCAGCAGAGCGCTGCCTTGGTCGGGCTTTCCAAAGCGTAGATCTGATAAAAATTTTTCAATGGCACAATCACAAGCCACATTCCAGTAGATCCAATTTTCCTTTTTCACAAAGTGGCCCATGCCCAGATGCAAGAGGCAATGAGCCAAAGTTCTAGCCCAGACCTCTGGCTCTGCACGAATTTTCGGATGAGCGTAAATCCTTCCGTCCTGCGTTACAACCGCAAGGCCGTCTTGAGGAAGCCGACTATATTCCTGCCTTACTATGTTTACATGATCATACAGCACAGCGAAAATAGGATGCTTGCTCACAATGCCACAGCCTAAACGAAAATTCGCGAGAGCTATATCATTTACTTCATTTGCTTTACTGAATCTGCTTGCTTTTGACATGCTTCATCCCCTTTTTTGCGTAAGGCGCGGCAAGTCCCGAACGATTTCCACCATAAACCAATCCGGTAAGGCTTCACCCTCTGCCTCCGAAACAGCCATTTGTGCAATTTCAAGGTCAACATTAGCAAGGTCCTTCATAAGTGCCTTTGCACGTAAGGACAAGCCTAAAACCGTTCCTGAAAGTTTATCCTTCTTTGGTGGCAACTCTTTGATTAGCTGTGCCCGAAAGCTTTGCGCAAGAAAATATAGCGCATCCCTATCTTCAGGGGCACTGGGCCATTTCTGTTCCCCGTCAAGGATTGCTGCCAGAGCGTAGCGGTTTTTGATGCGCTTAATAAAGGCACAAAATTGATTCGCATGGTGCGCCGAAAGGCAGGCACAGCTTATGACTTGAAGCTCCTTGTCGGTTATACTGTCACCATAGCTATAAAGCGCATCTGACAACAGGTGCCATGAGCGTGGGGTCGAAAAAGGCTCCTCTGTTTTTGGTGGCTGTTTCCATAAATGATCTGGGCGCAAACCAATATATTCAAGTATGTAAGGATGGATTCCGTTTTGCCCAGCCCACTCAAGCCAATTTTTGTGAGAAGCAATCAGCTCAACATGAAACATACGGTTAATCAGCGCAGACGACATGGACTTGACAATGGCATTGTCCTGCGCACGATTTCCGGCCCCGATAATAATAGAACCTTCTGGTAAATGATACTCTCCGATCCGACGATCGTGAATGAGGCTGTAAAACGCCTTTTGGACCTCTTGGGAACAGGCGTTCAGCTCATCAAGGAAAAGGCAATAGGGTTCATCTCGAGCAATCATACGGGGAGGGCAGAAGGTGCTTTTTCCTTCTGCAATCTGAGGAACGCCGATAATGTCCTCCGGCGCAAGCTGACTGCCCAATAAGGAAACGCAGGTCAAGCCCATTTCTTGTGCAAACTGCTCAACGATTGCTGACTTTCCAATACCTGGTGCCCCCCAAATAAAAACCGGACGCACAATGGCAATGTTCAACAAAACATTGAATAGCTCTGTTTGGTTTACTGTAACTTGTAAATTCATAAGTCTCCATTCGTTTTATACATTTGATATAGTAAAAGTAAGTTGATTATATAAAAATTAGTGCAGGATTGCAAGCAACCGGAGGTTAAGCGCACAGTAAGGCCTTAGAGCGGGAAAAAAGAAGAGGATGGGGTGGTCAAAAAAAACAGCCGCCCTTTTGAAAGGTTGCAGCTGTTTTGAGAAACGATAAGCTTGGACTAAGACTTCCAGGTCTTGTAAAGTTCCCCAATCACTTGCTCAATGGGGGCTTTTTTGATTTCTACGTCCTTGACACCCTCTGTGCAAGATAGCTGGCCTAGGAGGGATTTGATTGGTATTTTGGCTAGATCAACTTCATATTCGTATACGCCCTTCTTTTCTGAAAGCAGATGAGCATTACCTAACTGTAGCGTATTCCCGCTTTCCATCGTGATGATGAACCTGGTAAGGCTACCCGTTATCGCCCTCAGCCCGTCAAAGCTACCGTCATAGGCAAGCTTTCCCTTTGAAATCATTAGAATCCGCTGCGCCATTTCCTCCAAGTCGTCCATATCATGGCTCGTGACGATGATGGTCACTCCGTTTTCACGGTTGATTTTTTTCAAGAACTCAATCATCTGCCGCTTGGCCACCACATCCAGCCCCAGGGTCGGTTCATCCAACAAAATCAGCTCCGGCGAATGCAAAAGCATCATGGCAAGATCAGCTCGCATCCGCTGCCCTAGGGATAGCTCGCGTGCGTAGGTTTTCATCAGCTCCCCCATGTCCAGAAGTTCTGTTACCATCTCCAGATTCTGCTGATAAGTAACATCAGGAATATCCCAGACCACGCGTTTCCACTCAAAACTCTGGGAAATGGGATGATCCCACCAAAGTTCCGTCCGGTTTCCAAATAGAACCCCGATCTTGTGCATGAGTGGGATACGATCTTTTTCCGGCGACAGCCCCAGCACACGCACTTCGCCCTCCGTTGGCTGCAACATGCCCGACAACAGCTTCATCGTGGTGCTTTTCCCGGCGCCGTTGGGTCCCGCATAGGCCACAAACTCGCCTCGTTTGACCTCAAAGGATATTACCTCCAAGGCAGTAACTGTTTTCTTGTCCGGCTTCAGGAGATTTTTTAGGATGCCTTTTCCGGCATTTTCCCTCTGCCATTGAATAAAAATCTTGGACACAGCGCTCAGTTTAACGGCGATGTCCCATGGAACTGTATCGGTTGATTCCTTTTTGAACATAGTATCTGAATCCTTTCTGAAAGAAATAGCCTGTGATCAAGACAACAACAATAGCAAAGAGCAGGGGAAATACCGCCGAAAGCCCAAGGGGCGGCTTTCCCAACAAAGCCAAGGAAGGAAACCAGGCAAGAAGCCCAGCCGGAAAGATTGTAAGCAGAGGAAGCTGCACATATAGGGGCATACCGGAGAGGGGAAAGGTGTTGATGTAGGTCAGAGCACTGAGTACATAACTGGAAATTTCCTCACACTGCACAGGGGCGTAAAAACTTAGGGAAGCTGCAAGATACGACAAGCCGACCAGAATGACTAAACTGATCAGTAGATTGCCCAAGAAGGATAAAACCCACCACCAGGGCAGAACAAGACCCAACTTGAGTACGGAGGCCCACAGAAGCAGTAAGCCAGACAGCAAGTTACTAGAGCAGGTAAAGGGAAGAATCCCCATGCTCAACTGCACACCAAAGGGCAGGGGCATCGTAAACATATGCTCCCACTGCCCCCGGCCGATGATACGGCTGACATAGAAGGCATTGTAACCACCCCACATCTGCAAGAGACCTGATAGAATATTGGCGTAGGCCAGCATAAAGAGCACCTCATAGCGATTCATGCCCCCGATGCCGTCAAAGCGCCAGGCCAACAAAAATACTCCGGCGATAGAAGAGAGATTGGCGATGACATCGGAGAGGATAGCTAATAAAGCAAACTTAGTATCCCGTAAGAGCCAAGCCAAGTCCATTTTGGCATAAAGGGCAAGCAGGGACAAATAACGCTTCAAAGATAATTTAGCCACCGAAGCTCACCATCCTTTCCTGAGATTTTTTAAACCAAAGAGTGGCAAGGAACCACAGGACGAGGTTCCAGAAGAGTTGTAGTGGTAAAATTCGAGCCGGTTCCGCTGTCCCAACTAGTAAGGACAAGGGTGCAGCGCCCAGACTGCCGAAGGGTTGATACTCAAAGAGATTGGTCAGGCCAAAGGGCAAAATCTTAAAGGGGATCACTGTCCCGGAAAAAAGAGAAGTAATGGCCATACGAATGACGTAAGTAAGCCAGGCCATGCCTCCCATGCGTATGGTTACGCACACAAATATAAAATCAATAGCAAAGCCAAGGGAAACGCACAAAAGCAGGCTGGGAAAAAACCAAAGGCTGTAAGGCAGTACCCGAATGCCAAAGAGCGGAGCTAAGACCACCATGGGCAAGGAAAACAGTAGCAGCATAGGTCCCCAATCCCCCACCGTCTGCGCAATAATCTGTCCAAAGACCGGCATAGGTCGGGCATATAGTCCAATGAGCTTGCCTTCGTAATTCCAACCAGAGGCAAAGGTACGAACAACAAGCAATTCTGAAAGCAGGGCGTTTCCATAGGTGTAGCTGAGCATCTGAGGTAGGCTCATGCCAACATCAATGCCCTTGGCCGCTACCCCTCGCCAAAGAAACAGCAGGGGCAGTAAATACAAAAGCTTAACAAGAATAGAGGGAAACAAATAAATAAGCCCACCGTTGGTTTGTGTTCCCAAGGATGTTCGGGCAGTTTGGATATATTTTTTTAGTGTCATAGAGCGATTCCTTTCTGTTTTTGGGCATAAAAATACCCTGTGCAGATTTTTTGAATGCACAGGGTAAGGATACGCAAGTCTGCGTAAATATCCGGAGGTTTCACCAAATTTTAAACAGTCAAGCTGTCAAAAGGCGCGGTGAAAGGCATTCAAAATAATCATGTACTGCCAAATGGGCGCACGGATCCCGTAAAACGGAAAGCAGTGCTGCAAGCTGATGGTTCAGCTTTGCCAAAAGGGCGCGGTTGCCCCAAACCTGTACACGAGTAAATGTGTAGCCTTTTATGCACTCACAACGGATAAAAACCTCTTTCGCACTTGCAAGAACGGATCGATTCATACCTTTCACCACCTTTCTGATTTTATTTAATCGCATAATAACACATCTTGTGATGGATTGCAATGCTTAATTAACAGAAAATAGGCCGTAATCCTTCCACAATTATCAAATTCTTACCAACCTCAATTATGCGCAATCGAACGCAAACAAACCTTTCAAACGTTGCCAAATGCTAAGCACTACCAAAAGCAGAGTAGCTTTAATGCGTTTGAAAGTACGCTCTTAACTTTTGCGCATAAACCAATCGTTCTTCTGGCTCGGTTCTGATGCGATCAACTTTATATAGATTGTCCCCCTTATATCTCGGGAATACATGTAAATGGTAATGCCATACGTCTTGATTGCCCCAGTATTCATTATGTTGCCTAGAGGATACACCATCACAATGGTAAACCTGTTTTAAAGCCACTGCAGCTCTCTGCTCAAAGGCATGTACCTTATTGAGTAAGTCCAAGGGCATTTGATAGATATTTTCATAATGTTCATTGGGAATGATTAATACATGCCCCTTGTTATTGGGATATGACCCGGCACTGATAAACGCAGTAATAAACTCATCTTGATAAATAATATCCGACTGCTTGGTTAAGACATGCTCATTTTCAATGCCCTTTACGACTAGGCAGAACGGACAAATATACCCTTCCGGGGCATTGCTGTACAAGGCCCGCTTGCTAGCGTTTAACTGTTGCTCGCGAACGAATTTCAGCAAGGTGGACTTTATAGGCGGGCTTAGATTCTCAGGGATGCGATCAAGTGCGAACCATTGCAAATCATTAACTTCGGATTCCTGGCCTTTAGCCCCCCCGCTAAAGTTGGTGCAAACATACACAATATCAATGATCTCTACTTCGTTGCCATCAGGATAAACATGATAATGATCTTCTCCTGAGAATACCCCGTACAGGCGCAAAGAGTTTGCCACCAGTCCCGTCTCCTCATATAATTCTCTTTTCGCCGCTGCTTCAACCTGCTCGCCCATCTCAACTCTGCCGCCATGATAAGCCCAGCATAGATTATCTTTTCGCTGTTGCAAAAGGACTTTCCCGTCTTGATAAATGATTACACTTGCCCCTGTCAATTGAAATCGCTTACTCATATCATCATCCTCCCGATTCTTTTGCGTTGACTCAGTCACTAGGATTGTGGTTCAACATCCTTGTGTTACTCTCCTTATGTTTTACACGAAGGCGTAACTTTTGTCAAAATGAAATTGAAACCGAAGAGATCATGATAGGAACCTCTTGGGAGCTTATCTCCTCCATTGACAGCACCCAATAAAACAGTATAATGCAAGAACTAACGTGCTTTCAAAATTCACGTAGGATAATCCCCAACCCATGTTCGACTTTGAAAGAAAGGGTAGGGGATGGGTTTTGAACTTACTTTAAATGAGGAGGATCAATATGAGGAGATTGCTGCTAGAAGTACTATCCATCTTGGTCAAAGCTGTCCTTGCCGGGATCATGATTGGCATAGGGGGAACCGTATATCTTAGTGCCACGCCTCCCGCTCTGGGGGCTTTTCTGTTTACCCTGGGGCTGTTTACCATTCTGGCTTATGGCTTAAGCCTGTATACTGGGAACGTGGGGTACATAGTGACAGCACAGGATAAGATCCGTCACGCTAGGAACTTGGTTGTCATCTGGTTTGGAAATTTTATTGGCTGTGGCCTCTGCGCCGAGATCGTGCGGAGGGCAAAGCCACAGTTGGCAGCTAAGGCAGCTGAAATTGCTAGCTTAAAACTATCCCAACCTGGCCTTACCGTATTCGTACTGTCTATCCTGTGTGGGTTGTTAATGTTCATTGCGGTAGATAACTATAAAACCAGCCAGGACGTCGGTAAGTACATAGGCCTCTTTCTTTGCGTTCCCGTATTTATTCTGAGCGGCTTTGAGCATTCCATTGCCAATATGTTTACCCTTTGCATGGTAAAAGGACTGGCAGGCTTACCGCTGAGTGCGTTCTTTTTTATTCTGATTTGTACAGCCGGCAATGCTGTAGGTGGGGTTCTGCTCCCACTCAGCCGCTTGATTAAGGAAGCGTAAACTTTTAATCAGCATTTATTCCACAAGCAAATGATAGGCCGTAATCTTTCGAATCCGAAGTGCGATTCCGTTTGAAATCAAGAAGGCTAGGAAGGTAATAGCAATGACCAGGTAAGTGATGTACCTATAGTTGGCCTGAAAATTGATCGTGCTGACCCCCATGCTGCTCATCAACAGAGCCACAAAATGATTGGAATACAAACCACCCAATACAGCCCCCAGAAGGGTTCCTAAGCCTAGCACAATGGTGAAGCTCAGAGAGATTTGTGCCATCAGTTGAAAGGTCGTGAAGCCCCCGGCTTTATAGATACCAATGTTTGTCTTTTCACGCATAATTTTCATTTTAATCATTAAGTATAAGATCAATGTGATTACAATGATCATGATCCCAATGACTACAGCCATCAGGACGGAGACCCCGCCTTCAAAGGATAAAACAATGTTATCTAGTGTGGTTTGTATGTTCAAGCAGTTGATGCCCAGATGACCATACTTTTGCTCCAGTTCCTTGATGAATGCTTTAATGTTAGTTGAAGTATCCAGTTTTATGACCAGACCCTTCACCGTGTAGTCAGAAATGAAGCGCTGCATTGCACTTTCGCCCAGGTCGGCTACCAGCCCGTTGTCCGCTAACTGTTCAGTAATGCCACAAATTAAGAAATCAAAGGTTTTCCCCCGTAGAGTGATGGGTAAAATCTCGCCAAGCTTTTTGCCTAGGCCCTTTGCTACCACAGAGGATATGGCTATTTCATTGTCATAAATTGGATAGCGGCCACTCATTATGGCGTTCTTGGGCAGTGTACTAAAATCATCAGTTATACAGACATTAATATCGTTTATGTCCATAATAGTTATTGGCATCTGTTCATATTTGGCTATGCTTTTCACCTCGGGCATAGAATCCATTTCGAAAAAGGCCTTCTTAGACTGTTCTGTGGGCTGGTTGAATAAAACCCATACATCTGATAAAGGTATTCCGATTTTTTGCATCAAGACGGTGGTATCCTCCACCATGTTGGAATACATCAACAGGGAGAACACTGAAGCAAAGCTCAAAGTCATCACGATAATCACAACCATGAGGTTCTGTTTCAAGTTGTGGAAGATGGTTTTCAGGACAATGAGAACAGTGATATTCAAGCGCGAGCCGGACAAAGGGAAGTGATTTCTTTTGAAACTGTGCGTTTCCAATCCGCTTCGAAGGGCCTTGATGGGTGTTATTTTCTTAATTTTGGCAGCGCATAAGCTGGTAATGATCAAGACCAAGCCAAGGATAATCAACAGGCTTAAAAAGGCTGCCAAGCTATGAAAAGATAAATTCCATAAAAGTCCGGCGGATTCGGCAGTAAGGTTCCCTACAAAGGGCAGCGCCAAAACCGAACAAAACAAGCCGATTCCGCTACCTAATACCCCCACACTCCCATACTGCAAGACTAGAGCCCAAACAATTTGGGCATTCCTGTATCCAAGGGCCTTCAAAACCCCTATATTTTGAATTCCGTCCTCCACAGACGACAAGATGGAAAAGACCACAACGATAAGGGAGATCACAACCATAATTAAGGAAAAGCCAAGAACGATCATGACCAAAATATTCACAAAGGTAAAACCGATCTGCCTTGCTGTATCAAGACTAAGCCCGTACCAAAAACCCAGCAACTCATGTTTGTCAATGAGCTTGGAAATCTCTTTCAGCACAGGGTTCGCATCAGCTGCATCCTTTAAATAGATGGAGACTAGTAATCCAGTATTACTGTCGGATAAAAGCTTTGCCTTAAGCGCTTCATATGCCTCTCCGGCTAGGTAGGCTTTATTCATTGTGACAGAGCTGGATCCAAAGAATACATCCTCAAAAAAACCGTTTATCTTGTAAGCTAATTCCTGGCCCGCCATATTTATGAGGATGGTATCGCCGCTTTGATAGCCATAGCTGTTTCTAAAGGATAGGGGCAGTAAGATGGAGTTTTCTTCCATTTGATTTCCCCTATCAATGATCTGCAAAGAAGAAGAGGATTCAGTATTATCTAAATTCAGGAAGTTGAAAGAATTGGATATTTCGAGGTCCTCTTTTTTTATGCTTACACCGGCAATAAAAACAAGTTCCTCAAAGACTGCTTCCTTGATCCCATCCAGGCTTTCGACATCCTTTTTGAAGGAATCTTTATCTTGCAAAACACTAATCATGTAGATCAGATCTGAGACCTTTAACTCACGTACCTTCTCCGTAAAAAAGGAGGGAAGGCTTAAAGCCACCGTTAGCCCTATATTTAAGAGCATAGAAGCAAAAATCAATAAAGCAACCAAGGTAATCATACCCGTTTTGGCTTTACGAACATTACTTGCAATTATTTTTAGCATTTTTACCCTCCATTACCATCCCATGTCCTCCAAAAAGCTTTGCAGTTTTTTGGTACGGGTCTGATCCTGGGGACTATAGCGCTCCAGGTTCAGTTCACTTTCAATAACACCATCACGAAGATAAAGGATACGATTCCCCCTGGATGCCGTTAGAATATCATGTGTAACCATAACTATGCTTTGACCGTTTTCATTGACTCTGCTCATGATGTCCAACACATTTTTGGAGCTACCAGAATTTAATGCGCCTGTTGGCTCATCAGCAAAAACAATCCTTGGCTGGTTAATCAAGGCTCGAACGATACCAACTCGCTGCGCCTCTCCCCCTGAGAGCTGAGCTGCAAATTTCTTCCAAGAGATTTCTTCGATCCCAACCAACTTTAACAGTTCCTTAGCCTTTGACAGAACCTGCTTATGATCCTTGTTGACCAAATATCCGTTAACCAGGATATTATCCATCACACTCATGGAGGGGTTTAAATAAATTTGTTGAAACACAAAGCCACAGTTTTCTCTTCGAAAGACCGCCAACTTGTCGTCAGAGAGCTTGGAAATTTCCTTCTCTCCGTAGTAGACCTCCCCAAGGCTAGGCTTATCCATACTGGACAATGCATACAACAAGGTAGATTTCCCCGATCCGGAACTACCCATAATGATCGTAAAATCCCCCTCATAGATTTCAATTGATAGGTTCTTAAGTACATGCTGCTGTGTACCTCCATTTGAGAAGCTTTTACAGAGCATTTTCGTTTTTAAAATAATCTTTTTACCCATGTATACCTCCTGATAAAAAAAGATTGTGGCAGTGTTTTGCCACAATCCGATTGTATATCAGATACCAATAAAAGTCCTTACCTATTCCTGAATGAATCCTGAACAATCTCTGAACGAATTCTTAACTAATCCTTAACAGGCACCTGACTTATGCTTCATGAACTAAATTTTTTCAAGACTTGCATGAGAAAATAACCCTGACCTTGTTTTCGGCCTTTTTGAAAAGAGGAGGAAGGGAGAGAAAAACTTTTTTCTCCATTTGAAAAAAGTTTTTCTCTCCCTTCCCCCTTGATCTTTATCAGTAAGACAAGGAGAGTATCAACCGGGTGGTAAAGCCCTCCTTTGTGTTAAAGCACATAAGATCACCATTTTGTTTTTCCATAAGATACTTTGAAATAAATAGGCCAAGGCCGTACCCTTCTTGCTGCACAGCATTTTTGCCTCGGTAAAATTTATTGTAGAGCAAGGGAAGCTCCTCATCTTCCACCCCAGGGCCATAATCGCTTATGTCTATCTCCAGGTATGTAGGGCTTAAGTGAAAGAGGATCTCTATTTCGGTTCCCGCATACTTGTAGGAGTTGGCAAAGATGTTGTCTATGACTTGCCATAGTCTTACCTTATCCATACTAAGTATACACTCTGGTATAACACCAAGCTTCGCCTTGTGCAGATAGTCAGCATTGGTCAGGATCCCTAGCAGCAGCGTGCTGTACTCGTCCTGTACTGTCACACTCAACTCTCCCAGTTCCTCTAAGGTGGCATGAAACATATCTGTCACCAGATGATTGATCTGCTCAGCCTTATCGTAGATGATTTTGAGTTTCCCCTTGAGCTTGTCGTCCTCGTTGGTTGCCAGTGTCAATTCACTGATGGCTTTGATGGAGGCAATGGGCGTTTTTATGTCATGGCTCAAACCCGCGATCAACTCTTTTTTGGCCTTGTTGGCTGCATGTTCTCTTTCCCTTGATTTTTTTAACTCCACTCGTAGCAGGTCAAAGCTCTCAGAAAACAAGCCAAAGGCGTTTTGCCTGTCTATGGGAAGAGGCAAATCTAAATTTCCTGTGGCTACATGACTTGCATATGTTTTTAACTGCTGAAAAGGTTTCAAAATATTCCTGCGCAAATAGAAAAAATAGATCCCCAATATTAGCACCAAAAATCCAAAGCTCAAGCCGATCAAGGCTTTCAGTGTAAGGAGGGTATCTTCCTTTATCACCAGATACCCTTCAACTTCTATCAATTGTTTGATCTGTATCACCTTTTGACTATCTTTAACAATGGCATTCAAATCGTTGGTATTAATATGCACGGCTTGCACATTTGCCAGAGCCAATAAGCTTCCCAGTAGCCCAAGCAGCAAACCCAGGCTTACAGCCACCGTAAAGCCTTTTCCCTTCAAGAGTGTACCTCGAAACTGTATCCTTGTCCCCAGGCGGTTTTAATGTACTTCGGTTGATTTGGGTTCTCCTCAATTTTTTCCCGAAGCCGTCTGACATGAACATTCAGGGTGCTGTCTCCAACAATGCCTCCGTTCCATACCTGCTCAAAAAACTCCTCCTTGGGAATCGTCCGGTTCTTGTTTTTGACTAAATACACAAGAAGCTTAAATTCCATCAACTTCAAATTCAGCGGCTCTCCTCGCAAAAAGACCTTCGAAGTGCGCAAGTCAATTTTTAAATCATTGATATGAATGAGTTCGGGAGTCGCACTTTCTCCGCAGCGCTTTAACATGGCTTTGACCTTTGCCAGCAGAATACTGAGAGTATAGGGCTTTTTGATATAATCGTCGCCGCCGATACCCAGAGCCATCAGCACATCATCATCGCTTTGTCTTGCACTGATAAACAGGATGGGAATCTGAGAATCCTTCCGAAGCTCCTTACAAAGTTCAAAGCCACTCTTTTCATCCAGGTTGATGTCCAGTAAAAGCAAGGAGACTTCATTGTTTTTCAGAAAGCGAAGCCCCTCTTGATAACTGCTTGCATACGCCGATTTGAGACCGAACACATTAAAATATTCATTGGTAGCTTCACATAAGGCGGCTTCATCATCAATGATTAAGCAGTCGTATTTCATACAGAACTGTCCTCCTTAAGTTGCAACACCCGCTGCACAACCTCTTCCAACAGAAGCTTTTCGTTTAACATCTTGTCTCTTTTCACAAGCTCACAGCAGCCTTCCTTCATGTTCCTTGGACTGACAATCAGCCGAAGGGGAATCCCCAGCAGGTCGGCATCCGAAAACTGCACTCCAGCACTGACAAGCCGGTCGTCATACAGAACCTCCACACCTTTTTCCTGTAGTTCTTGGTAGAGTTGGTCGGCGTAGGCCTTCACCTGAGGGGTATCAGAGCGCATGCAGCACAGGTGAACTTGCCAAGGCGCAATGGACATGGGCCAGATGGGACCATATTCGTCATGCGAGGCTTCACAGACGGCTGCCGCCAAACGCCCCACACCAATGCCGTAACAACCCATCAAAGGATGCTTGCTACTTCCGTCCTTGTCCAAGTATTGCATACCCATGGCCTTAGAGTACTTGGTGCCAAGCTGAAAGATATTCCCTACCTCTATCCCTCGAGCAATCTGAATTGTCCTTAGCCCGCACTGGGGGCAAATTCCGCCTTCCTTTATTTTTGCAAAGTCATGGCATTGTACTTCTCCGCAATCCCTAGAAAGATGCAAGCCTGTATAATGATACTCAGCCTGATTGGCCCCGCAGAGCAGATACTTATTATTTTCCAATGAGCGGTCAAAAAGGATGACAAAATTCCCTTTCAAGCCATAAGGACCGATAAACCCAGCCTCCAATCCACAATCTGGCGTAATCACAGCTGGATAAAGTTCCTCCCCAAGGAAGTTGCTCAGCTTTGTCTCATTCACATCCAGATCCCCTCGAATAAACACCACCACGTACTCATCGTTTAGACTCTTCTGATACACAACAGCCTTACAGCTTTTTTCTTTTGGCACCTGCACAAAGCTGCAAACTTCCTCAATGGTATGAAAGCCTGGCGTATGAACTAGGCACAGGGACTGCTCTAAGTCAGTATTGGTATTGGTTTCAGTCTTCTCGTTCAGATTCATCTTAGGAAATTCGGACTCAGTATACACGCACTCAGCAGCTTCTAAATTCGCACGATACCCACATTGAGGGCAAACGGCAATGGAATCCTCTCCTATGGGACTCAGGAGCATAAACTCGTGGGAAACACGTCCACCCATCATGCCCGAATCCGAGGCAACAGGAAGCACCTGGGGAATCCCCACCCGAGCAAAAATCCGCTGATAAGCCTGAAAACATCTTTGATAATATTCTTCCAGGTCTTCTTGGCTGGTATGAAAGGAGTATGCATCTTTCATGGTAAATTCCCTTACACGAATTAAGCCGCCACGAGGCCGTGCTTCGTCTCGAAACTTCGTTTGAATCTGATAAATCATAAAGGGATACTTGGCATAGGATTGCCCATACTCCCGCACCAGATGTACGGCGGCTTCTTCATGGGTCATGCCGAGGACAAGGTCCTGACCATTTCTGTCCTTCAAGCGCAGAAGCTCACTTCCAATGGACTCAAAACGTCCCGATTCTACCCAAAGTGAGGCAGGCAAGACCACTGGAAACAGCACTTCTTGACCGTCAACCCACTCCATTTCTTCACGGATGATACGCTCAATTTTACTCAAGATCCGTCGAAGGGGTGTATAGGCTGAATAAATGCCGTTGGCAACATACTTGACATAACCGCCTCTCAACATCAGGGCATGACTATCAATGGCGCAATCCGCCGGTCTTTCTTTAAATCTGTCTCCTACTACTTTTTCCAATTTCATGATAAAAACCTCCTAATTAAAAAAACCCTAAGTCAACAAAGTCAACTTAGGGCGAACAGGGTCCGCGGTACCACCTAAATTCGGAAATCAATTCCGCTCTCACGGTACAAAATTATACCTTTCCCTATGACGGGAGAAACCCGGCGCAGCTTACTTTTTCGAGCAAAACTCTTTTTTGGGCTGGCAGCTCAAAGAGGGGTTCGGCATTTTTTCAATGAAGATTTGCACCCACCATCTTCTCTCTGCAAAATCCAAAATGCTTACTCTTTCTTTTCATCGCTTTTCTGATTTATATATCATTTGTTTTTGGCTATAGTAGCATACAATGCAAAAAATGGCAACACCTTTCAGCACAAGGCTGCCGTCCCTCACAAAACCCACAACCCCGTCGCCGAGGGCGTTTGGAAAAATTCTTTCGTAAAGAAAGAAGAACCCTCCAATGACTAGCAAGGGAGCAAGTACACGCAGACCAAAGCCAAAGCCTTCTATCAAATAATCTGCTACCCTATCCAAAGCTACAGTAAGCTTAAAGTTCAAGAAGGTAGTCAGAAGCAAAACGAAGAATAACGTACCCGCTACGAAAGCCGTAGCATCCCCGACGTTTGGCTTCAAGGTACACAATAGGATAACATCTGCCACAAAGGCCAAGGGTGTAAAGACGGACATGAAACTAGCAGTTTTAGAAAGCAATGGTTGTGCCTGAGAATCCAGCTTCATCCAAAAAATTGATATACTCACTCCAGCCTCTGTCAAGGCTCTGCCCATTGCCACCGCCAAGGAAAAAAGCACAAGAATAATCAAAAGCTCCAGTATAAAACTTTGCACCAAAATCACTCTCCAAAGGCTGATATGATTCCCTTAAAGCAGGCATCCACCTTTGTAAAGTCCATGGTTCTGGAATAAATTTTCTCCAGGACATGATGCTGCTCCTTTGTTTTTTCCAGCTCCTTGGCGGCATAACAGAGAATTTGATTGAACAAAAGATTATTCTGTGCCAGAAGTTCGTTGTAAGCATCCGCTTCCTTTCGATGAAGCAAGGAATTTAAGGCAATTGTCTTTTCCGAAACCAGCTGTGCCCGCTTACTCTGCAAGCCTTCATCTCCTGAGATCAAGCTCCTGGACGTAACAGCAAGGCCTGTATCCTTCACCACAAAGTGCTTCACTTTCTCTGGCTCCATGGTGCTGTAATAACATTCCAGACTATACCCACGCTTTAGTCCATAGGAAACCAAGGCTCCCAAGAGCTCGGAAGATAAACAGTGGTTTTCCCTATCCATATCGTATAGTATTTTCCCATCCAAAATACTGTCGGAGTAATCCACAAAACCATTTGCTGTAAAAGCTTCCGCAAATAGCTTTCGCACCGTCCCTTTTCCTTTTTCCTCTGGGAAAAGATTCTTAGCTAGGCTCTCTGACAACTGATACAGTTTTGTTTTGTCTATGAGCCGGTCATAAAGGGTATTGCTCAGCTCCAAAATACAGCCAGCACTTTTCATATACCCGTAAGCCGACTGATACAAGCGACTTTTTTTCTCTAAAAGCTTAGCGATTTCGTTTTTGTGCTCTTTCAGCTTCCCATTATCCAGATAGTCTCCCAGGTTTACAAGTACTTCCAAAGCGCCGGGCAAGACCGGATCCGTCATATGAGGCGCAGTTCCATCCATCATCACAAGACCCAAGGAGGGTATGGTAACACCGTCCAAGCTTTCCTCATCACTGGCGCAACAGATCCGCTCCACAGTACAGCCTTTTTCCTGAAAGTGTTTGGCAAAGCGATTCATCAGAGTGCTTTTCCCTACGCCCGAGCCTCCTTTTAAAATAAAAACCCGCTCCGTATCTTCGGAATTAAAAATATAGTTAAAGTAGCTGAAGAAGCCGTTGGGCGTGTTGGCCCCGGCAAAGAATTGTTTATCCATGAAATCCCCCTGAAGTAAAGCTAATCATAGTATTATATGGAAAAAAGTTTGACTTGTTCAGCCATTCATAAAAACCATTAAAACAACTATTGGCTGGGCAAAAGACGTATAAAGATGAAAAAAGAAGACAAACTAAAAGAAAAGGGATCTATACTCAGTCTCTTAAGCATTTACTAAGCCGCCACCGTTAAACCTGTATAAATTCTATTGTTTTGGTGGCTTTGCAAAGCTGAACGTGACTGGGTATATATCTGGCTTTTAAAAAGAAATGGAAGGGGGTAACAAGCTAAAAAGACCCCTGAAAGGAGAAACCAAATGGGTAAACCCAAAAAAATCAAGCCGGTGGAGGATAAGGAATTAACAGAAGCGGAACTGATGAAGTATGAAATTGCAGAAGAGCTAGGGCTAATGGATAAGGTAAAGAAAACAGGATGGAAAAGCCTTACTGCCAAAGAAAGTGGTAAAATCGGCGGGATGATGAATAAAAGGAAAAAGGCACAGCAGCTTTTGGGTGACGTAGAAAAAGATAGTTGATTTTTTCAGCCTTTTGTATATAATGATACTGCTAAAAAAATGACAAAAGGAGATATGAAAAAATGAAAAAACTACCTCGTGTATGTGCCATTCATGATATGTCCGGCTTTGGAAAGTGCTCCTTGACCATTGCCATCCCTTTGATTTCATCGGCAGGTATAGAAGTTTGCCCCATGCCCACCTCTTTGCTCTCCACCAATACCTTATTTAAAAACTTTACCTTCTTTGATTTTACAAAAGAGCTTCCTGCCTACATCAGCCATTGGAAAAGTATCGGCCTTACCCATGACTGTGCTTATTCCGGTTTTCTGGGTTCTACGGAGCAAATCAACCTGGTCAAGGAATTTATGGAAGCAGCTGTAACTTTGGAGGGCAAGCCTGCCTTAAAGATCGTAGATCCTGTCATGGGCGACAACGGGAAGATCATTCCTATCTACGATGAACTGATGTTTAAAAACATGGGGCAGCTTGTATCCGTGGCTGACATTACGACTCCCAATGTAACTGAGGCCTGCATACTCACAGGGCGCACTTTTGAGAGCAACAGCCTTTCCAAAGAGGATTGTAAGACCATCTGCGAAGAACTCCACAAGCTTGGTGCAAAGCACGTAGTATTGACGGGCGTGACTCGTGAGGACAGGTTATATAACTGTGTGCTGGAAAGCTCAGGTGCAGGCGTCGAAAGCAGTGACGCAAGTGCTACCGCCTATGACTATTATGAGTACAGCGTCAGTCTCCTCCCCTTCCATATGCACGGCACTGGGGACTTATTTACCAGCACCTTAACTGCCGGACTGGTTACAGGACACAGCTTGAGTGAATCTGTCAAGAGTGCCTCAGAATTTGTTCGTGAGGTAATGATCGTATCCAAGGATGTAGAAGGAACAGACCAACGAGGCGTGGCCTTTGAACTCTTACTTCACACCTTGCGAAAGGGAATTTATGAATGAGTTTCTATTCTTTTTAAGCATTATCGTTTACTTTTCCCTTCTGCTGATTGCCTACAAGTTATTTGGAAAGACCGGACTCTTTTTATGGACAAGCATTGGCATGATCCTATCCAACATCGAAGTGCTTAAAATGATCACTCTATTTAATTTGCCCTTGACTTTGGGAAACGTTCTATACGGCACCACTTTTTTGGCAACGGACATACTTAGCGAAAGACACGGCAAGCAAGAAGCTAACGTGGCAGTAAAGATTGGGTTTTTCACCATTCTCGCCTTTACTATCGTATCTCAGTTTATGCTTCGGTTCAACCCCTCCCCAGATGATTTTGCCTCCGAAAGCCTACAGGTCATATTCGGGCTCACCCCCCGTATTGCGCTTTCTGGCATCATCACCTATGTACTCACTCAAAAGTTTGACATTTGGCTCTACCACAAAATTTGGGCAAAGACCGGCGACCGCATGCTATGGCTTCGGAATAACGGATCCACCTGCATATCGCAGCTGTTGGACACCACGATTTTCACCCTCATTGCCTTCTGGGGATTATATGACGTACAAACCGTACTAACACTCATCGGCACGACTTATCTAATCAAATTCGTAATTTCAATATTAGACACGCCTTTCATCTACATAGCTAGGAGACTCAAAGTCTCCTAGCTTTTTTTAACTCTTAATAATTCTTCATTTTTTATAGAGTATCATTTTATATTTTTAATGTAAGATAGATTTATCGCAAGGAGGGATCACTATGCAAGCTGTCGCTGAAAAAGTAATTAAACATAAACGATTGGTGCTCATTTGCTTTTTGCTAACGCTGGTCGTGTGTTTTGTTTTAAACAAGTTGGTTGTTGTCAATTATAACTTGTTGGATTATTTGCCTAAGGAGGCAAAATCTACGCTATCTATGCAGGTCATGAACCAAGAGTTTTCCAAGGTTCCGCCCAATGCCCGAGTGCTGATCACAAATACTGGTATCCCAGAGGCTCTTGAGTTTAAAGAAAAACTAAGGTCTGTGGAAGGCGTGAAGGAAATAAATTGGCTGGATGATGTGGCCAATCTGTATCAGCCCTTGGAAACCATGGAAGGCAAGGTACTTGATAGTTGGTATAAGGCAGATAATGCTCTCTTTACCCTGGTCATTGAGGATGGAAAATCCATGCAGGCCGTAAAGGAGATTCGGGCGATCATAGATGGACGGGGCGAAATCACTGGTGAGATTGTTGATACTGTGGCCGCCAAAGAGGTCGCCGAATCAGCCAAAAGCTCTATGATTTTAATTTTGGGCTGTATACTGGTCATCCTGGTGCTGACCTCTACCTCTTGGTTTGAACCTGTTTTGTTCTTGGCTACCATTGGCATTGCCATTGCCATCAATAACGGTACTAACTTTTTTTTAGGGAGTATCTCTAATATCACACAGACCACTTCCTCTATCTTGCAGTTGGCGGTTTCTATGGACTATGCCATTTTCTTGCTGCACCGTTTTCGAGACTACCGTGAAGAGGGGCTTGAGGTGCAGTCGGCCATGTCACTTGCAATGAAAAACTCTTTTCCGACTATCCTCGCCAGCGGTGTAACCACCATGATTGGCTTTGCAGCTTTAGTAATCATGCGCTTTGGCTTGGGCCCCGATATGGGCATCGTGCTTACCAAGGCCGTGATATTTAGTTTACTCAGTGTAATGCTGCTTCTGCCGGTTTTGACCCTTTATACTTATAAGCTGATCGACAAGACCCAGCATAGACTGATCATTCCCCCCTTTGAAAAATTTGGACGCTTTGCCTTAAAGGCTGGTATACCCATTTTAGTCCTAGTGGCTATTCTTGTTGTTCCTTCCTTTCTGGCACAACAAAACAATCACTTTCTTTACGGCGCCTCTGGAGTGAATGCGCACAATGGCATACCTTTAACTGAACAGCTTTTCGGTAAAGCCAACAATATGGTTATGCTCGTTCCTACTGGGAATGTGGCTGCTGAAAGAGAGCTGAGCAAGCACTTAAATATCCTGCCTTTTGTCAATAGCGTGATTTCATATACTGAAAACATTGGAGATAAGATCCCTGCTGAATTTGTGCCGGAGGATAAACGGTCCAACTTGATGTCTCCCAACTACAGCCGAATCATTATCACAGTGTCCACGGAGCAGGAAGGTGACGCTGCTTTCGCTGCTGTGGAGGAAATTCGTGCTATAGGCCAATCC
Source organism: uncultured Defluviitaleaceae bacterium (assembly GCA_964611385.1). Lineage (GTDB taxonomy): Bacteria > Bacillota > Clostridia > Lachnospirales > CAYPQA01 > CAZSXS01. The sequence goes on from CAZSXS010000013.1 coordinate 34,593, forward strand.
TTTTACGGAGACGATTATTATTTGGCCGGAGGTAGCGTGAATGTGTACGACATGAAGGAAACCATCGTGGCTGATAATATTCCTGTTACCATTGTAGGAATTGTTGGTATTGCTATCATGATTTTATTGACTTTCCGTTCCTTATCTATTCCTATCATTTTGGTTTCTACCATTGAATCCGCAATCTGGATTAACTTGGCTTATTCTTATTTTGCCAATGAAAGTGTTGTATACATTGCTTATATCGTTTTAAGTTCCATTCAATTGGGCGCAACTGTAGACTATGCTATTTTGTTTTCCAGCCGCTATGTAGAAAACAGGCAGCTGTACGATAAAAAAACAGCTGTAGTAAAAACCATTTCCGAAACAGCCTTATCTATTTTAACCTCAGCTTCCATATTAGTACTCGCGGGTTTTGTCCTAAGCTTTACTTCAGCTAGCTCGGTAACTGCTCAGCTGGGCATGATGATCGGACGGGGGACTTTACTTTCCTGTTCCTTAGTACTTTTCCTGCTTCCAACCCTGCTGATGCTGCTTGACAGGCTTGTGGCAGCCACAACTTTAAAATCAAATTTCAAAGGAGGTAAAAATCATGAAAAAACTAACATCACTGCTTCTAGCGGCCGTAGTTTTTAGTACTTGTCTGACCCCTGTTTCTGCCGCAGAAACAAATCAAAAAGAAGAAACAGTCTATGTGCTTTTGAATCAAGAAGGAAAAGCAGATAAAATTTATGTAGTGAACTATTTTGAGGATTATAAAGGCCAGGCGTTTACGGACTATGGCAATTATAGCAAGGTCAGAAATCTTTCTACTACAGCCCCGCTCCAAAACGGCAATGGATCGGTACAAGGAAGCATTCAGGGAGGAAAATTTTATTACCAGGGGGAGATGGAACAAACAGAGATTCCCTGGGATATCGAGATCAGCTACACCCTGGACGGTCAGGCCATTGAAGCCGAGGACTTGGTAGGTAAATCCGGTCTTTTAAACATCCGTGTAGATATAGACCAGAATAATAAAATGCCGCCTGCTTTTTATGAGAACTATGCCTTACAGGTAGGCATTAGCTTAGACACAAACCTATGCAGTAATATCCAAGCCAATGGGGGCAGCATGGCCTCCGTAGGTGACAACAAGAACATAAGCTTTACAAAAATGCCCAATCGAAGCGGAAACTACAATGTTTCCGCCCAGGTAAAGGATTTTGAAATGCAATCCATATCCATCAACGGGATTTCACTTGGCATGAATCTTGATTTTGATACATCAGAGCTCGAAAGTCGCTTTGGCGATTTAAAAGATGGAACCAAGAGATTAGATGAAGGTGCTACAGAGCTTAGAGACGGCATCGGAGAATTAAGGGATGGAGCCGGAAAGCTAAATGACGGCGTTTCTGAATTAAAGGATGGTACAAAGAAGCTTCAAGACGGGATTGGCGAACTGCTGACTGGCACTGTAGATTTGAAGGACGGGGCGGTCAAGCTAGATGATGGCGTTACAGAATTAGTAGACGGAGCTCAGGAACTCAAAAGTGGGGTTTCCGACCTGAAAGATGGGGCGGTTAAGCTGGATGAAGGTACCTTGGAGCTTGTTGACGGGGTAATAGAGCTAAAAAATGGTGCCGTGGACTTAAAGGACGGTGTGGGAAAATTAGATGAAGGCGTATTAAAGCTGGCCGACGGAGTGACAGAATTAAAAAACGGTACAACAGGCTTAAAGGATGGAGCTGAAAAGCTAAACGAAGGGACTTCAGAACTGATCAAAGGAGTAACAGCGCTGTCTGACGGAGCCGGAGGCTTAAAGGACGGCGTAGTAAAGCTACAAGAAGGGGCAAGTGCCCTGGCCGATGGCTTTGGGGATCTGAACAAGGGTGCAAGCGGCCTTAATGAGGGAGCCACAAAACTGAAAGACGGTAGCAGTGCCTTAAAGACAGCGGGAACGGAACTATCCAAGGGAGCCGAAGAAATGGTGAACGGCATCAATAAGCTAGAAGAGGGCGGCCGGAAGCTGACGGAAGGCACTAGCAGCCTTCAAGGTGGAGCCCTTAAAGCCTCAGAGGGTGCAGGAAAGCTCAGCAGCTCTAGTCTAGAGTTATTGAATGGTTCTAGCACCTTCCGAACGGGTATGAGCCAACTTTCGGGAAAAGGAACAAATCTGGTGAACGGCTCTAGGGAATTTGCTGCAGCTTTAGAAAAGCTAAAGCTAGGGATGGGCAATGCCGGTACCACCAGTATGGAGTCCTTAGTAAGCGGCTCTGAGGCTATGAATCAAGGCCTTGCCCAAGCCTCTAACGGACTGACTGCCGCAAGCGGAGGCGTGCAGGCTATGTTAGCAGAGCTTTCCGCAATGAATAATCCGGCAGTGATGGCAGTCATCAGCAAGTATACCCCCGCAGTGATGGGGCTGCAAGCCTCTGCCAGTGGAATCACAGAACTGAGCAGCAACTACAATAACCTAAACGAAGGTATAAAAAGCCTAAATAGCGCTATGTCTGGTCTGGGAGAATTACCCACAGCTGCAAACGGTCTTACCCAGGCTTATACAAAGCTAAGTACAGGAATTGTAGAGTACACCGGGGCCTTTGCTAAATTAGAAGGTGCCTATGGAGATGTACACAGCGGAATCAGCCAGCTGTCCAACGGTGCATCCGAGTTGCAAAGAGGGGTAAGTGACCTATACACAGGTGCAAGCGGACTGAATAATGGCAGCCGAGAGCTATACACTGGAATTACAGGCTTACAGGCCGGAGCTTCTAAGCTTCGAGATGGAAGCATCCAGCTCAGTAACGGTGCCTCCTCCCTCGAAAGCAGAACCAATGAGTTGAAAACCGGCGTGAGCAAACTCTTTGATGGCACCACTGCCTTGAATGACGGAGCCATAGAACTGGCCAAGGGAGCTGGTGAGCTAAAGGAAGGTACAGAAAAGCTTTATGATGGAAGCCTAAGCCTCCGTGATGGAACAACAGAACTAAGCAATGGGACTGGCGATTTGAAGGACGGAGCTCTTAAACTTTATGACGGAAGCACGGAACTCTATAACGGAGCAACAGAGTTGAAGGAAGGAGTAAGTAATCTAAAGGAAGGTAGTATCAAGCTGAGTGACGGAACTATTAGCTTGTATGACGGGACTCAGGAGCTATACAAGGGAGTAGGAGAACTGAAAGATGGAGTCGTAAAGCTTTACGACGGCACCGTAAGCCTTACAGATGGCGTAAGCGAGCTGTCCCAAGGCACCCATGGTCTGAAAGATGGCACCATAAAGCTTTATGATGGTGTTATAGAACTCAAGCAAGGAAGCGGTGACTTGACAGCAGGGGTCGAAGATCTGTATGAAGGCAGTAATAATCTTCTAGATGGAACTACTAAACTTTACGACGGAACCACAGAGTTGACTGACGGAACCTTCAAGCTAAGGGACAAAACAGGTAACATTGATACTGATATCTCCGATGAAATCAACAAGAAGATCAGTGAATTTTCCTCCAGTGACTTCCAGCCTGTATCCTTCACCTCTGAGAAAAACACCAATGTTAGCGCTGTGCAGTTTGTAATGAAGACAGATGGAATCAAAATAAGCACAGCTACCATTAAGACAGAGGAGGAAGCCACCCTTAGCCTATGGAAAAAGCTGATGAAGCTTTTTGGAAGATAGCCTTAATAAAAAATAAAGTAAGAGGGATGAGAACTGAGATCGTTTTACTCTCCTTTCCCTCAGTGTTTTAAAAAACCTCCATTAACAAATTGATAATAAGTTGGCAACAAAAAGGCGTATACCAATCATAAATCAATTGGTATACGCCTTTTTGCTTCCTGTTATTTTTTATCCCTTTCTATTTTTCGCTGAAGAAAGGAACAAATAAATCCCGATCACAATAATAACAAGTGGTAAGAAAGAAGAGAGGATCCGTTCAAAGACAATGATCAAGAAAACAATGAACAGAAGCAGCTTGTATTTTTTAGCAAAGCTGATGATATCCTCAATGTTATCCTCAATAAGCTCACCCTCACGAAGCCTTCTTCGTAAATTAAAGGCATCGAAAATGGAAGTCAGATACATAATCAGTAACAGCAGGGGAATGAAGAATGTGCTGCGTACAGAAGGAGCAATGATTAAGTAGATGCTGAAAAAGAAGCTGCAAAGAATAAATAAGCCTCTCTTAATAAAGCCTAAGTACATATAATTAACACCGGGCGGAAAAAAGAGAGAGAAGAAAAACAAAAGGCTCCACTTTCGGTACAGAGGTTCACCTCCTGCTTCAAGCTTGGACCTTGGGTCCTTTTTTGAGCCCAATTCATACTTGGGCACCGAGTCGTACCTTTTTGCTGTTTCAATGCCGGACGGGGACTCACTTTTTGCCGTAGCATCTAGGCGTGAGGAAGAATACACGTCCTTTAGGCAATCCTTACAAAGTATACGACCATCAATCTCTATAGAACAGTCACTGCATAGCCATTCGCCACATTTGCTGCAAGTATTGACTCCGTTACCGTTTTCATGATTTTTACAACTCATGATTGTCACTCCTTTATTGCGTCATTCATTACCCGGCGCCATCCAAAAATAGTTATTCATGTTAACAAGCCGCCTGGTAATTTGAATCTTTGACTCAGACTCGTTCAACCTTTGTAAGTTGCTATGCAAAACAGTAGAATACCAGTTCGCTGCGACTTGACAAAGGCTCAAGAGACTGAATATAGACTTATATACGAGGGCGGCTTTTAAAAAGTTTACATTTTTTCGGGCGCTTTGATTCCCAAGAGGGATAGTCCAGTGGCAATTACCGTTTTTACACAGTAGGTTAGAGCCAAGCGGGCATTTTTCTGGCCCTCTTCTGCTGTCAAGATAGGATAGTCATGGTAAAATTTATTAAAAGCTGTACACAAAGCCACGATCAATCTTGTCACGAGGTAAGGTTCATATTTATTGGTGGCCTCAATAATACGCTCTGGAAACTCCTGCATTAACTTTATCAATTCGAGACTCACATCATTCGTCAAGTGCGCATACTCTATAGAATGGAAGCAATCTGCCTGCTTGTCTGCTAGACCAGCTTTTTGTAAAACACCGCAGGCTCGAGCATGGGTATATTGTACATAGGGACCAGTTTCACCGTCAAAGTTTAACATCCGATCCCAAGAAAAGGTTACATCCTTAATTCTACCATTATACAAGTCATTAAACTTGACGGCCCCGATGCCTACTTCCTTAGCGATTTCTTCCTTGTTTTCAAGATTAGGATTTTTTTCCTCAATAATTTTCAAGGTCTTACTGACAGCTTCATCCAGCAAATCTTCAATCAAAATCATGTTACCCTTTCGGGTGGACAGTTTTCCAGAATCTACGCTGACCATTCCGTAAGGTACATGCACCAGCTTCTGCGCAAAGTCGTAACCCATCAACTCCAAAACCTTAAAAAACTGTGCAAAGTGCAAGCTTTGATCCAAGGCGGTAATATAAAGAGCCTTTTCAAACTGATAGGTCTTATATCGATACAAAGCTGCGGCAATATCCCGGGTGGGGTAGAGGGTTCCCCCGTCACTGCGTAAAATCAAACAAGGAGGCATGTTGAAGGACTCCAGGTCAACGATTTGGGCACCCTGGCTTTCAATCAATAGTCCTTTTTGCCTCAGTTCCTCCACCACAGGCATCATTTTATCATTAAAAAAGCTTTCTCCATCAAAGGAGTCAAACCGAATATCTAATTTTTCGTATATCCTGTGATACTCCCGAAGGCTTAGCTCACAAAACCACTTCCAAAGTTCTAGTGCTTCCTTATCGCCTTGCTGCATTTTCAAAAAAGCTGCCCTGGCTTCGTCTTCCAGGCTTTTATCGGTCTCAGCTTCCTCATGAAATTTAACATAAATCCGGGTCAGTTCCTCAATGTCCTTTTCCTCAATGGCTTCCTCGTTGCCCCACTTTTTATAAGCCACGATCAGTTTTCCAAATTGGGTACCCCAATCTCCCAGATAATTGATCCCAAAGGGCTTGTACCCTAAAAATTGATACATTTTATACAGAGAATCGCCTAAAATGGTGGTCATCAGGTGCCCAATATGAAATAACTTAGCTACATTAGGGGAAGAATAATCCATCATGATACATTTTCCAGCCCCAATATCTGAACGGCCATAGTTCTTTTGTTCCTGCAACACCCTACTCAAAACTGTCTGCGCAAAAAAAGCCCTATTCACATAAAAATTAATGTAAGGGCCAACACTTTTGATTTCGGAAACAAAGGAAGGTTGCTGTTTGTTGGCTTTTTCTGAAATCTTTTGCTTTATTTTCTCAGAAAGGTCAGCCGCTATGGCCACCGGCGCCTTCTTTAATTCCTTGGCCAGACGAAAACAAGGAAAGGAGAAATCCCCCATCTCCCGATTAGACGGAATTTCAAGAGAGACTTCTGGGAGTTCGGTACCTTCCAAAATCAGCTTTGTAATTTCACTTTTAAAATCGAATTGAGCATTTACATTCATTCGTATAGTCCTTTCTTTCGTTTATACTTAAATAAAAATTTCTATTGCAGAGGGGATATTTGTAATTTCCAAGGGTAGAAAAGGCCCGGCTTCGCCATCCACATCAGAATCAAAGCTGGAAGAATCACTTGATCCATTTCCTGAACTAGATCCAGTGGTTGCGCTTCCTGCAGTTACTGCAGAAACCTCTGCTTTTGAGGGTTTATCAAAAATCAATTCAAGTTTTGCATAGCTTTGCCTAAAAAAGACAACCCCCGGGTCATCCAGATATTCACCGCTGAGCATCTTAATAAAAATCCTGGCAATATCCAACATAGGCTTGGCACGGATCCCGATAAAGTCAAACAATCCGTCATCTATTTTTGCCAAAGGCGAAAGCCGTTCAAAGCCCCCTGTTCCAGAGGAATTTAAGGCCAAAAACAAAAAATAATCCTCGACAAAGCTTTGAGTGGGAGTCGTAACCCGGATAGTGAGTGGTGAAAAATTTGGAAGCTGCTCTAACCCTTTCAGGTAATAAGCCATTTTCCCAAGGGTATCCTTAACATCAGCATTCACCTTTTGAGAAACATTTAAAAGCCCCACTGCACAAACATTAATAAAATATTGGTCATTGACCTTGCCTACATCCACTTTTTGGCGTAGGCCTCTTGCAATTATTTCACAGGCCTTTTCAGGATCTTGTGGAATTTTTAAATAGGTTGCAAAATCATTGGCCGTACCTGAAGGAATGATCCCAAGAGGCACTTGCATACCATAGCGCATGAGTTCATTTACCACTAGATTAATGCTGCCATCTCCGCCGGAGACTACAATGGCATCGTATTGAATATCTTTTGTAAGATCCATTTCATAAAAATGTTTCTTGATATCCCCACAGCGAAAGACATGAGTTTCATACTCTGCTTCCTGAAAAATTTTGATACAGGTATCCAAGTCATACTTGAAATACTTATTTCCAGAAGAGGGATTGTATATGAGCTTTAGTTTTTTCATGTAGCACCTTGTATTCTTTTTTATTTGCATATGTTATACTGTCGGAGTATATCATTCTTTTTGTTTATGTTCAAGGACTTTTGCTAAAAGCAAATCCTTAAAAGGGATAACGTAACACCGTATTTAATTCTTTCAGCAAGTATGTAAATACAAACTGCAACAGCAGGTATAGGCTGCCCGAAAAACAGGCCAAGCTGATAATTCTAGCCTGTAAGGGTTTTTTATCGGGGTCAACAAAGGCTTCAATCAGGGTCTGAACGCAGGAGATTAAAAAAATCTGTCCGATTAATATCATAAATTCTCTCAATGGTTTCGCTCCTCTTGGACTACTTAAAATAATATATGACAAGACTATTTAAAATATCATTAAAAAGGTGGACTTGATATGGTAAAAAAAGTTAAACCGTTCTTGGTTCTGGGTCTTAGCATTCCTGCTCTTGCCCTTGTCAATAAGTTGATTTTCATGACGAATGCGCTAGCTGTGGGCAAAGTTGAAGGTTCCTTCTATCCCTGGCGCTACGGAAAGGTTCATTACACAGTAAAAGGCAATGGCAAACCTCTCCTGTTGCTTCATTCGCCAGGGATAGGGCACAGCCTTTCTGATTGGGAAGAGAATCTAACAGAGCTTTCCTGCCACTTCAAGGTCTATGCTCTTGACCTGCCGGGCTTCGGGTATTCAGATAAGCCAAACCTAAGCTATTCCTACTATTTATATGTCAGTCTGATCAACGAGTTTATTCAAAATGTCATTCAAGAAAAGACAGCTATCATCGCCACCCAGGAAGCCTGCGCTTATGCAGTACTGGGGTACCGGCTCATGCCAAACTATTACGACAAGCTAATGCTGATTTCTCCAGAGTATCAGCCACAAAAAGGCGCTGTAATCAAAACTCTGTTGGAAGTCCCTCTTCTGGGAACCACAATTTATAATGTACTCTCTTCAAGGCTGTTACTAACAAAGAAAAACAGTTCCTCCAAGAGCAAAAAAACAAGTCGTCTGTACAAAGCCGCCCATTATGGAAATGCCAAGGCACGCTTTTCTCTAGCAGCCTATTTTGCAAATCACCTATCAGTAGACATTCAAGGGCAAATAGACAAAATCAAAATACCAAGTTATATCGTATATGATGCCATTCATGAATCAGATCCAAAAAAATTTCAAGAGGAATGCCTCAAATTTTTGTAACATCAAACCTCCCCCTTGCATATCATATAAACAAAGAAGCAAGGAGGAGGTTTTTTTATACTCAGTCAGATCAATCTATGCAAGACGATTTAAACAGCTTAAGAGATATCCTACCTAATTAGACTTGAAAAGGCAAAGGACAGCATAGAAAATGAATATAGACTGAGTAAAGGTATCCGAAAGTTTTGACATTACCGAATAGTTGTTTTACCAAGTACATATGAATAGAAAAACACGAACCGGAGGAATTTATGGAGGAGGTAAATTTGCTTGAGCAAGCAAAAGCTCTGTCAAAGCTTATACAAAACAAGGGTAAACCAAATGAAGCGGGTACTGATGAAGCAGATCATGAAAAAACCTCCACGGAAGAAGAAGGGCACGGATTTGAACAAATGCTTAAACTATTCAAGCTGCTCAATACTACTGGTGTTTTAGAACCGCAGGAAGAAGAGCTTACTGATAATACATATTTTATAACGAAAATAAAGGCGGTCATCCCTTATTTAGAACATACAGTGCAACGGGATTTGGGTATTATCATTAAGTTTATGGAAATGCAAAGGCTGATGGAAAGCATAAAACGAGTAACAGAAGGGGGGCAAAATCCGCGCCAGGAAATACTGAAGGTGATTCGTCCCTACATAAGTGAAGAAAAGCAAATAAAGCTTGACTTATTAGGCAAAGTGATGGAAATCAATGACATGCTGCAAAAAATGCGGAGGCAAGCCTAGGGATCTGATTTAAGGAAAACTGCAGATCAAGGGGCAATGAATAATAGGGCTGCAAAGAAATAGAGCAAAACTAGTACACGCGTCTCAAGGGCAGCACGTCATAGCCTTAATCAAGCAAAAAATAGAGGAGAAAACAGTGGCACTTCAATCGCAAGAAATCAAAAACGAAGCCTTTGAGGGTCTTAACCCAACACAAAAGGAAGCTATCTATGATCTATACGAAAAGGTAAAAAATAAAAGCTTGACGGAAATGCTACCCATCCTCATGAATTTTTCCGCCAAGAATAAAATTAACATGAGTCCAAAGCAAAAAGAGAGCATCATAAGCGCATTTCTAGAACAGTTACCTCCAGAAGAAAAGGGTAAATTTCAAGGGATTATGAAAGTTCTTGTATAAAGTAAAGTCAAAAAAGTCGAGAGTGTAACCCAGATACTCTTGGCTTTTTTTGTGTATAAAATCCTTCCACACCAAATTGTCCACCTAAAAGAAACTAATGCGTACACTATAAAAGCCGCTTAAAACCAGGTAAAATTTAACTAAATGACTTTAAGAGCAAATATATTTCTCACACGTTGTCAACAGATTTATCCACAATATTTTCGTAAATATATTGCTTATCCACATTTTTTTTGATATGATTAGCACTAACAAAGTTTCAGGAGGAAGTTTTTATGGAAAGCAATCATCTAACAGACCATGCATATATAGAATGCTGGTCAAAGGCGCTGCCGCTAATGAAGCGAGCGTTTACGCCTGTAGTTTTCGATACTTGGATTAAGCCTTTGACCCCTCTCTATGTAAAAGATAACGTTCTCGTGGTTAAGACAGAAGAAAACTTCTTTAAGCCTACCATAGAGGAACGGTATTTAAGTACCATATCTGAATGTATAAGGGAAATTTCTAAAGGTGGCATCAATATTCAACTTGTATCCCCTGAGGATTTTGAACCAGCCAAAAAAAACGTGAAACGTACTCTTGAAGCTGTTTCAATTTATAGCAATCTTAAATCAAAATATGTCTTCGAAACCTTTGTAAGAGGAAAAAGCAATGAGCTCGCTTTTTCAGCGGCTTTGGCCGTTTCCGAAGCCCCCGGAAAAACGACTTACAATCCTCTTTTTCTGTATGGTGGTGTTGGCCTTGGAAAGACTCATTTAATGCACTCAATCGGCAATTACATAATCTCAAAAAACCCTAGTTCAAAGGTTCTTTATACCTCTACAGAGACCTTTGTGAATGAGCTGATCAACTCTATTAAAGAAAGAAAAAATCAAGAGTTTCGTAATAAATATCGTGAAATAGACGTGCTTTTAATTGATGATATACAATTTTTATCAGAGAAAGAAGGAACGCAGGAGGAATTCTTTCATACCTTCAATACCTTATACGATGCCAACAAGCAAATCGTTATCTCTAGTGACCAACCCCCAAAAGAAATCAAAACTCTAGAAGACCGACTTCGCTCAAGATTTGGTTGTGGCTTGATCGTTGATATAACCCTCCCAGACTTTGAAACCAGAACTGCCATCCTGGACAAAAAGGCAGAGTTGGAACGCCTCTCAGTACCTAAAGAGGTCACCCGCTTTATTGCAAAGAGTATTGTTTCAAACATTCGTGACCTAGAAGGTGCTTTGAATAAAGTCACAGCCTCTGCAAAAATTAAAAATGAAGACTTAACCATTGAGTTTGCAGAAAAGGCTCTAAAGGATTTAATGAGTGATAATGCAGTGCGAGAAATTACCATTGAGCATATTGCTGAAGTAGTTACTGATTACTATAAAATTTCCATGGATGATTTGCGTGGTAAAAAGCGCACCCAAAGTATCACTCACCCAAGACAAATTGTTATGTATCTTGCTCGAAAGCTGTTAGATATTTCTCTTTTAAAGTTAGGTGAATTTTTGGGCGGCCGCGATCATTCTACCATTATGCATGGCTGTGATAAAATCGCCATGGATTTAAATATGGATTCTAACCTCAGATCTGATCTCAAGGAATTAGAGCGAAGAATCAAGGGTGAATAACTTTGTGGACAAGCAGATGTTAAAGTACCTCTTTACCTTTAAATAATAGATTTGTATTGTGGATAATCGTTATGTGGATATGGGGATTTCTTCATTGCGGATGAATGTGGATAAACAAAAGGAAGTGTGGATAATTTTGTGGATAATTGTTTTTGTTAGTTTTATGTGTGGATATCTTTGGGATAAAATTGTGGGTAACAAGAAAAAATTGTGGATGTCTTAAGTAAAAGCAAGGTGATTTAATTTATCTGTGGATAGGGTGGATAACTCTATTCTGTTTAAAGAAAAAATCCACAGACTTTTCAACATCCAAAAGCTTTTAATTTATTGATCTTCAACCACTTATCTACAAATCCACACTACCTACTACTACTGCTACTATAAATCAATATTATCTATGTGTATAAAATCCATATCTTCTATTTTTTTGTAAGATGTTTAATCGTACTTAATAAAGTAAGAAATCGCAAACATGAAAAGGAGAAAAGTATGAATATTATTTGCTCCAAAGAAGATTTGCTAGAAAATATAAATATTGTGTCCCGGGCGGTGTCCGCTAGAGCGACCAATAAAATTTCAACCTGTATCCTGGTCGTGGCTAATGACAATGGGATAAAACTTATAGCTAATGATGGCGAGCTGGGAATTGAAACCTCCTATTTTAAGGGAGAGATCGTAAATGTGGGCCTCATCGCCATTGAGGCAAAAATTTTCCATGAAATCATTCGTAAAATGCCTGACGGTAATATTAATATTAACGCTGATGAAAATAATATAGTGATTTTTAAAGCCGGTAAAACGGAATTTAAAATTATTGGGCTCAATGGCTTTGAATTTTCATTTTTGCCAATCATTGATAAAAACAATCCCCTTGTTGTGAATACAAACGATCTAAAGCAATTGATTCGTCAGACCATCTTTTCAGTGGCTGGGAAAGATACTAAACCCATTTTTACTGGAGAGTTATTAGAAGTTAAAAATAAGTCAATAATAATGGTAGCGGTTGATGGGGTTCGGATTGCCTACAAGGAGATTAAAACCGAAACCGAACGTGAAGAAAAAAGGGTGGTAATTCCATCCAGAACATTGTCGGAAATCAGTAAAATTTTGCCACCAGAAGATGAGAATTGTAATATCTATTTTACCGATAGGCATGTTCTTTTCGAGTTATCTAGGTTTATCGTTGTTTCTACCCTTATGGAAGGCGAGTTTATTAAGTATGATCAGGCCTTCCCAGATGATCAGAGAATTATTGTTAACTTAAATAGAGAAGCTTTCTTAACAGCTTTGGAAAGAACCACTCTAGTGATGGACGAAGCTAAAAAGATTCCCATTGAAATGTCCATTAATGAGGGTAGTATGCGCATCTCCTCTCGAAGTGAGATCGGGGGTTGCAACGATGAGATTGAAATAGAGTTAGAAGGAGAACCCTTAGTAATTTCCTTTAATCCCAAATTCTTAATTGAAGCGCTTAAAATAATCGAAGAAGAAGTTGCAATCCTAAAGTTTAAGTCTCAACAAAGCGCCTGTACTATTTTCGGCCAGAATAATAGTAGTTATAAATTTTTGGTTCTACCTTTAAGACGATAACAGAAAGCAGAGCAAACATGCATGTAGAACGATTGTTGCTTAAAAACTTTCGTAATTATGAAAGTCTAAGCTTGGAGTTTGGCAATGAGATTAACCTTTTTTTCGGAGACAACGCCCAAGGAAAGACCAATATTCTTGAAGCTCTGTATCTTTGTGCTACAGGTCGCTCTCAACGCACGCATTATGATAAGGAATTGATTCGTTTTAAGGAAGCAGAAGCCTTTGTGCAGGCCTTCCGTAAAGACGAGTACAAGATTGAGGAAAAAATTTCTATTCATATTAAAAGTAATTCTAAAAAGGGCATTGCCATTAACAATATTCCCATCAAAAAATCAGGGGATCTTTTTGGCGTGCTTTTAACGGTTATTTTTTCCCCGGAGGATTTACAGCTGGTTAAATCTGGTCCAGCTGAACGGCGCAGATACATGGATATTGAGCTTTGTCAATTGAATAAAGTTTATTATTACGAATTGCAACAGTATTATAAGATTTTAAAACAAAGAAACGCTTTATTAAAAAAAATTCAATACCAAAAGAACCAGGAGGAATTTTTGTCTGTCTGGGACAGCCAGTTGATTCAGACTGGAATAAAGATTATTCAGCTTCGACAGGAATTTATAGAAAAAATAAACGAGCTTGCTGGGAGGGTGCATTCCATCATTACCAATCAGTCGGAACGACTGGTCATTGCATATAAGCCTAATGTAAGCGAAAAGGACTTTCCCATAAAGCTTGAAAAAAATAAAGAAAGAGATATACAAAGCGGCTCAACAAATGCAGGGATTCACAAGGATGACTTGGAATTTATGATTAACGGTTTTGATACAAGAATATTCGGATCTCAGGGACAGCAACGTAGCGCCTCCCTTTCTGCCAAGCTAGCTGAAATCGAACTCATTAAGGTAGAAAGAAATCAAACACCCGTTTTATTGTTGGACGACGTTTTTTCCGAGCTTGACGAAAAACGCCAAAAATTCTTATTGAAAAGCACAGAGGGTATACAGACCATGATTACATGTACGGGCTTGGATAGTTCCTTTGTTCATTTAAAGGGCTTATGTCAAAATGTATCTATTTTTAATGTAAACTTAGGAGTTGTAAAAAATGTCACAAGAATATAATGAGACTCAAATACAAGTGTTAGAAGGCTTGGAAGCAGTAAGAAAGCGACCTGGTATGTACATCGGAAGCACTTCTACAAACGGCTTGCATCACTTGGTGTATGAAATCGTAGACAATGCCGTGGACGAGGCACTGGCTGGAGTTTGTAACCGGATTGAAGTTAAAATTTATGAGGATAATTCTGTTTCCGTAAAGGACAACGGTCGAGGTATCCCCACAGGCATACAAGCCCAAAAGGGTGTTTCAGCCGTGGAAGTTGTTTATACTGTCTTACATGCAGGTGGCAAGTTCGGTGGGTCTGGTTACAAAGTATCCGGTGGTTTGCATGGGGTTGGTGCTTCGGTAGTTAATGCCCTCTCTGAAAAAATGACAGTACAGGTTTCTGATGGCAGGAACATACACCAGCAACAGTATTCTAGGGGCGATGTATTGACCAAGCTTGAAATTATTGGAGAAACCACGGAAACAGGCACTTATGTATACTTCAAACCGGATACCACCATCTTTGAAGAGACGGTTTTCAGCTTTGATGTCTTGAAACAACGCTTTCAGGAAATGGCATTTTTAAACAAGGGCCTTACGATAGAATTAGCCGATCTTCGGGAAGAGGGCAAGACAAGAACCTTCTGTTATGAAGGCGGCATTATGGAATTCGTATCCCACATTAACAAAAACAAAACTCCCCTGTTCGAAAAAGTTTTTTACGCCGAAGCTGAGCGGGAAGGCGTAAATGTCGAAGTCGCCCTTCAATACAATGACAACTACCTGGAAAACACCTATTCCTTCGTAAACAATATAAAAACTACAGACGGAGGAACTCATCTTTCAGGCTTTCGAGCCGGTCTTACAAAATCAATTAATGATTACGGAAGAAAATTTAATTTACTTAAGGACAACGACAAGAACCTTTCCGGTGATGATGTACGGGAGGGCTTAGTTGCTGTGATTAGCATTAAGATCAAAGATCCCCAGTTTGAGGGGCAGACCAAGACAAAGTTGGGCAATTCCGAGGCTAAGACGGCAGTGGAATCAGTTTTATCGGAATACTTAGAATATTTCCTTGAAGAAAATCCATCCATAGCTAAAACCATTTTTGAAAAAGCAATACTGGCTTCTCGAGCCAAGGAAGCAGCCAAGAAAGCACGAGAACTGGTACGACGTAAATCAGCATTGGAGAATGGTCGTTTACCAGGAAAGTTAACTGATTGCTCCGAACACGACCCACAAAAATGCGAAATCTATCTGGTAGAGGGTGACTCTGCAGGTGGCTCCGCCAAAGGGGCTAGGACACCTAAGACGCAAGCCATCCTACCTTTACGTGGAAAGATTATGAATGTAGAAAAAGCAAGGATAGACAAGATCCTAAGTAACGAAGAAATACGGGCCATGATAACGGCCTTTGGCACAGGGATACACGACGACTTTGATCTATCAAGGCTACGGTATCACAAGATCATCATCATGACAGACGCCGATGTTGACGGATTACACATCCGGACCCTACTATTGACCTTCATGTACCGTTTTATGATGCCCCTCATCGAAAACGGCAACATTTACATTGCTCAACCACCCTTATACAAAGTAGAAAAGGGCAAAAAAGAATACTATGCCTACAGTGACAAGGAGCTAGAAAAAATCCTATCCGAGATCGGGCGTGAAGGTATCAAGCCCATACAGCGTTACAAAGGTTTAGGAGAAATGGACGCCTCACAACTGTGGGAGACGACCATGGACCCTGAACGCCGGATACTTCTTAAAGTCAATCTACAAGACGCTATACTAGCCGATGAAATTTTCACGCAACTCATGGGCGACAAGGTGGAGCCAAGGCGGGAATTTATACAGGAGTATGGGAAGTTTGTTGAGAATTTAGATATATAAAGATAAAAGAAAAGACAAAGTCAAGACTTGGGGGAGGGAGGAAAAAACTTTTTCGCCGTTTGAAAAAGTTTTTTCCTCCCTCCCCCAAGGGTTTTAATCTCTTAATAAAGGTGGAATTTAAGTGGATGGAAATATTTCCAGCACAGATAAAATTGTTGACGTTAATATAGAAAATGAAATGCGTAAATCCTATATTGAGTACGCTATGAGTGTAATCATCGCCAGAGCGCTACCTGATGTACGCGATGGGCTCAAACCTGTTCATCGAAGGATTTTGTACGCCATGAACGAATTGAATTTGGACCCCACAAAGGCCTATAAAAAATCAGCTCGTATTGTGGGCGATACCATGGGTAAATATCATCCCCACGGTGATTCTTCTATTTATGATGCTATGGTCAGAATGGCTCAGGATTTTTCCATGCGTTATATGCTGGTGGATGGCCATGGGAACTTTGGTTCTGTTGATGGAGACTCACCGGCAGCTCCACGGTATACAGAAGCCAGATTAAGCCGCATGTCTACGGAAATGCTAGCTGATATTGAAAAAGAAACTGTAGACTTTATCCCAAACTACGACGAGGAGTTCCAGGAACCCTCTGTCCTGCCTTCACGCTTCCCCAATTTACTGGTCAATGGCTCTTCGGGTATTGCTGTAGGTATGGCTACGTATATACCTCCCCATAATTTGAATGAAGTGATTGATGGTGTTATCAAGATTATTGATAACTATAGCTTTGAAGACCGGGAAACGGATATCAATGAATTGCTAGCTGTCATTAAAGGTCCTGACTTCCCCACTGGGGCAACGATTATGGGTACGAATGGAATTAGAATGGCTTATCGGACCGGAAGAGGAAAAATTGTTGTTCGTTCTGATTCCATCATTGAACCTATGAATGGCGGAAGGGAACGGATTGTTGTGACCCAATTGCCTTTCCAAGTCAATAAAGCAAAATTAATTGAAAAAATTGCTGACCTTGTTAAGGAAAAAAAGGTGGAGGGTATCTCTGACTTAAGGGATGAATCTGATAGAAACGGCATTAGAGTTGTCATTGAATTAAAAAGAGAAGCAAGTGCCACAATTATTTTAAATCAGCTATATAAATATACCCAGCTTCAAGAAAGTTTTGGGATTATTATGTTGGCCTTGGTCGATAATGAGCCTAAGATTCTGAATTTAAAAGATCTTTTGATCCATTACCTAAACCACCAAAAGGATGTTGTCACTCGCAGAACAAAATTCGAATTGAAAAAATGCTTGAAAAGAGCTCATATTTTAGAGGGCTTTTTAATAGCATTAGATCATATCGATGAGGTGCTATCTATCATTAGAAGTTCGCCAGATACTGCGACTGCGAAACATCGCTTAGTGGAGCGTTTTAAATTTACCGATGAGCAGGTTAATGCAATCTTAGAAATGCGCTTCCGCAATTTGACGGGTCTTGAGCGGGATAAGATCATGGAGGAATATAAGGAAATTAAGGAGCATATTCAGGAGTTAACGGCAATTTTGGAGAATGAGAAGCGATTGTATGCAGTGATAAAAGAAGAAATCCTGATTATCAAGACAAAGTATGGAGATGAGCGTCGGACACAAATTGCTTTTTGTGAAGAGGAAATTATGCCGGAAGATCTGATTGATGATGAGATCTCCGTCATTACTATGACTTGCTTCGATTATATCAAGCGCTTGCCTTTAAGTACTTATAAGAGCCAAAACAGAGGGGGGAGGGGAATTATTGGCCTGCAAATGCGGGATGAGGATTTGGTGAAGAACATTTTAATCGCCAATACCCATGATACCCTGATTTTCTTTACCAGCATGGGCCGGGCTTATAGAGCCAAGGCTTATGAAATCCCTGAGGCCGGAAGGACGGCACGAGGGATGGCAATCATTAACTTGTTGAATTTGAACAAGGATGAGAAAATAACCGCGGTTATAACCATTCGAGAAACTAAAGAAGACGAGTATATCCTTATGGTCACAAAGCAAGGAACGGTTAAGAAAACGCCTCTTTCGAAGTTTTCAAATATTCCCAAGGCTGGTCTTATTGCTGTGAATCTGCGAGAGGATGACGAGTTAATTTCTGTGATTAAAACGGATGGCGATAAGGAAGTATTTGTTGTCACCAGAGATGGAAAGGGAATTTGCTTTAACGAAGCGGATATCCGTTCTATGGGAAGGCAGGCTACAGGGGTACGAGCAATTCGTTTGGCACAGGATGATTACGTGGTGGGCGCCGATAGTATGGATTCCGGCCGAGTGTTAATTGTTTCAGAGAAGGGTTTTGGTAAATTATCTGAGTTGAGTCAGTTCCGAGCACAAAAACGGGGCGGCAGCGGCGTTAAAATTCATAAAATTACAGAGCGTACTGGAAAAATTGTGGGCGTTTCGCTGGTCGAGGAAAAAGACGAGTTGATGTTGATTAATTCCGAGGGAATAATTATTCGAATTCGGGTTAGCGATATTTCTATTCAAAGTCGAACTTCTCAGGGGGTAAAGCTAATTAATTTAAACGATGGCGTTTCTGTTGTCAGCCTAGCAAAGATTAAAGAGTGTGACATTGAACAAGAAGCCGAGCAGATGCAGGAAGAACAAGAACATACTAAGGGCTCAGAGATCAAAGCTGGTTTGGAATCAGATTTGGTTGAAGAGGATGAAGGTCAAGAGGAAATCACAGATGAAATAGATGCGGATGGCAGAGAATAAAATCAAGTACAAGCTTTGATGAGGTTTAAAGAGTATCATGAAGAATTTTCTTATGGTTTTACTTTTAATTGTAGCGGTGGGCTGTTGTATTTTTTTTGTACGAAACGCAGTAAGCATCATGCAAATACTGGAGAATAAAAATACCAGTATTGTGAAAAATGAAGCGGATAGTAACGAAGAAGCACATAAGCCTGATATTCAGGAAGAGAATGTACCGCTCAAAGAAGATGGGGAGTTTAAAATCTATGTAGATGAGGTGTTTTACAACAGCTTTGATACTTACGAGGAAGCCTTAAGTACCGCACAAAGCCATAAGCTAGCAAAAATTCTTCAGAAAAACAAAAGCTTGGTAATCTGGGACAATTACCCACCCTTTTTGGTTTTTTTGAATACGGACGACAAGTTTATTGAGTTTGATGATTTTGCCTCGGCAGTAAAAAAGGCTAAGGAAAGTAAAAGATCTTTTGTATATTATAGAAAAGATAATAGTTTAATTTGGTCTAATGCAGAGGCTTTGAAGACATCCATTCAGTTGGAAGCCCCCGTTGTGATGCAAAATCCAGAGTTACCCCGGGGGTGTGAGGTTACGAGTCTTTCTATGCTCATTAACTACAAAGGAAAACTAGTTAGCAAATTGACCTTAGCTGATCAGGTGAAGAAAGTTCCATTTCAGTTTAAGCAGGGGGGCATTGTGTATCATGGAAACCCATATGAGGGTTTTGTAGGGGATATGAAAAACGCCCGTCAAAATGGCTATGGAGTTTATCATGGGCCTATTCACCAGCTTTTGGTACAGTACTTCCCTTACTCTGCCGTTGATTTAAGCGGCTGTGAGTTCAAGGACTTATACTACTTATTAAATAGAAATTCCCCAGTTTGGATTATAACGAATACAAGTTATAAAAGACTGGCACAAAGTGAATTTGGTACATGGACCACCACCTCTGGTCCCATCAAAATTACAAGTAAGGAACACGCGGTACTTGTTACAGGATATGATCAGGAATACATCTACTTTAACGACCCCTTGATTGGAAAGAATAAGGCATCGATGAAGGAATTTATAGAAGCCTGGGAGCAGATGGGTAGACAAGCTGTGGCGGCTGTGCACTGAATACAGTCTTATAAGAAGGTTTTTCACTAGAAGGTTATCGGAAACTCGATAGCCTTTTTTTATATTCTAGGAAACTTCATGATAGTTAATAATAATAGCAAACAATATA
>CAZSXS010000014.1:0-53723 GCA_964611385.1 uncultured Defluviitaleaceae bacterium
AAATTATGTGTAAAGTAATACATATCAGGTTCAACATCCAGAGCTATAGGTTCATATGTGTCAATAGTGACTAGGTTCCATTTTTGCAAGGATGTTATTGAGCCGTGATGAGGAATAGTTATGTAAACGGAAAAACCTTCAAGTAATTGTTTAATACCTGAGTCGTATACGGACATTGCTATAATTGTTTTGCCGGTTATGTCGCCGGTAAACACAAGGGCAGTTTTTGTGCTATGATCCCTTACAATATATATTGCGCAATTATCATTAATGTCGCATTTGCTTGGGAACAGATTACATATAGGGCAAATAATTTCAAAATAATTATTGGCTCCATTTATACGTTGTAAACTACCGTACGAAATTATATTGACCCTTATAAATTTAAATTTATTTGGATTTATTTCATTCATAATTTCTTCGGCCGTTCTGAATTTTTTGTAGATGGAGCCTATGAAGATATCAAGATTTTTTTGTGCGCTTAAATCTAAAAACGGAATTATATTTTTGATTAAATTATAATGGTCGCTGTCCATATGTGTAATAAATATATTTATTTCATTGGCGGCATTAAAAATTCCGACTACTTCAGCACAATTTGAATCAATATTACTACATGCAAACGGGTCGAAATCTGAGCCGGCGTCAAACAACGCTGCACTTGTAATATTTCCGTTGTCGTCTTCGCCCCAAACGATATTCATAGAACCTTGACCGACATAATATGCTTTGAAATAAACAGACATTTTCTTTCTCCTTTTCATTGAAAAATTTGTTTAACAAATCTGGTAACTATTCAATCTGACTATCAATAAATTCCTAAATGAGCAAATCGAATAAAGCGTGGCAAAAGTTATTAAAAAAAGACATACATCGAAAAACGAGTTATATTGGCAGTACCTACAACCAATAAAAATCCAAAAACGAAGTATGTCTCTTATTCTTAGCCTTAAAGACTCAGACTCATGGCCTGCTTAACCTTCTCTACCGTCTGATTTCCGATGTCGTTGGCTTTTTTGCTGCCTTCCAGGATAATCTCCTTCACGGTCTCTTTGTTGCTTTCGTAATAGGCCCGTTTTTCCCGGAACGGATCCAAAAGGCTGTTGATTTTTTCTGCCAGTATCTTCTTGCAGGCCACGCAACCAATGGTAGCATTTCTGCACATATCGCAAATGTTCTCATGCTCATCGGCATTAAAGGCCTTCTGGTAAGAGTTGACAACACAAATATCCGGGTTGCCCTTGTCCTTTACACTGATTCGGTTTTTGTCTGTGACTGCTGATTTCACCTTGTCGGTGACAGTCTCCCTGCTGTCCGAAAGATAAACCGCGTTGTTCAAGCTCTTGCCCATCTTGGCATTTCCGTCCAACCCGGCCAACCTAGGCACATCGCTCAAAAGCGCCTTCGGCTCTGTCAAAACAGGGGCATAAAGGTCGTTAAAGCGCCTGACGATCTTCCGAGTGAGTTCAATGTGGGGCAGCTGATCCTCGCCTACCGGTACCAGGTCTGCATTGCAAAAGGTAATGTCCGCTGTCTGGCTCACCGGATATCCCAAGAAGCCGTAAGTCAAATCATCATAGCCGTACTGGGCGGCTTCCGATTTAATAGTGGGATTGTGCCGCAGCGAATTGACCGAAACAAACATAGAGTAAAAAACCGTAAGCTCGGCAATGGCAGAAATCCTCGACTGCAAAAACAGAACAACCTTAGAAGGATCCAGCCCAACGGATAAATTGTCAATCGCCACATCATAAATGCTCTCTTTAATCAAATCCGGCTTTTCAAAGTGGGTCGTGAGCGCCTGAATATCAGCCAAAATTAAAAAAGTTTCATATTCATCCTGTAGCCGGACTCTGTTTGAAAGGCTACCCACGTAATGACCGAGATGAAGCCTGCCGGTGGTTCTATCTCCCGTTAAAATCCGTTTTTTCATTTGCATCCTCCAAAAATAATATTCGCATAACTTTCCTTTTTCATCTTCAAAACTGTAAAAGCCCTTGCTTTAGCATATGATCAACCGCCAACAAAACACCAAACTTGGCATGATGCTCCGTCAGCCCGCCTTGAAAATAAGCGATGTAAGGTTCCTTAATGGGTGCATCAGCACTTAACTCAATGGAAGAGCCTTGAACAAAAGCACCGGCCGCCATAACCACCTGATGATCATAACCAGGCATGTCCCAGGGGACGGGCTTAACGAAGCTGTCCACGGGCGCCGCCATTTGAATGCCCTCACAGAAAGCAAGTAACCGCTCCTTACTTTGCATTTGAATGGCCTGAACGATATCAGAACGCTTTTCATCAAAGCGGGGTAATACTTGAAAATCCAGTTTTTCAAACACCCTGGCAGAAAGGATAGCCCCCTGTAAGCCAGCCGAAACCACCGTAGGAGCCAAAAATAAGCCTTGCAGCAAAGTGCCCGCAAGGCCGAGAGTGGGGCCGACTTCCCGGCCAAGGCCTGGTGCAGTCAAGCGATGAGCGGCATTTTCCACAAATTCTTCTTTGCCTGCGATGTAACCACCAACGGGTGCCAAGCCCCCGCCTGGATTTTTAATCAGGGAGCCTACCACCAAGTCCGCTCCGACCTCACTGGGTTCACGCTCATCCACGAACTCCCCGTAGCAGTTATCAACCATACAAATGACATCAGGCTTGATGCCCTTCACAAAGCGAATCAGCCTACCGATATCCTCCACAGAAAAAGACCTCCGCCAAGAATAGCCCTTCGACCGCTGGATGCTAATAAGCTTGGTTTTCTCATGGATACTTCGGGCAATCCCGTCCCAGTCAAATTCGTCCTGTTGCGCCAGCTCCACTTGCCGGTAGCGAATCCCATACTCCATTAAGGAATTTTTCGTTTCTCTGATGCCGATAACCCCTTGTAAGGTATCATAGGGAAATCCGTTTGGCGATAAAATTTCATCCCCATACTTCAGATTCCCGAACAAAGCAACAGTCAAGGCGTGGGTGCCGGAAACCAGTTGAGGGCGCACTAAAGCAGCCTCCGTTCGAAAAACATCGGCATAGATCTTTTCAAGAGCCTCTCGCCCCAGATCATTGTACCCATAGCCCGAACTGAAACCAAAATGAGCATCCGATAGCCTGTTCCTTTGCATTGCCGCTAAAACCTTAAGCTGGTTTGTTCGAGCAACCCGAAGTGTCTGCTCCAGAAAAGGTTTGATTTCCGCTTCCGTCTCTTCGATAAAAGAGAGCACTCTTTTGTCGATTGAGAAAGAGTCTTTCAGTAATTCATGCTCATATGTTGACACAAAAACCTCCAATGCCTTACGACTTCGTTTTAGCCTATTCTGCATATCATTTGCTCAAGAACCCTGTCCACTTCAAGCACTCCGAGATCCAACCAAAGCCCTTCACACTGATGTTTAAACCAAGTCAGCTGCCGCTTAGCATAATGCCTAGAGTTCGTCTTAATGCTTTCAATGGCTTCTTCCTTCGACAGTTGATTTTCAAAGTAGGGAATGATCTCTTTGTACCCAATGCCCATCATCGAAGTCAACTCTTTGGTATAGCCCAACTCCAGTAAATTCTTCACTTCATCAAACAGCCCGTCCTTCACCATCTGATCAACCCTCCGGTTAATTCGATCGTAAAGCGTAGCCCTGTTCGTATTCAGTATAAAAAAATGAATGGAATCGTCTTGTACTTTTGAAGCCCTTTGAGAAGCATTTGCCTCCGATATTTTTGTATTGGTAAGCTTAAAATATTCCAAGGCGCGTATAACTCTTTTTACATTGTTCGGATGAATTTCAGTAGCAGCAGCCGGGTCAAGCTTCTCAAGAAGGGCATGAAGATATGCCGTCCCCTTCTCTTGGGATAAGCTTAAAAGCTCGCTCCGATAAGCCTCGTCTTTTTCCGCTTCTGTAAACTCATGATTATAAACAACAGAATTTATATAAAATCCCGTACCCCCTACCAGTATGGGTTGCTTACCCCTGCTCCGAATGTCTGCAATATACCTCTTTGCCAAATCCTGAAAATCAGCAACACAAAAATCCACATCCGGGTAAATCTCGTCAATTAAAAAATGCCTAACTCCTTGTTTTTCTTCAAGGGTAGGCTTGGCAGTACCGATATTCATGAGCTTATAAACTTGCATGGAGTCGGCCGAAACAATCTCTCCGTTGATTTTTTTGGCGAGGGCCACGGCCAAGGCAGACTTACCGGTGGCGGTAGGGCCTCCGATTACGATTAAGTGCTCTGTCACAACTGCACCTTCTTATACTCAGTCTCAAGTGATTCTATATTCCAGCACAACCAGCTCAATGCTGCAACACAAACAGTTCTAATTCCAACACTAATAGTTCTATACTCTTTCAAATTTCTTCTCCAACTCATACTTGGACAACTCAACAACCGTCGGCCGTCCATGCGGGCAGGTAAAGGGATTCTCCATAATACACAGCTTTTGAACCAGTTGCCTTGCTTCCATTGATGTCAGCCGGTCATTGGCCTTGATGGCTTCCTTGCAGGCAATGCTTGCAATCTCATTCAATTTGGTCTCATAAACATTGTCATATGTAGAAAGCTTATCCAAAATCTCAATAAAATAATCAATTCCGCTCGCTCGCTTCAAGAGGAAGGGAACAGAAGTAATACAGTATTTTCCGGCAAGCTTTTCAATATCAAAGCCGAAATTGCGAATCAGCGTTAAATTATCTTCCAAGGTAAACGTTTCCAGTTCCGTCAATTTGAGAATGATGGGTTCAATGAGCTTTTGCTTGTAAACCGTCTTTTCGCTAAACTGCTTCACCAAGCTGTCATACAAAATCCGTTCGTGAGCCGCATGCTGATCGACGATATAAAGCTTGTCCCCGCACTGTATAAGCCAATAAGTCACAAAAAGCTGCCCCAGGATCTTATAGTCAACCAAGGGAAATGCCTTAGCGTCACGCTGGCTCTCCGCATCTGGATCAAGAGCCTCTCCGCTTGACTTAATCGAATCCCCAAACAAATAACTCAGCTGTGTTTTTACATTCTTTTCACTTATTTCCGGATTGACTTCATGAGTGCTTGATTGGCTCTTGCTTTCTTTTTGGTAGCTTACATCTTGGTCATTTACCTCTTGCCTACTAACTTCTTGTTTACTTACTCCTTGTTGCCTTACTTCTTGATCGCTTAGATCCTGCTTGCTTAACTGATCAAAAATACTTCCAACGCTTCTTTTTTCCTGCCCTTCACTTAAGCGGCTCATATTCTCTTGGAATGTACTAGCCATAGTAGCCGAGCCTGTTTCGTCCACTTCCTTCTGATAGCTGACGTCCTTTTGGCTACCAAACAGAGGAGCCGTAAGCTTGTTAAAAATCCCCATTTTTGACAAAGAAAGCTCAGGAACCAAATCTTGGTTCACGAAAGCCCTAGCACAGGCCGTCTGTATCTTGTCAAAAATCTCTTTTTCATTGCTAAACCGTACTTCAAGCTTAGAGGGATGCACATTTACATCAACCTCTGTAGGATTCAGCTTCAATTGGAGGACAAAAACAGGAAAGCGAAAAAGAGGCAACAGCGTCTTGTAGGCCTCTTCCACCGCTTTGGCAACCATTTCATTTTTCACAAAGCGCCCGTTGATGAACAGGTTTTGATAACTGCGGTTGCTGCGGCAAATTTCCGGCTTGCTCAAATAACCGTTTAAAGAAAAGTCTTCCTCTTCGAACTGAATCGGAATCAAATTTTTTGCAATCTCCCTACCATAGGTACAAAGAATGGCACTTTTCAAGTCCCCGTTTCCGGTCGTTTGCATGGCAGAAGACTCGTTTACGATATATTTAAAGGAAACCTTTGGATTGCATAGGGCAATGCGGGTGATTAGATCCGATACATACCCACCTTCTACACTTTCCTTTTTAAGAAATTTACGGCGAGCCGGCGTGTTGTAGAAAAGATTCCGAATGATGATCGTCGTACCCTCAGCACTGCCAACTTCAGATTCGGACTTGACCACACCACCGCTCAGTTCGATACGGATACCGGTAGGATCGGAGGCAGTCTTTGTTATCATTTCAACATTGGAGATAGCAGAAATACTGGCTAATGCTTCTCCTCGAAAGCCCAAGGTATTGATTCGAAATAAATCTTCCGTAGAAGCAATCTTACTGGTAGCATGTGGAAGAAAGGCATTCTTAACATCGGATTTTTCAATCCCGCAGCCATTATCGGTGATTCGAATAAAATTCAAGCCCCCATCTTTAATTTCAACGATAATCTGAGTGGCTCCGGCGTCAATGGAATTTTCAACCAGCTCTTTCACTACGGAAGATGGCCTTTCGACAACCTCCCCGGCCGCAATCTTGTTAATCAAATGTTCATCAAGAACCCTAATAGGCATTTCATCACCAACATTCTATTCATTTTTAATAATGATACCTTGTTGAGGTGTCCTTTGCTTGATCGTCTCATAAAAAACATCATTGCCCGCTTCTTTGTGCCTAACCACATCCGATTGATTTAAGGCCGAAAGAATTTCGCGGGAGCGCTTCAAAACCTTAACAGGTATCCCGGCCAACTTCGCCACATGAATACCGTAGCTGTTGTCAGCACCGCCTTTGGCAATTTTTCGAAGAAAAACAATGTCCTCTCCAAGCTCGGTCACTGTGAAATGAAAGCTCTTTACGCCCGGCACTCTCCCTTCCAGTTCGGAAAGCTCATGATAATGGGTGGCAAAGAGTGTTTTTGCTCCAAGGGTTTTTACGTCTGCAATATACTCCATCACCGACCAAGCAATGCTTAAGCCGTCAAAGGTGCTGGTTCCCCGACCGATTTCATCCAGAACAATCAAGCTGTTTTTGGTAGCCGAGTTTAAAATGTTTGCAACCTCTGCCATTTCAACCATAAAGGTACTTTGCCCTGTAGCCAAGTCATCGCTGGCGCCGACTCGGGTAAAGATTTTGTCAACCACGCCAATCTGGGCATAGTCAGCCGGTACAAAGCTTCCGATCTGTGCCATCAAGACAATGAGGGCAACCTGGCGCATATAGGTGGATTTTCCGGCCATATTCGGCCCAGTAATCACAGAAAGGCGGTTTTCATTTATATCCATCAAAGTATCGTTAGCAATAAAACTCGTTTCCGTCATTTGCTCAATGACCGGATGCCGCCCGTTTCTGATTTCAATAACACTTCCGTTGTTCACAATGGGCTTGCAGTAGTTATTGTACTCTGCCACATGAGCCAGGCTTCGGAGAACATCCAGGCATGCAATACAAGAGGCTGTTTTTTGAATCCGCTCTTGCTCCTTAGCAATAAGATTCAAGACCTCTTTAAAGACTTCCTGTTCCAGTGTACTAATTTTTTCATCTGCTCCAAGGTAATCATCTTCAATTTTTTTCAGTTCTGTGGTAGTAAACCGTTCTCCGTTGGCCATGGTTTGTCTTCTGATATAATATTCCGGCACGGATTTTAGATTTGAATTTGTGATTTCTATGTAAAAGCCAAAAATTTTATTAAACTTAATTTTCAGGTTTTTGATACCCGTCTTTTCCTTTTCATACTCTTCCAATTGATTCAAAAGACCAGATACATTCTCCTTAACCGCCCTTAAGCCATCCAGCTCGGCATGATAACCTGCCTTAATGATATTTCCATCTCTGACATTCACTGGACAGTCCTCATGAATCGCTTTGTCAGTTAACTCAAACAAATCTGCAAGCACATCGAATTCATTGTTAAGCTCATTCAAGAGTCCACTGTTTAAGCCAGATAGAATCAACTTTATATCTGGCAAGTACTCCAGAGATTTCTTGAGGGTAATCAAATCCTTGCCGTTAGCCGTAAGATAGCTGATCTTCGTGCAGATCCGCTCCAAATCATAGATCGTATTCAGAAGTTCTTTCAGCTCCTCACGAATCATGAGGTCATTTTTGAGTTCTTCAACGGATAAGAGCCGCTTTTCAATTTCTTCCTCATCCAAAAGCGGTTGCTGAAGCCATAGTTTTAGCAATCTTGCGCCCATAGCAGTCTGGGTATAGTCCAACACCCAAAGCAAGCTGCCTTTCTTTGCTTTATCACGCATGGTTTCAGTCAATTCTAGGTTTCGACGGGAGGATAAATCCAGAGACATGAATTTCGAAAGAGAGTAGATGTTGATTTTAGATATTTGACGAATACTTTTTTGTGTTTCGTATAAATATTGCAGTAAGGCTCCAGAAGCACACACTGCATTATCAATGCCCTTAAAACCCAAGCCTTCTAGATTTAAAACCCCGAAATGCTCCTTGATTGACTTTTCAGCATTTTTGAAATGAAAAGACCATTCATAGTATATTTGAAAGTTTTTATTAAAAAGCTTTTCGGCTTCAGCTTTAAAATGAAATCCTTCGTTGCAAATAAGCTCCGAAGGATTAAACTTTGCAATCTCATCAAAGAGGGTTTTCGTGTGACTCATCTGTGTAGTCTTAAAGTCACCCGTGGTCATATCACAGACGGCGACTCCGAAGTCCGACAAATCTTGGTAAACACACATGATATAGTTGTTGCTGCTTTCATCTAGGGCGTTGGTATCCAGAACCGTACCAGGCGTAATCACGCGCACAACTTCTCTTTTAACAAGGGTTTTTGTTGTCTTTGGATCTTCCATCTGCTCGCAGATCGCAACACGATGCCCTTTTTCAATCAGCTTCGCAATATAAGCGTCCGCAGAATGATAAGGCACCCCACACATCGGAATCTTATCATCGCCATTTCTACTGGTGAGGGCAATGCTCAACTCTTTTGAAGCAACAATCGCATCCTCAAAAAACATTTCATAAAAATCCCCAAGCCGAAAAAAGAGTAGATTTTGCTTGTTCTGGTTCTTAATATTCATGTATTGTTGCATTACAGGTGTTAATCTTTCCATAGTAACCTCTCAGCACATGATCCCATTCAAATAAAAGGTTGTAACATCCGTAACTTTCACATCTACAATCGTTCCAATCAATTCTATAGCTCCTTTAAAATGAATAAGACGGTTATCATCCGTTCGTCCGGTCAAAAAACCTTCCTTTTGTTTGTTCTTTTCATCCACAAGCACCGAAAGGGTTTTTCCTACGAGGGCTTGATTTTGGGTTAACAAGATGGGATTCATACAGGCCATTAATCTTTGAAAACGCTCTTTTACCACTTCTTCAGGGACTTGATCTTCCATTTCATAAGCCGGAGTTCCTTTTCTCTTCGAAAAGATAAAGGTGTATGCCCCCGAAAACGAACAGGCTTTTACCATATCAAGGGTTTGTAAAAAATCCTCTTCTGTCTCACCTGGAAAGCCTACAATGATGTCCGTTGTAATGGCAATCCTTTTCTGATGAAGCTTTTCCACCAAACCTTTATAATGCTCCCGCGTATAACCACGGTTCATTTTATCAAGAATAGCATTGCTACCGGATTGTAAGGGGAGATGAAAGTGCTTACAGATCTTCTTCTGAGAAGCAATGGTCTCTATCAGTTGATCAGATAAATCCTTTGGATGGGAGGTCATGAAGCGAACCCGCTCTAACCCTTCAACCTTGCTAATATCTTGCAGTAGGGCAGAGAAGTCATAATTTTGATCCCCATATGAGTTCACATTTTGACCCAGCAGCATCAGCTCCCGAACCCCATCCTGAACCAAGCCCTGAATTTCCGTTAAGAGCTCCTGATGTTTGCGGCTTTTCTCGCGTCCTCTTACATAGGGAACCACACAGTAGGAGCAGAAATTATTGCAGCCATACATTATATTGACACTAGACATATGCTTTCTTTCTCTTATATATGGAAGCTCGCAAAAGCTGTCATCAAATTCTTCTTTGACTTCAATAATCCGCTCATTGTTTACAATGCTTTTCTCAATAAAGGCTTTAATTTGATGCAAGTTAAAGGTACCAAGAACCACATCGACAAAGGGATAATGGTTTCTAATTTTTTCCACAACCTCATCTTGCTGCATCATACAACCGCAAAGAATAATTTTCAGCTCTGGCTTTGTTTTCTTTACGCTCTTAAGATAACCCAGATTCCCATAAACTTTATTTTCAGCGTTTTCGCGAATGCAGCAGGTATTAAAGATTGCAAGGTCGCAGTTCGCTTCCTCTTTCGTTTCGGCAAATCCCAATTCAGCAAGTACAGCCTTGATCTTTTCCGAATCGTGTGCGTTCATTTGACACCCATAGGTCTTTAGCAGATATTTTTTGTTCAAATTTTATCTTCCTTTATCAAAGCGTTAAATAGGATAAGATTTTGTTTCTTTATCGAAAAGACTTGGGTCAATGGCATACTTTTTAGCTTGACGAAGCTTGAAAAATTCCAAAGCAACAGGAGGGAACAAAGCATAGGACAGTACATCCAGATCGCTTTCCTTATATTCAGCTATTTCTTTTTCAAAAGTCTTCATTTGTGCCTTGATTAAACTTCCAGGTCTTTCGGTAATCGGCTTATCGTTTCCAATAATTTTCTTGCGAATGTCTTCCTTTATTGGAACTGGGGTTTTCCCGTACATACCCCGTACCAGATCCTTGGTTTCCTTTGGAATCAGCTTATAGCGTTCTCCAGTCATTACATTCATCACGGCTTGGGTTCCAACGATTTGACTGGAAGGCGTAACCAAGGGTGGATACCCGAAATCTGCCCGAACCTTGGGGATTTCCTTCAAAACCTCTTCAAAACGATCTTCCGCTTTTTGCGCCTTCAACTGAGAAACCAAATTGGAAAGCATACCCCCAGGAACCTGATAAATCAGAGTAGAAATATCCACACCTAAAACCTTGGGGTCTAACAGTCCGCTGCTGATGGCTTCTTCTCTTAAGGGCCTTAGCATACTTGCGATTTCTTCCAGCTTGTTTTCATCCAAAGATGAATCAAAACCCATCCCCTTAAGGGCAACCAAGCAAACTTCGGTAGAAGGCTGGGAGGTTCCCAAAGCAAAGGGAGACATGGCTGTGTCAATGACATCCGCTCCGGCTTCAACTGCTTTTATGTAGCTCATGGCTGCAACGCCGCTGGTATAGTGGCTATGAACCTGGATCGGAAGCTTTACAGTCTTTTTAAGCGCCTTAACAAGGGAGTAAGCCGCATGAGGAAGCAAAAGCCCTGCCATATCTTTGATCGCAATGGAATCTGCTCCCATACTTTCAAATTGCTTTGCCAGCTTTAGGTAATACTCTTCTGTATGAACTTCACTCAAGGTGTAGGAAATGGCAGCCTGTGCATGAGCCTTTTGTTTTTTAATGACCTTGATGGATAAATCAATATTTCGAACATCATTCAAAGCATCAAAAACCCGAATGATATCTATACCGTTCTCAATGGCCTTCACCAAAAAGGCTTCAACAACATCGTCGGCATAAGCCTTGTAGCCCAACATGTTTTGCCCGCGAAAGAGCATCTGAAGCTTCGTGTTCTTGCATACAGCCTTTATTTTTTTAAGCCGTTCCCAAGGGTCTTCCTTTAAAAACCGAAGACAGGCATCAAAGGTGGCTCCACCCCATACTTCCATGGAATGAAATCCTTGTTGATCCATCTTTTCAAGAATAGGCAGCATTTCTTCTGTTTTCATTCTTGTTGCGATTAAGGACTGTTGTCCGTCGCGAAACGTTGTATCTGTAAAACCTATCATATAAACCTCCATGCGTGTTACGCTTTTACTACCTTCCGAATATGGATAAAAAGACGCCGGCTGCTACAGCAGAGCCGATAACCCCTGCCACATTGGGCCCCATAGCGTGCATTAATAGGTAGTTGTTTGGATTTTCTTCACGCCCTACCTTTTGGGCAACCCGAGCGGCCATTGGTACTGCCGATACACCTGCGGCCCCAATCAAAGGATTCACTTTTCCGCCGGTGGCATAACACATCAGCTTCCCAAAAAGGACACCCCCCGCCGTAGAG
Organism: uncultured Defluviitaleaceae bacterium; assembly: GCA_964611385.1. Taxonomy (GTDB): domain Bacteria; phylum Bacillota; class Clostridia; order Lachnospirales; family CAYPQA01; genus CAZSXS01. The sequence goes on from CAZSXS010000014.1 coordinate 11,854, forward strand.
AAGGAGAAAGCAAAAAGCCCAAGGGCAATAACCTTTACCGTAGATAGGGTCAAAAAGGTTGCGGCATTGGTGGTAGCTCCAACCGTTAAACCAATGAGGATGGTAACAATGTACATGAGAGCGTCAGAAGCAACCTTTGCAAGCTGAACAGTAACAGTGGATTCCTTAAGCAAGTTCCCCAACATGAGCATGCCCACCAAAGGAGCACAGTCTGGCAAAATCAATACGACAAAAACGGTTACAATAATCGGGAACAAGATTTTCTCTTTTTTGGAAACTGTCCGAAGTTGTTCCATTACAATAGCTCTTTCTTTCTTCGTGGTTAAAAGGCGCATGATCGGCGGCTGAATGATGGGAACCAAAGCCATATAAGAATAGGCGGCGACCGCAATGGTTGGAAGAAGATCCTCCGCAAGTCTTGTAGAAAGGAGTATAGCGGTGGGTCCATCTGCTCCACCAATAATACCGATGGAAGCTGCTTCTTGCGGGCTAAATCCAAGCAGAAGGGCGCCGAAAAAGGCGATAAAGATTCCCAATTGAGCAGCGGCTCCTAATAACAGACTTTTCGGGTTGGCAATCAAAGGGCCAAAATCTGTGAGAGCGCCTACACCCATAAAGATAAGCGGCGGGAAGATGCCGAGTTTATTTCCTTGATAAAGATAATACAAAAGGCCGCCAACAACGGATTTCCCCGAGGCATCCACCGTTGGAGGGGACATAATGGTAACGCCTGGAAGATTTACCAGAAGCATACCGAAAGATATAGGTAACAAAAGCAAAGGTTCATATTGTTTTGCAATAGCCAGATACATAAAGATCAAAGCAACGACAATCATAATAAAATATTTATAATTATCTCCTTGAAAAAAAAGCAAAAAACCGGTATTGCCAATGAAGCCGGAAACCGCTTCCTTAAGCATTGATAAAAAATCCATAAAAACCTCCGCTAACTTCCGACGACAGCCAAGGTGTCGTCCGTGTTAACACTAGCGCCCTTTGCAACGTTTATGCTTAGAATCTTACCGGCAATCGGGGTAACGATTTCATTTTCCATCTTCATGGCTTCCAAGATGATGATCGGTTGATTAGCTTTTACACTATCACCCACATTCACCTTGATATCCAAGACTGTGCCCGGCATAGGCGCCTTAACCGGTGTACCAGCTGCTGCTGTAGAAGCGGCTGGTGCAGGGGCCGGAGTTGGTGCGGCAGCCTGAATCGGTGCGGCAACGGGAGCCGTAGGAGGGGCAGCAACAGCCTGGCTAAAAGCCTCTCCTTGTCCATCAATTTCTTCAATACTCACATGATAAGTATTACCGTTTACGGTCACTTTATAGTTTTTCATTTTTACCTCCATGGAACGGCACTTGCCGATAATTCATTACAGGATCGTTGACTCGATTCTGGCTTGTCTAGTCCAATTGGAATTCCTCTGATTGGATGGTGTTAGCTTTTTAATCGAACGGATTTTAATCTTATCCGCACTGGTATTTAATAAGGTAGCTAAGGCTACTGTGATGGCACAGATGGTTTCTAAATCATCTTGCCCCGCATTGTTTAAGGTTCCTTCATTTTGAGAAGTGACTGTCTCTGTTATTGCACTTGATGGTTTTTCAGTTCGTGCTGATTGAACAGCTTTGTTCTCTGTAAGAGCCTCTTTTGTTTTATCTGCAGGCTTATTAAAGAAGGTAAAGCTACTGATAATTAAAAAGATCATGGCCAATACCGACATAACAATGCCAAGTCCAATTATCAGCGTGGATACGCCTAAAGTAATGTTTTCCATTGCGTCGCTCCCTTCTTATAGCCGAACAGCTTGCCGTTTGGTGGACAGCATATCTAAGAAGTTACTCAAGCATCTGCGCGCTTCTTCGGGTTTGATCACAGAATCAACAAGGCCCGCCAACAAAGCGTTTTCTGCTTTGTCATCAACCTTAACACCAGCAATTTTCGTCAAGCCTTCTTTGCTTAAAACAGAAAAGCTCGCATGATCGCAAGCCAGAACAATGTCAGCCGCTTGCTTGCTGTTCAAAAGGATGCTAAAGCTTCCAACGGCTTTTCCAATGTAAACCTGGATCTTTGGAATCCTTGCCTTTGATAAATCTTGAAGGAAGCTGCTGCAAAGCTTAACGTAGTTGAAGTCCAGATCGGCTCCTATGTTCTTTGTGTTCCCGTTTATAAACCCGTCCACATCGGTTAGGGTCAGCAAGGGGATATGAAAGGAATTGCAGAGCTTAATAAAACCCACTGCCTTGTCCAAGTCTTCCGGACCAAGCTTCCCTTGCAACAAAATCATACCGACCGTGTAGCCTTCCAGCCTTGAAAATCCGATCAAGCTGTTCCCGTATCCTTTTTGGAGCTCAAGAATCTCCGAGGCATCTACCAGAGATCTAACAAAATCAATACCCTGGTTATCTTGAGAACCCGACTTTGGTTTTAGATTTGAAATCGGAGGAATGGGTTCATAGGCAGGGGGGTCGTCCAGGTTATTTTGAGGTAGATAGCTGAGCAGGTTTTTAATTTGTTGAATACAGTCTTTCTGATCACGGCAAGCAAAATGAACAAGCCCTTCGTTGCTGCTACTTGGTTCTTTTTCATAAACGGTAGGGCTTTGAAGGCACAATCTTCCGTTTACCATCAATACAAAGTCCGACAACCTGGAAACCATGGCTAGCAAACCAATACAGTCCCCCATAATAACGGTCAACTGTGGGATCACACCACTCGCTTTGCATAATTGATCCATGATCATCCCACAAGCTTCCAGGTATTCAAGACCTTCTGAAAGACTGGTGCCCTTTGAATCAAGCAGACCGATAATGGGCGAACCGGTTTTTAAGGCCAGCTGGTAAAGGTTTGCAATTTTTCTGGCATCTTGAACGCCAATCATACCAGATAGACGATAGTGATAAACCGTCCGGCCTTCAATTTTTCCAAAACCGGTCTCTACAGTCCCCCTAAAGATGTCCAGCTGTTCATAACTGCCGCTGTCAAATAGTTCAATCATTTTGGATTTGTCCTCCCTTTTTCTTAACGACCTTCAATCGTGTAAACTCATCCCTTTCTCTTTCTTCCAAAGCATCCTGAATGCTTTTCACCAACGCTTCATACTTTGGAATGGTTACATTCTTTAAGGCATTCGCGCGCTTCTGTGTTTTTCGGATGTTAATGGCAAGACGATAAGCAGCATTCTCCAGGCTTGAAAGTTCTATAATGTAGTCCTTTACCCGGTTAAAGCTTTGTGCCGCCAAATCAAGCGCCGTTGAAGTGCTGCCAAAGCCATAAAGCGGTGATCCGGTTGTAGAATTAGTATAGCTTACCAAGGGGATCTCTACGCCCATTACGCTTCGGGATTTTATATCCACGCTTTCTTCATGAGGCACACCATAGCTCAAAAGTTCTACCAGGTTCAAACCAAGTTCAATGTTTGCACTTTGTAGCGCCGTATAGGCCTCTGAAAACACCTTGTCGATGTTTCCTTGAATTTCTTTGGCCTTTTCATTGATCTGCATGATCTCTTTAATTAAAACACTTCTTTTTTTATCCATTAATTCGTAGCCTTGCTTTGACAGCCGCAACGTGTTTTTTGCTAGAATTAAATTTCCCTTTGTTGGGAATGTGGTGGGGTCCATACTTACCTCCCATTACGCCTTTTATACCTTAATTAGCGATGGAATTGCTCCGCTTCGCCTTTATAATGCTCCTCCAGATATTGGGTCTTAATTCTGTCAAGCTCTCCTTTGGGCAAAATATTAACGGTTTGCCAAGCGGTTTTGATGGTATCTGCGATGGAACGATTTTCGGTTTTTTGTTGATTTAAAAAGTTCTCCTCAAAGCTCTTGGCAAATTTTAAATACCGTTTATCCAGATCCGAAAGTTCCTCCTCGCCAATAACAGAAGATAAGGCTCTAGCGTCAATAGAACGAGCATAAGAAGAAAAGATCTGATTGGCTAAGTCAGGGTGGTCTGGACTTGTGTATCCTTCACCAATTCCGTCTTTCATTAAGCGGGAGAGAGAGGGAAGAATATTGATGGGTGGGTAGATCCCCTTTTGATGAAGCTTTCTGTCCAAAACAATCTGCCCCTCCGTAATGTATCCAGTCAAATCCGGGATGGGATGACTAATGTCATCGTTTGGCATGGTTAGGATGGGAATTTGCGTTACGGAGCCACTTGCGCCTCGGATAATTCCGGCTCTTTCAAAAAGCGTAGCTAGCTCTGAATAAAGATAACCCGGATAGCCTTTACGACTGGGGATCTCACCACGCGAAGAAGAAACCTCACGCAAGGCTTCTGCATAGGAGGTTATGTCTGTCAAAATCACCAAAATATGCATGTTCTTCTCATAAGCTAAATATTCCGCTGCAGTCAGAGCTGCTCTGGGTGTGATCAGTCTTTCGGCTACTGGGTCGTTCGCAAGATTCAAAAACATGACAACCCTTTCAATCGCGCCACTTTCGGTAAAGGATCGTCTGAAATAATCTGCCACATCATGCTTCAGTCCCATGGCTCCAAAAACAATACCAAAGCGCTCGTCGTTTTCACCAGAGAGTGTGGCTTGTCGTACAATCTGCGCAGCCAGTTGGTCATGCGGAAGACCGTTCCCGGAGAAAATTGGCAGCTTTTGACCACGTATGAGCGTCAACAGTCCGTCAATAGCCGATATACCGGTGTTGATATAGTTTCGAGGATACACTCTCGAAACTGGATTGATCGGCAGGCCGTTCACGTTTCTGCGACACTCAGCATATACGTCTCCTAGGCCGTCGATGGGACGGCCTAGTCCATCAAAGACTCGACCCAAGATTTCCTCGGACAGCTTTAGTTCCATAGGTCTCCCAGTAAACTCTGTAATGGTATTCGTTAAAGAGAGGTCGAAGGTCCCATCAAAAACTTGAACAATGGTTTTATCCCCAATGATCTTTACGATTTTTCCAACCTTTTCAACATTGTTTACTTTTATTTTAACGATCTCATCATAGGAAGGGTTATTAATGCCTTCATAGATCACCAGAGAGCCGCTTATTTCATTTAAACCTAAGTATTCCAAAATTTACCTCCAAACCAAAATACGAAGGCTAGAAATTTGCCTTATATACCTTGTCATAAAAGTCATCTATTTTTTTATAGTAACCATCAAGCTCTTCCAATCGGTCATTGGACACATCATACTTTATAGAAGTAACCTTTTCGTATATGTCCTCCACTTTCAGAATACGCATGGGAACCCTTAAGTTTATTAATTCCTTGCTCCGTTCATACAGATAAAGAATGATCTCCATCATCTTCATTTGCTTTTTGAAGGGGACGTAGGTGTCGTAGCTGTGGTAAGCATTCTGCTGGATAAAGCCCAGACGGATGACTTGTGCAATATCCAAAATCAGCTTTTGGCTATCCGGCAAGACATCAGCCCCGATCAATTTTACGATCTCCAAAAGCTCACTTTCATCCTGCAAAATTTTCAAGATTGCCGCCCTGTGTCGTAGAAAGTTACTGCCTACGTTTTCTCTGTACCAATCTTCCAAGTCGTCAATATATTCGCTGTAGCTTGTAAGCCAATGAATGGCAGGGAAATGCCTTGAATAAGCCAAGGCTCGATCCAGGGTCCAGAAACAGCGAACAAAACGCTTTGTGCTCTGTGTGACCGGCTCGGAAAAATCGCCGCCTTGGGGTGATACAGCTCCTATAATGGTTACAGAGCCTTCTTTACCATTGTTACAGGTCACATAACCAGCCCGCTCATAAAAGCCGGAAAGGCGAGAGGCCAAGTAAGCTGGGAATCCTTCTTCGGCAGGCATTTCCTCCAAACGACCAGAGAGCTCACGAAGGGCTTCAGCCCAACGAGAAGTCGAATCGGCCATGATGGCAACATGATAGCCCATATCCCGGTAGTATTCCGCAATGGTAATGCCTGTATAAATGCTGGCTTCTCTGGCCGCAACGGGCATGTTTGAAGTGTTTGCAATCAGAACGGTTCTTGCCATCAGTTCTTTTTTAGTCCTAGGATCAATCAGCTTTGAAAAGTCCTCTAAGACTTCTGTCATTTCATTGCCGCGTTCACCACAACCGATATAAACGATCAAGTCTGCATCGGACCATTTGGCTAACTGATGTTGCGTCATGGTTTTACCTGTACCGAAGCCGCCGGGCAGGGCCGCCATGCCTCCCTTTGCAATCGGAAACAGGGTATCAATGACCCTCTGGCCGGTAATCAAAGGCCGTTTGGCCATCATACGTTCAGAAACCGGACGCGGGACTCGGATAGGCCATTTTTGAACCATGGTAATATCCTTGCCATCCATTTTAATAATTGTGTCGTTAATCCGGTACTTGCCCTTCGGAGCTACCCAAGTCACCTTTCCCGAAACACCGGGAGGCAACATGACTTTGTGGGTGATCACATCGGTTTCAGGCACATGAGCAATAATGTCCCCTTCGTGAAGCTCCTGGTTCACCCGCACTACGATTTCCGTGTCCCAAAAACGATCGCCGTCCAGACTATCCACGTCAATCCCTTTATCAATAAAGGTACCGCTTTGCAACTCCAAGGCAGGTAGGGGACGCTGGATTCCGTCAAAGATATTGCTCATAATCCCCGGGGCAAGGGTAACGGAAAGCTGACCGCCGGTTCCCCTGACGACTTCGTCCGGACGAAGTCCGGAGGTATCCTCATATACTTGAATGATAACCTCATCTTGCCTGATTGTAATGACCTCGCCGATCAGCTTTTTGCTTCCAACCATAACCATTTCGGACATATGTATATTCCAAAGACTTCCTCTTTCCGGCTTGGCGACAATAATCGGCCCGTTGATTCCAAATACCCTTCCGTTTTTGTTATCCAATTTATAAGCTTCCTTTCAGTTGATCGGTTCTTTGCTTACCGATTAAAGAAATAGGTTTCTGCTTGCTCCTTTTCCAGCTTGCTTTTAAAGGTATTATCAATCAGCATGCGTTGATTGACTAAGGCTTTAAAGCCACCATAAAAATTTTCATCCGTAGGAATAAAGGAAAAGCCTTCCATCTTTTGAACGATGGGCATATCTCTTTTCATGATATAAATTTGTGGGGTTCCATACTTTTTAAGTTTAACGATCTCTTTCACTAGATAGCTTTGATAGTCGTCCGACTTGATATACTCGGAAATTCTTGCTTGCACGTTATCAAACAAAATCTTGTTCAGTTTTGATTTTAATGCAATCAACTTTTTCTTCCCCTCCGCCGTGGCTTTATTCAGCGCGGCGTTTTTTTGATTTCTCAGTTTTTGCTCTTCAACTGTAAATCGACTTTCCGCTTCGGCCTCCGCATTTTCACGATAGGCTTGTACAGATTTTTCGGCTTCCTGCCTAACGTTGGCTTCCAGCGCTTCTCTTTTGCTCTCTGCATTTTTCAGAACCAGGCCTGAAAAATATTCAATTTTTTTATCTAGATTCATGCTTACCTCTGCCTTTACTGCAAATTGCTACTCTAATCGGACGCCTATCGCTTCCTTGACATAGTTGGTAATGAAGTCTGGCTTCCGTCCACTTCCGTGTCGGTCAGGAATCTCTACCACCAGAGGAAGCTTACGATTCAGCTTGATATCATTAATGATGTCAGGGAATTTATTGGCCAAGTTTTCAACGATCAACACCAGTCCGATTTCCTTATCGGTTATGACCTTGTTTAACTGCTCTTTTAACTCCTTGTGCGTGTGAACCACAGCCCCGTCTATCCCTACCAGTCGCAGGCCAGTACGGGTATCCACATTATCGCTGATCAGGTAAATCTTCAAAGAAATCAGACCCTTCCCAAAATGGTAAAAGAAATCAGCAAGCCATAGATGGCTATTCCTTCCGCCAATGAGACAAAAATTAAGGCTTTACTCATTATTTTTTCGTTTTCGCTGATGGCCCCGATGGCTGCGGAAGCAGCGGAACCGGTTGCAATGCCTGTACCGATGGTACAAAGGCCTGTTACTAAAGCAGCGGCCAAATAGGCCATGCCTGCATCTGTCATACCTGAAGCTGCTGCGGCAGGCATAACTTCAGCAGCAGCGCTTTGAGAAAATAAAAATACCGTTGAAAAAATAAGTATGCCAAAGAAACTAACAATGTTCACCAACAAGGTATTTTTAAATTTGGCTTGATTTTTTTCTCCGAACAGAAAAAAACCAAACGGTAAGACGATGCTTAACAACAAAAGTGCAAATAAGAAACTCATTTAATATCTCCCTTTTCTTTAAGAATTTGTTTATAAGAAGCAAAGGCTCGACCCCCGCCCTCGTAAAAGCGGCTGAATAATTCGTAGAATTCCAGTCGCAGTACCTGAATGCCTACGACCAGACCTTCCAGCGCAATGACCATGATATTGCCAAGAATGATTACAAACAGGTTAGACGAACCATCCAAGTTTCTGGCCAAAAGCATAACAACGCTCATCATCCCTGCATGACTTAGGGCGAAGGCTCCGACACGAACAAAGGAAACCGTGTTGGTAAAATAGGTCAAGAGCACCTCAAAAAGCTCAATGAAAGTCTCCAACAGAAAAAGTGCTGCCCCACCTTCAATCAGCTTGCCTTTTTCGGCTCTCTTTTTCCGTTCCAGTAATTTGATGATGGGCTCTCTGAATGCAATGAGGATCAAGGGCAGTACAATGAACAGAATGATAATGACCGTTGCAACCGTATGCTTTTCAAGATAAACAAAAACACCAATGGAAATTAAGGCTATATAAAAGACCAAGCCTGGGATTCCATTTGGACTGAACAACAGGTGTCCTATATTCTTTTGCTTGATGGCATTAATTATGTTGGTAATCATTGAGACCAGGATCAAAAACACACCAATTCCCAGGCCCACCATCAAAAAGGTCATCATGTTTTCTGCCGGGTGCATCCAGTAGGCTTTTATAATATGTTCAAAGCCAAAAATGCTTCCGTACATAAATCCGAAAAACATGCTGGAGATACCGACTTCGATTAAGATACTGCCGAAGGGCATCTTCTTTACCAAGAATAGAAACAGTCCAAGCAAGGCAACCACAAAGCCCTGCCCCAAATCCCCAAACATGATTCCAAAAAGGATGGTATATGTGAGTGCTACCAAGGGCGTCGGGTCCATCTCGTTGTAGGAAGGTGTTCCATACATGTTTACAAAAAGCTCAAAGGGTTTAATAAAGAATGGATTTTTCAACTTGGTGGGTGGGCGGCTGTTGACGGAAGCACTTTCTTCTTCCACCATCAATACAACGCTGTCTTCATTGGCTTCGATTTCCTTCTCAAGCGCTCTTGCATCCTTTTCCCCCATCCAACCGATAAAGATGAAAAAGTTCTTGTGGGTTCTGGCAGCAAAGCGACGAATCTCTAAAAGATCATTGAAGGATTTTAATTTATTGTAAGCAAATAGGGCTTGACTTCTTTCGATTGCGTTGACTTCCTTGATGTTTTGCAACTCGTCCTTGATTTTTTTCTCGGTTTCGATCAGATTGTATTGCAGCTGGCCGACGACCTCTTTAGGCGTTCCTGCGAAGATGCTTCCGTTCGTCTCATAGGAGAGCTTCACCCGCTCGAAGTGCAAGGACGAAAATACGGAGTCAACTTTGCTGGCTAACTCCTCTGGAGCAAAATACACACCCCAAATATATTCACCGTCATTTTTGCTGCTGAGGAAGATGATTTCTGGCTCATCATACAAAAAGGCCTCGAACTGCTTAAAGCTGTTGACAGGCATTTTCCCGAAGCGGAACTTAATGTACTTAAACTTAGTCAATGTCTCCAAATTGAATTCCAATTCTTTGAAGGGATCCAATTCTTTGATTAAGGACAGGAGATTTTCTTTTTCCTTCTCCAGCTTATGAATCCGAAATTCCTGATCCTCGTTCGCTTTCAACAAATTCTCTAAGACAGTGATGGCTTCCTCCTTGGTCATATCTTTTCCTTCATAGGGCAAAATATTTGTATTGGGAAGAAATTTTTCTGCCTTTTGCAGAAGCGGTTGGTAGCTTTCTGTTGTTTGGATTTGATTTAAGCTGGTGTTGGACAGGATTTTTACGGCGCTTTCAAGCTGAATGCTATACCTGGAGATATATTGCTCAATAACTCGGTCCAGCTCCGACAGCTTACCGGTTAAATTTATATACTTCATTTTCTCTATCAATTCGTCCACCTCTATTTTAGGTACAAATGTTGCAATATGGTTTCAGGAGAAAGCTTGTACCGAACCCCTTCTATCAAGGAGGTCAGGTTCGAAAGCTCAACCTCTTTCCAATGCAGATAGGATACAATCTCGGAAATTGATCCTTGCGGTGCTTCCTTTGGATGCTTATAAATATGATGCATCTTCTTTTTGAACACCATTTCGACGTCTTCGTTAAAATTACCGCCATTTCTGTTTTCCTTCTCATACAGCTTGCCGTAGGAGGTACTTAAAATTTCTTCTATTAATTCTTGGCGGGATTTTGTTTCCGTCATTTTTATGATAGAGGTAGTTTTAAGGCGGTAGTTGATCGGTACAAGGTAAGTATATATAAAGGAAGGACTTAGGGTATAAAAGGTCTTGAAGCGATAAACCCAAGTGATATTCCTTAAGTCGATTTCTGTACCGATGATGTGCTTCATTACACTTTGATTTTTACCCTTTAAGGATTTAGTCAGTTTCCATAGCTTCAGATAATAGTTTAAATCCAACTGCATTTCCAGGGTGAAAATATTTTGCTCTTGCAATTTTAATAAAAAGCTATATTGAGTATTGCTCAAATTACTTAGAAACGCACCAATGTCCTTGGAATTGGCAAGTCTTGAAACATCCAGACTCTTATCATTTAACAAAAGAGTGAGCTCGGTTTGACTGTATTCAATATTCCGTTCATCGTAGATGGTACTCATTAACATTTTGAGAATATTGGTGGTGTGTTTGGTATAAAAAGCAGCCAAGTACTCTTTAATGCTGTAGTCGCCAATAAAATTATAAATTTTTGTAAAATCATCTACCAGAGATAGGGTGATTCTTCTTTCGAGGGGGCTTCGATGAATTTCCTCGCCATGAATGGTTTCGATGGCTTTTTTATAGGCCGGATGCTCAAAAAGCCACAAGCCTACCGCTTCTACACTGGTTAAAGAAGCTAGCTCCCGAAACGCCTCTTCTGATAGAAGCATTCGCTTCATTGCCTTAATTTTAGCATTGATTCCGCTATAATTCATTACAATCACCTACAACCGTTTTCAGCACCTGCTCTTCCCATGTATGATGATTTTTATCAAATTCCTCTTGTATTTTAAAAAGCTCCCGCTGGGTTTCGTCTTCGATCTCTAATAATTTTTGCTTGAGCTCTTCGTTATAGCTTTTCTCTAAAATGGCAATTTTACTCTTGATCTTTTCCTGAATTTCTTGATTGATTTCTTCCATTCTTTCTTTGGCCGACATAAAGTATTTGTTTTTTTCCTGCTCTATATCATAGGTCAAATCCTTTGCTTGATTTTCGATGTCAATTAAACGATCGATAATATTTTCCATTTGGAACCTCCAAAAAATGATAAAAAAGGCTAACCTTTTAATTGCCTAAACGGAAACAAGCTGCACAACGGAAATCGCTGTGCAGCCATGGGTTCGGGCTAAAGGGTAACCTAAATAGAAGCTGAAAAAGGGACTCGAACCCTCGACCTGCTGATTACGAATCAGCTGCTCTACCGACTGAGCTATTCCAGCAAGAACGATTCATTCGTTAAGCGAATATAGTTATTATACATAGCTATACCCCAAATGTCAATCCTCAATTCATTTTTCTGCCAACATTCGAAAGGGTGATTTCTAAAACTTTGGGGAGTATAAAATCTAAGGAAATGATGGAAGACCCATAAATGTTTAGACCGAGTGCAGCAGTTTGAGAGATGAGAATCTGTTTTGAAACAGCAATTATAATCGTATTGTGAATTCAAAGGGCATATGATAAAATACATGAAAAATTTCCATGTAATTTTCAAGGAGTTATGAAGGAGGGTTCTGATGGAATACTACAGTTATGAGAAGGAGAGGCTTTTGGAAGGACGGATTAAGATCCGCGTGTTGGGGGAAGAAGGGGAGGTGTTTTACCAAGCAGCCATGGATATGCTGGAGGTGATTGAAGCCAACAATGCTCTAGGCAAGCAGACGGTTCTGATAGTGCCTGTCGGGCCTACGAAGCAGTATGATATTTTTGTCAGACTGGTGAATGAAAAAGGGATTTCTTTGAAAAATGTTTATTTTATAAACATGGATGAGTATCTGAAAGTGGACGGCACTTACATTGACAGCAACAACAGTCTGAGCTTTCGGGGTTATATGCAAAGCCAAGTATACGATAAGATCCATAAGTCCCTGGTGATGGATGAAAATCACCGACTGTTTCCGGATCCACGGAAGCCCGGCATCCTTTGGGACTTTATAGAAAATAATCCCGTAGACGCTTGCTTCGGGGGGGTTGGAATCAATGGACACATCGCATTTAACGAGCCGGGGGATGGTTCCGTCGAAGAATTTTCGGAGAGAAAAACCAGAGTCCTAAAAATTGCACCAGAAACCCTTACAACCAATGCCATCTCCGCTCTTTCAGGAGCCTTGGAAGCAATGCCTGAGTTTTGCGTCACCATCGGCATGAAAGAAATCCTTTCGGCTAAAAAAATTAGGCTGTATTGCTTTCAGGATTGGCACAGGGCTGTGATTCGTCGAGCAGCGTTCGGAGAGGTCAGTGCTCGTTTTCCGGTGACGATCCTACAAAATCATCCGGATTCTATGATTACAGTTCCTAATGCTCTGGGCTGAGGTTTTTGATTGAAGAAGATTTATTTGAATTTAAAGCGTTTTGATATGCGATCGGGCCGGGTAAGGTTCCTCCCGATCAAACCTATATCACAAAAATCGCTTCCTTTATTAAATCGCTTTACCCAGATATGCAATTGGTTTATGGCGGAGGTCTTAAGCTTGAAAATGCGAAGATGCTTTCCGAGATTCCGCAAATCGATGGCGGTCTGGTGGCCTTAACCCGTTTTTCGGGGGAGATTGGATTTTATCCGGAGGAGTTTCTTCAGATCATTGAGGCTTATCTTAAGTAAGACAGGTATTTTAGGATATGCGATTGAGATATGCTATAAAGAAGATGAAAATAAAGATTAATTATTAAGTTTTGAAAATTGGTATATAGTAAAGACATCATTGTTTATAACTAAACTCAGTCTCTTAACATTTACACTATGAACGGGCACTATTAACACAAAGCAATCCGATGAAAGCACCAAGAGGAATACCGCCAGAAACGGTTTGCGACCAGCACTAGTGAAGGGTGGTATTCCTTTCGGTGCTTGGACGTGAATAAAACAAACGTGACTGAGTATACAAAAGGAGAAAAAATGAAGAGAATTGGAATCGGAAACGATCATACAGCTGTAGAGATGAAGAAGGAGATGGTCAACTTTCTTGAAGAAATGGGTTTTGAAGTAATTGATTTTGGAGCTTGCAACTGCGAAAGCACTCACTATCCTGAATATGGGCTTAAGGTAGCTCAGGCAGTTGCTGAAGGGCAAGTAGACGGGGGGATTTTAATCTGCGGAACGGGTGTGGGCATGTCCATTGCAGCAAACAAGGTTAAAGGTATTCGTTGCGTGGTTTGCAGCGAGCCTTATTCGGCAAAGCTGTCCAGGGAGCACAACGATGCTAATATTTTAGCCTTTGGGGCAAGGGTCGTGGGTACAGAGTTGGCTAAGATGATTACCGAAACCTGGCTGAAAGCGGAATTCATGGGCGGCAAACATCAGGTCCGGGTGGATATGATCACCGAAATCGAGCGTTACAACCATGTTTCCGTATAAATTAATTCGCTCCCAACGAAAAAGCATTACCATACGAATTACAGAAGAGGGCACGGTGGAAGTCCGTGCCCCTTTACGCATCCGCGTCAGTTACTTGGAACAGGTACTAAGCACAAAAGAAAATTGGGTACTGGAAACCCTGGCAAAGCGACAGAGCCAGAACGAGGAAAAGAAAGACTTCTCTGTTGAATATGGAAAGCTGTATTGGTTTAGGGGGAAGGAATACCCACTTTTTCCGAATCATAAAAACGCCGTATATTTTGATTATACGGCGTTTTACATACCTGGGCGACTGGAGCTCCAGGCTAGAAAGCAAGTGTTGATTCTACTGTATAAGGACTTGGCCAAGCAGTATTTGCTGTCCAGAGTATCCCTTTACAGCAAGCAAATGGGGCTGATCCCCTCTGCTGTCAAAATCAACTCCGCCAAAACCCGCTGGGGAAGCTGTAGCAGTAAGAAAAGCATCAACTTTTCGTGGCGACTGATCTTGGCAGAGGATGAAGTGATAGACTATGTAGTAGTACATGAGCTGGCTCATCTCAAAGAGATGAACCACTCTCAGCGTTTTTGGAGCTTGGTAGAAAGCGTTTTCCCTGACTACGAAAGGCGAAAGCAAGGGCTGGAAAGTCTACAGGAACGGTTGAGCAAAGAAGATTGGAACTATACTCAGTAACATAGAAAAACAGGTGATTGATTACAGCTTACTTGCTGTGTCAATCACCTGTTTTTTTGTTATCGTATACTTCAAGTTCTTTCCGTAAATTACTTACAACTGATTTAATAAGGTTTTGTTGAGAAATTGGCAAATCGTCAATGAATATACTACTTCGCTTGTCCAAATTCCGAAGATAGTCTAATGAAGTACGGTACAATATTGCCATTGCTTCAAGTTTATCGACTGGCGGAACCGATGTATTGTTTTCGTATTTACGAATTGTACCCACCGTAACATCAAGACGTTTTGCAACATCTTCTTGCGTTAAATTAGCCGCTTTTCTCATGTTTTTTAGCCTTATTCCAAAATCATAGACCTCATTAAACAATTCCTACACCTCTCAATGAATAGAATACAACAAGCAACATATCACTAAAGTGTATATTAATTTTATAAAACATATCATTTAATGATTGACTTTAATGCCCCAGCACTGTATACTTGTATTAAAGTCACTATAAGCACTAGGCTATCAGTGAAAATTGCTGATATGGTTTTTCCGTGGCAACAGCTAACTAAAGCGTGCCAAAACAGGAGGATTCAAGCACATGACATGAAAACAACCATATTTGAGGACGATAGAGAATTTGCTACAAGCTTGGAACACCTTATCCGACAGTATACCCACCACCCAACAGGCATAAACACCAGGGATATAACGGAAATCACTGGTTGGATTAATAAAACGTCTGAGCCGGTTCTATACCGGCTGGATATTATTCTTAATGATAAAATAGCCGGGGTTCAGAGTATTGCCCCATTTTACGCAATGTTCATGATGGTTTTAGGTACTACGGCAATTACTCGTTGATGGCATAATGAACCTGAGATGCCCAAAAGCATGATTGATGAAGTAGATCAGGAGGTATTTTATGGAGATGAAATTAGCTGTTGATAACAAAAATGACAAAGCTGCTGATAGGATTAACTATGAGGAACTATACCATGCTGCCTTTAACCATTTAACATTTTTACATAACGCCATAGAAAAAGCACAGCAGGATTTGGAAGCTATGTACTTACAACAGACTGATATGCCATACCCCCAATAAGTATTGTAAAAAAGTAGGGGGCAACAATGGAAACGTGTAGTCATTGTAGAAAACTGGATAAGCCTGATAAATTGTCCTTCCAATGTTTTCGTGAAAAAATGGAGGCCAACAATGGACATAGATAACTCTAATAAAAACCAACTTAACAGAAGCATAGGTGAAAACATTAGAAGGTTTCCGCTTGCAAGAAAATTAACAATAGATGAATTAAGTGAGTACCTCGACGTCAGCACACCGTTTTTGGGTCTTGTAGAACGTGGTGTGCGTGGACTTAGCTTAATTAGGCTAGTAAAACTTTCTAAATTGTTTAATTTAAGCTTAGATGATATTGTATGTGTGTTTAATCACAAAAGCACATATCAAGAAGAAAATCTGTTTGAAGTAATTGAGGGTATGGTAAAGCAATTGAATTATGAAGAACAGGAAAGACTCATAACCATCATTAAAGCTGCTTTTCCTGTTTGGAATAGGGGTGATTAAGGAATCTTGATTTTGTATGTATATTTACATATTTTAAATTACATATGCCAATGTTCATGAAAAGCTGATTGTGAGTTCCAGTTACAAAAGCAATCAAAATTAAAAAAGGCAACAGATTTATTTTTATGATAAATCTATTGCCTTTTTTATTCGTTATTTGTTAAATAAAATTATACGATCATTCATCAAGCTTATTGCGCTGCCGCTTTATATCGTACATTTGTATCGTAGACCACCAAGCCGGAATAGACCGTATTTAAAATAATCTCATAACTTCCGTTGTTATCCAGATCATAAACCAAGGGTGCGGCCAAAGCTCCGTTACTGAGCTCCGTACCCTTTGCTTTTGGCAGCTCTGCTTCTTTGAGCAACTCACCCTTGTAATTGAGAATCACAAGTCTTCCGTCTCTTGCTGCTTCCTTTTCTGTCCAAGTGGCAAAGATCACTTCTTTAAAGCCGTCTCCGTCCAGGTCGATGACCTCTGGCGTGCTTGAAAACTCAAAGCCATCCCCGTTTTGTACATCAAAGGGCCAAGAATGCTTTTGCTCCTTATCCAACCAGAAACAGTTTACCTTACCATCAAAAGATGAAAAGAGGATTTCCTTTAGTCCGTCACCATCCAGATCCGTAACCACAGGATTGGGCATGACGCTTTCTATCAAGTAATAATCTTCCGATAAGGGAGGGTCTGTAAAAGGGATTTCCTCCCAGTTGTATTCGCCCCTCTTAAAACGGGTTCTATCTCCGTTCAGGATCAAAAGGCCGGTTGAGAGACTTTCCGCAGAACCCACCACCGTGTCGGCGATATAGCCGGTAACAATGACCTCATTGATACCGTCGTTGTTGACATCGTCTACAACACTGGCATTATGGGCAAAGCCGAATATATTCTTTTCCTGCCAAGGGTCGCTGTATTTCACCGGATTTCCCCAGCCTTCGTTTTCCACTCGGTTTTCCTTTTCCACGTCTTGCCAAAATCCAACCTGTCCCCAAGTTCGGCCCCCATACCTGGGGTTTGCAGGCAACAGCTCGCCGTTACGATCATAAGCGCAGATAAAGGGCACATCGGAGGGAACGATGATTTCAGGGTATCCGTCTCCGTTAATGTCTCCTGTGGATAGGTTGTTGTTAAAAATGCCCCAAGCAAAGCCGGTGTATGTTTTACGAGTGTTGATGGTGCCGTCAAACTCTGGTTCCAGTTGAGGCCAACCCTTTCTTAATTTCCCCTGAGCATTGAACACATAGGTATTGACTCCGGAATCAGCCGACACCCCGACCAGTATGGACTTGCTGCCGTTCTGATCCAGGTCGGCAAGCTTAAGAGATTTGATTTCCTTTGCAACGGGTGTTTGAGGCCATCCGGGCTTAAAATATCCCTTGTTGTCATACACAGACAGCACACCGCCCCCGTGACCAGAAACAATTTCCTTCTGTCCGTCCCCATCTATATCCTCTACAATCAAATCAGCCCAGGTTCTACCCACATAGCTTTCATCCACCGTGTTACTCCTGTCAAAACCCGAGCCCACTCTCCAATTCAGCTTGCCGCTATCCGCATCCACATTAACAATGGAATAGGCGGCTGCGAGGATTTCAAGCTTCCCGTCTCCGTTCAAATCCGCTATGGCTGGTTTGGAATACCAGCCCTCTTCACACCACCACTGGTAAGTACCGCCGTATGCCCAACGTTGACGCAATTGATCAAAGGCTCCCTGAGCCTCCACTTCCTGTATAGGGATACCTGCCGTCAAAACACCAAGGCAAGCTACACTACATAAATAATGAAGAAACTTCTTCTTGAATCGACTGGTTTTCATTAGAACCCCTCCTATTTTATGCACACTGCTCATTGAATCACATAAGGCGATTCCGCTGAGCCGTCCCCAGATGAAGCGGTAAAATCTGAAGCTATGATTACTGCCGGAACCAGACCCAAATTCCGATTATCTACAGAGGTATCTCCGGAGACACCAGCGCTACTGATTCTCATGCACTTATCAGCCGTGGTCGTGATGGGTGTTCTTGTCCAGTAGTTAAAGTCCTTGCTGGCTGTCAGGCTTGGGGACTTATATTCCGATCGTGCTACTGCTTCTTCTGTGGGAGCTTTGGTTTGAGAAAAGCCATTGGCACTCACATACTCGGCCAGTTGCTTGATATCAAGGATAAAGACCTTATCGGTCACGGTATGGTAATAGGCATTGTCATAATTCTGAACAGACTTACTCAAATCTTTGGAACCTTGGAGGGTAAAGGCCTCCGTCCCTCCTTCTTTTAGTTCGCAGTCGCATTGAGCTAAAAGAGACTTATTTTCTGTTTCTTGAATCAAAACGAGCTGGCTTTCCGTAAAGTTCGATAAAAATCCAGGTTCATTGGCATAGGCGTTCAGTCCGTTCCATAGGTTTTCTTTTGACGGCGGATTGTAAGTAAAAGTAACGCATTCAGCCCCCGAGTTAAGCCACTCTCTTAGGCTGCTGCCAGCCCAGTAATTGGCACCCACTCGTATACGTTCCTCATTTCCCCGTCCGTCCACCAAATCCCCAAAGGCATCAAAAACCTTCACGCTGATAATCTTATCACTCCAGAGCAAAAGATTTCCATTCTCAAGGACATGGATGACTTGCCAAAGAAGAGGCTGTTCATTATAGGAACCGAACTGAATATAGTCACCTTTGACCGCGTTTGCGGTTTCTGTAGCTGTGTTACTTGCTTTAACAGTGGACTTTCTCTCAGTAGCCTGAACCGATAGGGGAGGTTGTGCGATCATGAAGAAGATCAAGAGCACACAAAAGCACATGTTAGCCTTCATACTCATAGCTCCTTTTTGGAGGCTTATAAAGCCTCTTTTTTAGTTGAACTAATAGCAATGAGCAGCCCGAGACAAATCCAAAAGACAGGAGAAACAGAAACACTACTGTCAACTGCAGAGGCGCTCACAGAGTAACCGCTGATTCCAGCCAAAAGGCCGATCCTTACAGCATCAATCAAAGGATCCTTTTTAAAAACTGGAAGGAAAGATTTTTCGGAAGCAGATTCAGATTGAAGCGTTTCTGTTGTCGTTGGTGTAATCAAAGCTTTCCACCCAACGAAAAGAGCATAAACAAACACAAACACCATGGCTAAGAAGGAGAGGAAGCCCGTATTCAAGATGGCTTGCAGATAAATGCTATGCGGCTTGTCCACAATCATGTTGGGATCACCATATCCAGCCAACTTCCCTCGGATATCCTCCTGAGGGAAATAATAAATGAAGGAATCCGGCCCGCCCCCGATGAAAATATTGTTTTTAATCAGAGGGATGGATCGGGACCAGATGTAACCGCGGCTGGAGGCAAAGGTTTCTCTTCCTTTGAAGCCAACAGAGGGAACAGAATCCAGCTTCATGATTTTGCCAGCCTTGTTTAAAAGGGCAAGACCGGCATTGTTATTATTAAAGATAAAATATACATTTTGAAAGCTAAGAGCAAAAATTGAATTACTGACTTGAATTCGAATAGCGCCCAGATTAGGAACCTCAGCACCAAAACTAAAATTAGTGTCATCAATTTTTTCCGTCTGGGTCAGATTGACCACGTCACCGTTAAAATCTAAGACTTGAATATTTTGGTTATCCTTTGTGACTGAAAGGGTGCCGGAGCGGGTTTCGATATCAACGCGGTTGTCGCCCACGGTTACATCCGTTACAAAAAATTCAGTGTTTTGAGCCAGAAGCTTATCTTTTAAGGTAAGGACACTATTGCGTAAGGGCGGAACAAGCAAGAACAAAAGCAAAACAAGCAGAAGAAAACCACTTACTCCCAGTATGTAAGGCTTGAAATTCTTGATTTTGCTATCATTCTTAAAATGGATCAGTAAGGCAATAAAGCCAACCAGAAGACTCACTCCGAACCCAACAAGGCCAGCGGCCGAACCAGAACCGATCAGCAAGAGAAAACTTAGAGCAGAAAGGAAAATTGAAAAATATTTAATGAACCCCTTGGGTGCCAGGATTGCTAGCATAAAAACGATGGGAAAGACCAGGACAGAGTAAAGACCGGCGTTGTTGGGATTAAACAGGGTACCATAGGCCTTTGTAAAGACACCACTCAAACCATTTGGGACATAGTTTTTCCCCATAATTAGACGCAAGCCCAGATCGGATACGAAAAAATCCTTCTGTAAAGTTTGGGAAAGTCCGATCAGGCCAATGATGGTTGCGGAAACAAACAACCCGTACAATAAAATCCGAACCTTGAGCTTGCTGTCGATAAAGGTAGCAGCTACAGAAAAGAGTATTAAATAGGAAACGATAGCGAAAATCCCTTCCCGGCGATCAAAAACCCCCCATAAAGCTGTACTAGGGTATTTAGATAAAATGGTGGATAAGAAAACAAAGAAGCCGTACGTAAGCGTAGCGATAAATACCGGTCTTTTAAGCGTTTCTAGCAGCTTGACCGGCTTTTTGGCCGTGAAATAATGAATCAAAAACAAAAGCACAAACAAAGCGGCACAAGCGATTAAAACAACGCTCTTATAGTAAGAAAAGAGCTCAAGAGATTCCGAGCGGAGAAAAACGGATCTCTCGTCGGCGTTTAGATTGACCACCTTGTACTGGACAATAATGGGCACAATGGCTGCCACGAAGAGCAATAAGATAGACATGGTTTTTTCATAAAGAGTAAGCTGTTCAAAATAAATAGGCTCATAACTTGAGCCTTTTTTCGGATTCTTTTGATTTAACGTTTTCAATGTAACCTCCATTTGCGCCCCTGGCGCACTCAGATCAGAAATGGAAAAAGCCTTCTTTGCTTTTTCCATACTGATACTCCTTTATCTTTTGTTTAGTACGGCAATTGTCTAGCACAAGATGCTGTTATCGATTCATTCCAGGGAATATTTTGCCCAAGACACTGTTTTTATCCGAATTAGTGCTTTTGCCGTTTGAAATCCGCACAGTTCCGGAGTCAATGTCTGTGACATAAATGTCGAGGATCGCATCTACTTGATACGCCTCAGTCAGGCTTTGTTTCACATTTTCCTTAATGTAGTTCAAACCGTCCGGGCCATTGACGGTCTCATAATCCAATGTCGCCATGGCGGCAGCGATTTTGCCCTTTAGCATTTCAGGTGTAATCTTGCCGGCATACCCCATACCCAAATCTACAGTGAAATTGGTGATGACCGTGTGCTCCTTATAATCCGAAGTAGAAGAAAGAGAGGAAGTAATTGTGGGAACCTTGGTTCGAATATACTTCTGCTTCGTAGTACCAAAGTATTTTGGTAGCACATAGCTAAACAGTAAAGCAACGAGAGCAATGGATAGAACAATTAAGATGGGAGTCACGATGTTTTTGTTGTTTCTTGTTCTCATAACGAACCTCCATTTGCGACTCTGTCTCGCTCAAATTGCTGACAGAGTATAGTTTTTTGTTAAATAATTATACCATATAATCATCACTTTTCAAGTAAATCGTGTTCGAAAATTTCCATCAGCATTTGCATATTTTATAAATTCATCTCAATATCCATTGACAGTAACCGTATACGGTAATACAATTGCAAAAAATTGAGAAGGAGGTGAATATATGAAAGAAAAAATTATCAGAGGGGGGTTGGCAGGTTTCTTGAGTATCTATTATTATTTTCAAGGAAATTTTACGCCGCTCATTTATATCCTAGTCATGCTGAGCGTGATGGATTACAGTACTGGCATTTTGTCGGCTGTATTAAACAAGGAGAGTGGCCTTTCCAGCAAAGAAGCCATTATTGGGCTAGTAAAAAAGCTTTGCTGCTTTTTCTTGGTGGCTGTTGCCTTTATGTTTGATTTTGTGATCATGGAAACAACGCACATCGTTGGACTAAATTTGCAATGGCAAGCTATATTCGGGATCTTTTCAGTTTGTTATCTGATCGCAACAGAGGGGATATCCATCCTTGAAAACTTGTCCGAGTTGGGGATAACGATTCCTTTCTTAACCGAAGTGTTGAAGCGGTTCCGAGATAAGGTAAGTCAAAAGGCCTTAAGTGCCACGAAAACCGAACTTTAGAGTGGCAAGCGTATTACCATATGAGAGTAAATTTGCAAGAGATGAAAAAAGCTTATCCTAGGCTTAAGGCCTTGGGATAAGCTTTTTTATTTGCTTTATTTTAGTAGCGTTCGACTTTGCACAACTGCCAAGCAAATGACTTAAACGGGGTCTTTCTGCGTGTTCTTGCAATGCTTTGTTGTTTCAATTATAATGCACGGGTACTATCAAACAATGCATTGGAGGTTGAATATGATTAAAGTTCAAGCACACAGAGGGGCTTCGGGTTATGCGCCTGAAAACACCCTTCCCTCTTTCAGGAAAGCGGTTGAAATGCAGGCGGATGGGATTGAGTGTGATGTACATTGCACCAAAGACAAGGTTATTGTGGTCTGCCATGACGAAACCATTGACAGAACCTCAAACGGCAAGGGTGCAATCGCCGACATGACGCTTGACGAGCTAAAGAAATATGATTTCGGCTGCCGTTATGCGCCGGAGTTTCAAGGCACACAGATCCCTACTCTTGAGGAAATGTTGGCTGTGGTTTCCGGCCTGGAGATCATTAACATAGAAATAAAGGTTCTGAGTGAGGAAGCCTTAGAGATTTTTTATAAGACCATCAAAAAGTTTAATGTGATTCAGCAGGTTCTTGTTTCCAGCTTTAACGCAGACAGCTTAAAGACCCTCAAGCAAATGCACAAGGATGTAAAAACCGCCTATCTTTATGGCGAGTACCCTGGTGATGTGATTGCATTTTGCAAGGAGATTGGAGCGGATGCCATTCACCCGCACTGGAAGCCTCTGAACAAAGAAATAATAGCGACCGCTAAGGCGAATGGACTGGACATCAATCCCTGGACAGCCAATACCGAAGAGGAGATCCGTGCTTTGATAGACCTGGGCGTCACAGGCGTGATCACTGATTTCCCGGATCGGGCAAAGGCACTAGGATTCACAGCGATGCTGTGAGCGGCATAAATGGCATAAGGCGATCCGATGAAAGCCTCATAAGGGATACCCGAATCGGCTTGCGATCAGCACGAGAGTAGGGCGGTGTCCCTTATGAGGCTTGTACGTAGATACCCATGTTTCTTGGTACGTGCGGTAATATGAACACCCGTTGTAGTAAGGTTATGCACTCAAATATTCTCCGCAATGTAAGCGCCAATAGCCTCCAGGCTGCTTGCAGATTCCTTGCTTGATTCTAGGCTATCCTCCAGCAATTCCAAAATTTTGATCAGGTTGCGGATCGGCTTACCTTTATCAATCAGAATACCCAGGATTTTTTGCACAGTCCCATAGGAGATTTTGTCTGGGATATTGAGTGTTACAGCCGGATGCTTGGCTGTTACATTATCAATCAGGGTCTTGACGACTTGCCTGTTGAGAATGTACTTATAATTTTTTACGCAAACCTCCTTTAGGTGTTGGTAGATGCTATCTCCGTTCACCCCTTCCAAGGAGGTTATTTTTTTTGAGTCCACAATCTGACCATAGATTCGTATTTGATATTCCAATTCCTCTAAGGTGCTTTCGTCTACCAATCGAATCAGGGGCAGCCAGTAACCATGCTCCTTGGCAAGAGACAACCTCATCGCTTGTAACCCTGCAAAATTGCTTTCGTTCTCTTGGATGAGCAGCGGTATAAATCCAGTTCCAAAGCAGAGCATGATGGGCTCTGCCAAGACCCAACTCATCAACCTTTTTTGTTCTGGTATTCCATCTTCTGGATTTAACTTAAGTTGTTCCACCGAAAGCAGATAGTCCACAGAGCAGTTTAACACCCGGCTTAGATAAGACAGAGTCTCTACGTCCGGCATTCCAACGCCCCGCTCCCACTTAGAAATGGCCTGAGGGGTCACCCCAAGCTTTATGGCTAATTCCTCCTGAGTCAATTTTTTGTTCCTTCTGGTTTCTGATAATATTTCGCCGAAGTCTTGCATGTTTTTTCCTCCTTTAGATATTGGTTAGGCTATCGTTTAACTGAACAACCGAACGATTGAGTTCTTATAGAGTGTAGCAGATTATAAGCAGAAGTAAATGAACGCTCTGTTGATTTCAAACACAACCGCATAGGGTTGGTGAAGTATGGTTGTGGCTGTATTGAAGCAGGTTATCATCTGTGACAGAAAGTAGGCACAATCTATACAGATGTCTATTTGAACCTACGCGTTATTTGATTGATATTCATTTTGAAGTTGTTTTTTCTGCAAGTTTCGAGTATAATAATAGTGCAGCAAAGAAATTCAACTGCTAATTCTGGTGCTTCGCCACCGTAAGCGCGACTTGTATATTCTCAGTACTTCGCCACTGTAAGTGCGACTTGTATATTCTCGGCGCTTCGCCGCCGTAAGTGCGACCATAATGCGAGGGGCGGTTACAAAACCGACCCTCATTTTTAAGTATGGGAGAAAAACATGGATAAGCAATTGGATTTTTATGAAGTAAGAGTTGATTACATATCATATTTGCGTAACTTTGATTCAAAAGTTCCGAAGATAGATTATTCTGCTACAAGCAAGCATGATAAGTTCCTGTGTGGAATTGTGTTATTCGTAAACGGTCATGATTATTTTGCACCAATATCATCTTTTGCGACTGCACAACGCACGAATATAATAATAAAAAATGAAGAAGGCAAAGCCATATCCAGCATACGATTTTCTTTTATGATTCCTGTTCCATTGTACGCGGTTTCAATAAAACGAATTAAAGATGAGCCTTCTTTAGAGTATAGGCGCTTGCTTGATTTAGAATTGCGATTTTGTCAGAAAAATTCAAAGGCCATACATCGGTTAGCAAAATACGTTTATAGTACTGTCGTGAAGAAACAAGACCAAATAATGGTTGAAAATTGTTGCGATTTCCAGAGGCTCGAAACCGCTTGTGCTAAATACCTCTTGAATTTTGGAGAGAGCGAGTAGATCCCAAAAACAAACTTACATTGGCTAAACAATCCAAAATAGATTATTTAGCACAAAACATCAAAAGGCCGTCATTTCTGACGGCCTTTTCGTATTATACGCTTTATTAATTTGTTAACGCTTTCACTATCTCAAAACACCTTGAAAAGCCGGGCGGTTATACAAACTTAAAATTATAACTGCTTAAAAACAAATCGCAATAAACGGCTTTTCCTCCGTCTCGCAGTCCACAAGATACAGTTTCCCTTTTTGCTCCCAAGGCGTTTCTTTGCCATTGACCGTAAAACTTTTCGGCGGCAGTTCAGAAAAGAAGCCAAAGCAACCGCCTTGAATCAGCCAGATGTAGGCCTTATCACCGTACAGCTCTGCTTTTTCTATGGTAGCTGGGGAAAGATATTTGCCAATCAAACCTAGGGGGCAGAAGTGCTTGGCCGGAAGCAGCAGAAACAGAGCCACATCGTTTGAAGACAGGGTAAAGGCGTAAGCGTCTTCTCTTGAAAGCACAGAGCCTTCTTTTGCACACCAATCATACAGCCAGTATTGATCCTCCTTCAGCGCCGGAATGTCCCCTAGGGTTAGACGGCAGGGAGGATTTTTTTCGTTT
Organism: uncultured Defluviitaleaceae bacterium; assembly: GCA_964611385.1. Taxonomy (GTDB): domain Bacteria; phylum Bacillota; class Clostridia; order Lachnospirales; family CAYPQA01; genus CAZSXS01. The sequence continues at coordinate 37,453 of CAZSXS010000014.1, forward strand.
TCATCTTCAAAGCTGAATGCTGCCACCATCGTGCAGTCCCTATAGCGGTTAAAGAGTTTGAGCACGGTAAATTGCAGGAGGCAATCAAGCGTAGGCAAGCCTACCTCCTCGCAGCGTAGAACGGTACCATCCTTGCTAATCAGCGGCAGAAGATATTTGGGATCCGTTTGGGCAACCTTGTCGCTGGTGTAAACGGGGCCGCCGCTTACCGCACGGAGGAATGAATTTTGGCGGCTTATGTCCACTATGGTTTTTTGCTCATCGTCCAAGGCCATCCGATGATTACTCCAGAACATATCCCAGTCACCCCAGTAGAACTGTCCATGCAGAAGGGAGTTGAAGCCGTTTTGGAGGGCGTGTTCCCGGAAGCCATCCTTTACCTCCGGCACAAAGTCGTCACTACTCCGGCTCAGGGCAGCATTCGGTCTGTTCCAGATTTCTTCCGGAGCCATGCCCATGCAGTGGATGATGTTATTATCAAAATGCAGAGACACCGAGGCTTCCAAGCCTTGCTGCACCCCTCTGGAAGCCTCGCCAAAGGTCTTTTGCCCGCTGTAAAAGATGGAAACGGCGCTTTGGCTGTCCACCTTTACAAAGTCCACCCCCTGCTCCTTCAAAAAGCGATGCCAGTGATTCCAAAAGCCAAAGCATTCATGGGCTTCAAAGGAAGGGATCTGCCGCCCATCAGGCAGTGTTTTCAAATAGGGCTTTAGGACATTAGACACATGATCTTGGGCAAGCCCATTCCAATACCCCATAATAGCCTGCCAGACACCCACATAGGAGACTTGATATTCCGTCTTGATCTTTTCGATGGTTTTCGCCAGACCCTCTGGAAACCTTTCTTCCGCCACTGAAAGCCCCTTTAGTTCCAGGCGCTTATAATCCGCGTCAGACCAGCCGTCATCAATCAGCACCCAGTCCACAGGTATTTTTTTCTCTTTCAATTCATCCAGCTTTTCAAAAATTCCCTTGGCACTTACTTCCTTATAAAATGCGTCCCAGCTACACCAGCCCAGCTTTTTAAATTTTTCTGGGAAAGCCTTTTCACTCCGGTGCCGAACAGGAGCCTTTGCGGCTTGAATCAGCTTTTTGGATGCAGTTTCAAGACAAAGGTAGGGATCCTTACCTTTGCAAAGGATAAAGGCACTTTCTGCACAGCGATTCAAGCCGTTACAGTTGGAGGAAAGCTTGACTTGAATGCCCTTCTTGGAGCCAGAAAGATCAGAACGATACTGACTTCCGCAAAGACTCATCATAATATAGAAGAGATCCCCCTCTTGCCAAAGTAAAAGCTGGGTTCTTTCGGGGATGTTTTCCTCTCCCGTAAACTGTACGGGTCGCAGCCACCATTCCTTATGCTGATAGACGGCCAGATAGGCTCTTTGAGCAGAGGAGTCCGTACAGGTGGTTTCCGATATCGGCCTGTCCCCCTTCTCCGAAGCAAAGCGCAAATTAATGGCTTGGCTTGGACTAAAATAATTCTGTTTTTTGAAAAGGGGCGAAGCGGGCTTCAACTCCGAGCAAACACTAAAAATAGCACTGTCTTCATCGAAAACAGTGCTTATCTTTGTGTGATGCAAGTGGTTATCAAATTCCAGGTCTCCGTCCTTCTGAATCGTATTGATATCAATCAAGCTTCCATCGGCTAGATTGATTTGAACTGAACTTAATTTAAGCATGATACCATATTCACTCCACAACTTTGATTTTCAATAAATTGCGTCTTTAAAACATAAACACCATTTTCTTTTTGGTACTGTCCGGGTTGAGGCTCTTCCAGCAAAAGGCTTACAGCAAGGGATCCCTGTGCTTGCATCTGCTGGTCGATGGTTGTCAATTTTGGCGAAAGAGACACAGACAGCATCGTATGATCGCAGCCGATCACAGACAAGTCCTGGGGAATCTTGATATTAAGCTGCTCAGCTGCTTGATAAAGCCCAACAGCGATCATCTCATTCGCACAGAGGACAGCTGTAGGGCGATTTTTTTGACTCAAAAGCGCAAGGCCCCGTTCATAGCCACTTTCCATTGAGTATTGTCCAACCGACACATTTTCCTGCACGTTCTCCAGACCTTGTTGGCGCAAGCCATCTCGATAGGCTTGCAAGCGTTGGTTCGCACTTTCGTATTGAAGATCGCCAGCCATATAGGCAATATTGCGATGACCCAGGCGGCAAATATAGCGGACAGCCTCCAAGGTACCCTCATAATTAGTGGTGGCAATGGCATCCACCTCTATCGAGGGGTAAGACAGATAATCCAGGAGGACGATTTTAATCTTTTTAGAATACTCACAAAGCTCGTCATAGCGAAGCTGAGACTTAGCAATGATGATACCGGCAACCTGTCGGGACAAAAGCTCATTGAGGATCCGAACTTCCTCTTTGGAATTCCGATTGGTCATACAGAGCAAGGTGCTATAGCCTTTCGCCGTGGCCTCATCGGAGACACCCTGGGCTACGATAGGGTAATAGGGGTTGGAAATCGTAGGCAGGATCAGACCAATCACAGAGCTACGATTAGAGCGGAGCTGCTTTGCCATCATATTCGGAACAAATTTCAGATCCTCCATGGCTTTCTGCACTTTTTTTCTATTTTCATCTTTTACACTGGAATAGTTATTTATGACATTTGAGACCGTGCCCAGGGACACGCCTGCCAGTCTAGCCACGTTTTTCATTGTTACCCTTTCATCGGTACGATTCATAAACACCTCCTGGTTGATAATAAAGACCGCAGGGGGAGGGGGCGGAAAACTTTTTTTCAAACGGCAAAAAAAGTCTTCCGTCCCCTCCCCCCGCACCCTCTCCCCCCACCTTTCAAAAAAGTCGGACGTTGGGGGGAGTACTGTAACACATAAATTTGAAGGGTCTGGCAAAATCTACGTAGGATTCACACCTCACCTATGTTCGGCTTTTTTGAAAGAAACTTACTGAATAACATCCTCGAGTAAATTGGTCTCTTCCACGCTTTTTTCTCCATCAAAAGGAACAAAGAGGGTTTTTATTTCAGAGGGCGCAAAGTTGAGGGTGAGAGTCCTGCCTAGTTTGGCAAGATTTACAGATACTTTGCTGCGAATGCCTGCGGCTTCGTAGAAGCGAAGGATGAAACCGGCTCCGTCCTCGGCCATTTTGACAGCAGTTAAAAGGACGCTGGTGCTTTGGCTGCTGTCGGCGTTTGGATCCTTGGCTATGCTCTTGTCGTAGAAGTCAGATTCCAGTTCCTTGATGCTTATGAAGCTGTCTGCTGCTGGCAGATTGCCGGAGTGGAAGGTTTCGAAAACGGCGTAAGGTGCTTGATTAAGGGACTGGGAAGACTGGAAAATGCCCGCTTTTTCAAAGCTACCATCATGAAGATGCAGTCGGTAGGTAAAGCGTTGTTTCCCGTTGTCAATGAAGCTGTAGTGCGCTTCGGGATCCGGAACCAGGGGATCGTGATAAGCAAATATAGGGCTACGTAAAAGACTCAGACTCACAACTTGGTTGTTGATATCGTAGGCGGTCTTTCCATCATTGATAAAGGCCAAGCCTACCAACTCTTGCGCACGTCCGCGAACTTCTCCGCTAACGTCTACCCAAGTTTGCATGGGGTATTCGTCCCCGTCCGAGGCCCGCTCAGTATAGCCATAGGGTGTTTCTGCGATGGCCTTTCTGAAATGCAAATTGAGTGGGAACTGTAGCTTCAGCATTTTGAATTGCTCACGCCAGTCGATTTCCACTTGGACATCCACATAGGGCATATCCTGGTATACACTAAAATCCTGTATCATTTTCGAACTTTCATAGCTACTCATGACACGGATGGTACTTTTAACTGGGCCAGTTTCAAGGGGAATGATCCGATCGGCCTTAAACTGACCAAGCACTTTGTTAAAGCGACGGATGCCATGACTCCAAGTATCGCTCTTGTCTTCTATCACTACAGGAACAGCCCCAGGGCCGACCAGTAATTCCATGTTGGTATCCTTCTTGAATAAGGACTTCAAGTACCCATTTTCGTCAATTTCAAGGCGCAGGTAAGTCCCTTCCAGTACCTTTCCATCGTTGAAAATCGGTTCAAAGCTCTTTTGGATTGTGCCGCTTTCCTCTGTGTCTTGCTCCTGGTTGATAGGTGCAAGCTTACGCAAGCAATACAGTTGGTAGCCCAAGGCCGGAAGCTCTGCCATAAAAGCAAGCTTGGAGCGACCGCCGCTTGTTGCGGAGGATCTAAGCCTCTGGAAGGGGATTTCTTGCTGCTTGTGATCAAAGAGGGCGTAGTCTGCCGGAATGGAGCGCGATTCAATCGTCACTAGACTGGTCAGTGAGAATCCACAGGGGTTGAACACAACGATGGGGTACATGTGCTCCTCAAAGTCGATGTTAATCCGCCAGGAGATTGCTGAAACACTGTCATGAAGACATTCAAGACCCAAGTTCAATGCCTGTCCATAGCTGTCTCGGGCATCGTCGTAGGCTTCCTCTAGGCAGCAGCCATCCAATATATCATGAAACTGATTAAAGAGTACCTTTTTCCAGGCAGTAGTCAGCTCTTCCTTGCGGTAGGGGTGCTTCGTTAAGACAGAGGACAGAACCCCTAATTTTTCTGCCATCATCAGCCGATTTTCAGCTCGGCGGTTCAGCATTTTCACAGGTGAGTTCACCGAATAGCAGCCGGAAGCATGATGCAGCAAGTCTGAACAGACAACAGGCAGGGTCTTGCCCTCCAGAGCCGCAAAAAATTGATCTGGTGAGCTTAAGCGTAATCTTGGTAGATCCTGATCTTTGTCCATTTCAAGGATGGAACGGATGTTTTCCTTAGTCGGGCCGCCGCCGTGGTTGCCGACTCCGTAAAAACACATGGCACTATCCATGTCTTGCTTGATTTCCAGAGCACAGCGCTTCACATGACCGCTGATTTCCTTTGGCCAGGTGCAGTATTCATAAGGAATCCGAAAAGCCTTGACCTGACTTCCGTCTGGAGATTCCCAAAGAAATGCAGGGGCAGGCAAACCCATTTCATGAGGGCCGGGACGCATGAACACATAGGCATCCATACCGGACTTTTTCAAAATCTGCGGCAGACTTGCGCTGTGGCCGAAGCTATCCACATTGTAGCCCGTCTTGGCCATCGTGCCCAGCTTTTCCCGGAAGAAGCGCTGTCCATATAAGCCGTGCCGCGCGAAGCTTTCGCCGGTGGGAATGTTGCAGTCCGGCTGCACCCACCAGCCGTTACAAATCACCCAACGCCCTTCCTTTACCCGTTCTTTGATTTCCTCCAAGAGATCGGGGTCGTTCCGCTCTATCCACTCATAATAAGAAGCGGAGCTGGAGGTAAAAATAAAATCATCAAACTCCTTCATTCTATCCAAAGCCGAGCGAAACGTCGCCTTAATTTCCTGAAAACCATCCGGCCACTGCCACAGCCACACCGGATCAATATGCGCATTTCCTATCATGTACAAGGTACCATTTTTCATATCAAGTATCCCTTTCCTATTGTGAATTTGACTATATTCTCTAAGCCTTTTCAAAAAGCCGGACATGGGTGCGGTATACATCCTTCAGAATTTTGAAGCACCCACCCTTTTGACATTTTTTATGATTTTACCCTTTATTTTCTCAGACTGCAATCCTCCGGAGAGAATTTTACTACTTCACTTTTCTCATGACTTTGACTTCCTCGTCACTGATGTAGGAAATCGTCCCCAGAATCTTGGCATTCAAGATGGTCTGGGCAGCATTCTCCAAGGCATCCATCTTTACAAAGGCTTGTTGCAGGTCACTACCAGCCACCACAAGCCCATGATTGGCAAGCAAAAGCACATCGCTGTCGGTGTTTTGATCCACCCATTCAAATAAGGCTTCACTCCCCGGTCTGGCATAGGGGAGTAGCCTAGTCTCCCCGATCAAGACTGGCAGCTCAATCAATACATCGAAAGGGATTGTGTTGTTGCAGGCGGCGAAGGCTGTTGCACAAGGAGGGTGCGTATGCAGCACGGCCTTGACATCCGGCCTATTTTTATAATAAGACAGATGCAGCTTTGTTTCCTTGGTGGAACGAAGCTGCCCCTCCAAGACCTTGCCCTCTGTGTTGATGAGCAAAAGCTGCTCCGGCTCCAAAAAGCCCTTGCAGACCTCAGAAGGGGTGATGAGGATCGTATTTTCATCCAGCCTCATACTGATATTGCCATCGGCGCCGGCCACCAGCTTTCGTTCAAAGAGCAAGTGGCAGATTCTGACAAGTGTGCTTCGTTCTTCCTCAAAACGCATAGGTCATCAAACTCCCACAGGCCTTGTGTAAAAATTCTTCGGAGCCAAAGCTCCCCGATTTGTAAACCAAAAGCATCTCTCCTTTTTCTCCGTAGCCATACATCGTAGGAACGCCAGGCTCTATTTCTTCCAGGATAATCATTTTACTGATCTGGAGGCTTTGATTAACAGCGGCTGAGGTATCTCCCCCAGCAACTACTATACGTTTACAGCCCGTCCTTTCCTGAATCAACCCAGCCGCCTTGCTTAAAGCAGCCGACACCAGCTTGCCCAATTCTCCGTCTTTTAGGCCGCGCTCATAGCCCATTTTTTTAGTCAGGCTAACAGCTTCGTCCGAGTTCGCTGTATGTAAAAGCGCTGGCTTGCCGGATTGAAGAAGTGGAATGGCCTGTTCCGCAAGGCTCTTAACCAGGACTTCACAGCTTTCCGCATCAAAGACTTTTGTTGTATCCAGACAAAAGCTGGGATAGCCCATCTTCTTTAAGTAAGCAACCTGCTCTTTGGTTTGCTTGGTCAGGCTTCCGGCGAGGACAAGCGTACCGTTTTGATCTGTAATGGGGTGAAGATGGCTCTTGAGCTTCGTGGTGAGTGGTGTCGTTTCCCCCCAAAGCTTCGGCAGCTCCTCCATAATGGCCGAGCTACCACAAATATTTTTTTCATCTGTAATCAGCCGGGAGATTCTCACCAAATCCTCTTGGTTCCGCACATCAAAGATCAAATAGGCAGCATTTTCCTTTTTCTGTTTAAAAAGCTGCAACTGCTCCTCAAAGGGCAAGTCCAAGTCCTCAAAAGTAAAAGTCTCCGTTTTCCGCTGGCTTTGCTTTTGAATAATCTTTGCAAGGCTGGGTTCTGTGGTGGGATGAACGGGGTCATTTATTAATGCACTTTGATCCAGGCGCTTTCCATTCAGATAATGAATCCCGTAGAGGGTCGTTCTTCCGTTTTTCGGGAAGCCTGCAATGACCATGGAATGACTTATACCCAGGGCATCGGCCATAGCATCAAACTCGCTTCCGACATTTCCACGAAAGACAGAACAAGTTTTATTAAAGTACTGATCAACCCCAGCCTTTTGCAAGCGCAGAGTAGCAGCATAAACCTTTTGATACGCAATTTCGGGGGCATCAAAGCGGCTATCCGTTTCCAAGATCACCGCATCCAGTCCCTCAAAGTCAGAGTCTTTGACCCCTTGGTCAAAGGGTATTACTCCAGTCAAATATCCGTTCTTGGCCAACATAATTCCGATATCATTTGCGCCTGTAATATCGTCGGCCACAACACCAACTCTTAAAGACATAGTATCCTCCGTTAGTTTAGTTAAAAAGCCAATTAAGCTTTATTTGCAGAAAACAAGAAGTTTTGAATTTTATCCTCCACCACTTGCATTACTGCCTCGGCGCCTTTTTCTAAGAGTGCCTGTGGAAGGGTGTTGATTTCTGCATTGAGCATACGGGTTTTGTCCATAGCGGCCAAGAAGGCTTGCTCCAGGTCCGTGGCGATATTAATTTTGGAAACGCCCTTACGTCCGTCCAGCAGGATGGCACGCTTGACGGTTTCGGGCGGCAGGCCGGAGCCGCCATGCAGCACTAAGGGGGTATCGATTAAGCTACGGATTTCCGTCAACAAATCGAAATGGATCGTTGGATTTTTCACAGGATAAACCCCATGAGCCGTTCCAATGGAGACGGCCAAAGCATCTACCTGTGTCTGCTTTACAAATTCCAGCGCTTCGTCGGGCTTGGTGAAAAGGGTAGTGTCCTGTCCGGTTTCCAACTTGTCTGCTCCGCCGATATTGCCCAGTTCCGCTTCGACAGATACACCCTTTTCGTGAGCCAGGGCCACCACTTGCTTTGTCAGTGCGACATTTTCCTGAAAGCTCAGATGGGAGGCATCAATCATGACGGAAGTAAAACCCGCATCAATGGCGTCTTTGATGGTATCAATATCCTTGGTGTGATCCAAATGCAGACAGACCGGAACAGAAACCTCCAGCCGGTAAAAAGCCTCTGCAAACTCCTTCGGCTTGATCTGAAACCAGTTAAACTCATTGGCGGAAATCTGAACGATTAAGGGAGATTTTTGTCTTTCCGCCGCCCGGATCACATAAGGGATCAGAAAGGTTGATCGGGCAGAAAAAGAACCTACACCATACCCTTTTTCCATTGCCGACTGCAAGAGAGGGTTTAAATTACTTAAATTTTTCATGTTCATTTGCTCCTTCTTTATTTTGTTAAAGCTTAAAGAGACCATTCAAATCCCTGTGTAAATCCTTGTAAACTTGAAACCTCCGACCATAAGCTTCCCGCTTTTGGGGGCCAGGCATACGCTTCGTAAAGCTCCCAGTGCTGATCATGCTGTCAGCTAAGCCCGCTGCCTGTGCTGCAAAATTTGCTGCCCCTAGTAAGGTGATCTCTGCCATTGAGGGTATATAAATATCCCGCCCGCTTATGTCAGCCTTTGTGGCCAAAAGGGGTATGTTTTTGGTGCCGCCCCCAACAGCGATCAGCCGCTCTACCTTCAGATTAAAGGCTTCCTCTATGCTGTCCAAAATCCAGCGTGACTCAAAGCCAATGCCTTCATAGACCGCCTGAATGAGGTTGTAAATCGTAGTGGTGCTTTTCAATCCCAAAAACATGCCGCTGCTTTCTGGATCGGGATGGGGGCTTCCCCGCCCGTTGATATGGGGAATGAATAAAACACCCCCGTTGTCCTGTAAGTTCTCTACTTCGTTAAAGAGTCTGTAGTCCAAAGGCTTCTCATAAGATAAAAGCTTTCGTAGCCATTCAATAGAAGCACCAGATGAGGGCAGATTGGCCATCCAGTACCGCCGCCCTCCAGCAAAACAGCCTTGGTTGATGCCGTATTGTAAGCAAAGCGCAGGTTCGTTCTTTTCTTCGACTAAACCTACGTATACCTCGGAGGTTCCAAGAGAGTTAAGTACCTCGCCCTTTTGAAAGGCTCCTGTGGCTGCCAACGCACAAAGGTGATCATGACCCCCGCATACAACCGGTATACCAGACGGTAATTGAGTCACCTGAGCAGCACTTGCGTCCAAAGGCCCAGCAATCTGCCCCATGTCCACAACCTCGGGTAACCTCCCCTTCATATCTACATAATCCACCAGCTTGCTTTCCCAGTCCAGGGTGTTGATATTGAACATTAGCGTCCGGCAGGCAAGGGAGCGGTCTGTGATCAAGCGGCCTGTCAGCTTCAATAGAATGAAGTCATACAGCGAAAGCCATACATGCATTCGCTTAAAAATGTCCCTATGGTATTCCCGTAAGTACAAAAGGCGGGAAAAAGCGAACTTGGGGTGAAGGGTTTGGCCTGTCAGGCGGTAGATTTCACTGATTGAAAAGTGCTTTGTAATTTCTTCTCGAAATTCAAAGCCGCAGTTGTTGCTCCAAGGAATAACAGGAAACAGGGGCTTGCCCTCTTCGTCTACAGGAAGGCCGGAATCCGCCATTCCGGTCAGACCGATGCTACAGATTTCTCCCTTTGTAAACAAGGAAAGCTCACAAATTGCCTGTGAGAGCTTCCGCCAAATAATTTCCGAGTCGTAACAGTAGCCGCACTCCGAAGCCACATCCAGGTCATTGTCCACAATAACGATTTTGACAATCTGCATGGTTTCATCGGCCAGACAAGCTTTTAAGTGCGTCGAACCGATATCAATTCCTATGACGTACTTCATACGGTTACCTCATGATTCTTCATTTTTTAAATAGGCCTTTAAAGCCGCGATCCCGCTTTGAGGGCTGGTCAATACGGGCCTTTTCGGCTCACCCAAAACCTGTAAGGCTCCGGCCATGGAAGCCTGTGCCAAGAGAATAACCTGGCTTGTTTCTTGCGCTTCTCTTATCTTTTCCGCCACAAGAGCCTTGTATTCCTCCGTCTTTCCCGAAGACATAAGCGCCCCTGCACCTTCCACAACGATCTCTTCAATCTGTATCTCTTTGCCAGACTCCGCAGCACAGCGCCGCAGAAAATCAGTCGTAGGCAACAAGGTGGATGGCAAAGTGGCCATGACAGCAATCCGATTTCCGAGGGTCAAAGCCTCTCGTATCATCGGCTCGTCGATCCGAAGGGCGGGAATTTCTAAAAATTTCCGGCTTTCTTCCAACAGCCCACCCACAGAAGAACAGGCACAAAGGATCACATCTGGCTTGCTTAAAGCCGCATTGTTTATCAAGCTAAAAAACCGATTCCGAATGCTCTCCGTAATCTGACCGGCTTCATTGATTTCGGGCAGCAGACTCTCATCCAGAAAATTGAGAATCTTATGGTTTGAAAGCTCTCGCTCAAAGTGAGGCTTCAAGCCGCTGATCGTCATAGCGGTTGTGTTTATGACTGCAATTTTTCCCATACCTTCTTCATTCCTTCTTTAAGTTATTATACTGCCATAAGTAAATTTATTATGAAAGGTTTCATTTAAAATAACAGAAGTTTTCCAAATCGTCAAGAAGAGCTTGGAAACATCTCGTAGAAAATTAAAAAGACCGCAGAGTACGAATACCCTACGGCCTAAAAGACGCTTCCTATAGCCTGCTTAGCAAAACGCTAAAATGAATCAACACTCATTTTGAAAGCACGTTTGCCAGCAGATCATCTTCCAAACCAACCACCTTGTTTACACTCCTTATTATAGCTCAAAGTCGGTATCTGCTATGACAACGGATTGAATTTCAGTTAAATCCATCGGCTCCTCAAATATACAGACAGCTCTAAGGTCGCCATCGTTAAACCCTCCACGTACATCCAGCTTAACCACTGTCCCATCTTTTTTCTTTAAAGACATAGGAATGATAGCTCTGTCTACAGATTCCTTTCTCCCCTTTACAACGATAGAGATAGGGGAGAACTCTACAGTGTCAATGCGTGATTCTATCGTCCTGCTGCCGATTTTTTCTTTCACTGTTTTGTTAAACGTATAGGTTTTTGTTGTATCCTGGTTGCTTTGCCTGCTGACCATTCATAAAAGTTGAGGTGAAGGTCAACTTTGCATGAAAATCAAAGTGAAGGCCCGCGATCCATGGCAATCGTATTTTTGTATTAATTTTGGTTCAATTCAATTTCGACACCGTTTATCCTAACAGACTGAACGGAGCTGGGGTCTATCGGTCTAAAGAATATGATGTTTTTCTGGATTGCAATCAATCCTTTCGGCATATCCTGGGTGCTGCTGCTTACGGTGTCTTCGTAAAAGCTTTCAATCAGCGTTCCATCTTTTTGTCTAATGCTTATGGGTACTGAGGCCCAATTTTCTACGTTTCCTGTTACTTCCAGAGTGCCGTCTATATTTAAAGACAGTGGTGACAGACGGATTTCATCAATTGCATAATCACAGCCTTCCAGAGGCACTGTTGTGTCTTGGAATGAAACTGCGAGAGTCGTTTGCTTATCCCTAATCGTTAAAGGGATTTCCCAATCGTGGTAAGCTACGTCTGTAATGATACTGCCATTATCAGAGCATTCCATCAAATCTTGAAAATCAATGGCCACTTCTGCTCCGATAAGATTCACTCTTTCGCCAAAGCGTTCTATAAACGGATCAAAGCGAATGATAAAATTAACTTCGTTATCATTTGGGTTTTCATCTGCCAAAGCTTCAGGGATAATATACTGGCCTTTTGTGTTTTTATGTTCGCTATCCTCTGCCAAATATAAAAAGCAGTTTTTAAATCTATACGCCTTATTCATAGCTGTGCCATCGTCTGCGCTAACGCGTATGTAAGCATACATGCGGTCGCCATCACCTACTACAGCGCTTATCTCAACGCTATACCCTTCTCCTGTAGCTTTCTTCTGCACCATTTGCCCCGTTTGCTCCAGCAGATAGCTTTCATTCTGGCTTAATGGCGCTCCATTATTGAAATAGCTTCCAAAAAACTGTGCGATCCCACTATAGTAGGCTGCTCCCATACCAAACAAAAGAACAACAAGAGAAGCCGCTACAATTGACGGTACTCTGAAATACCTTTTATTGGTTGGCTTCACAAGCCCTACCTTTGTGTAAACCTTGTTTTTAATCCGCTCCCTAATGTTGCTGTCCAAGGGGCAGTCCATGTTTTTCAGCAACGTTGCAGTACTCTCAATGTCTAAATCACTCATCACTGTAATGATTTTGTCCTCCATTGCTGTTCACCTCCTAATAAATTTTTTAATTTTGCTAACCCGCGGGACACCTTCGTATGAATGGTGCCCTCTTTCAAGTGAACAATTTTGGCAATCTCTTTTGCCCGCTGTTCAAAAAAGTATTTTCTGATGAAGATTTCGCTATCAGGCTCGCCTAACTCCAAAATTGAATCAACCAACTCTTCGATATCCTCTTTTGAATATAGGGTATACAGCTTACTGTGGACTATGGTATACACAAGGCCTATGTATGTATCCATTAATAACTCCAAGCCTTTGTTTGGGTCTGTTTTAAATAATTGACTTAAGTCAGCATCTGTTACCAGTTTAATCACCTACCTTTGCTGTACGAACCGGTTCACTATACTACTCGAAAAGCATCTTTAAAATCTTACAAGAATACAAAAATTTTTAGCTTGATCGTCGATCAAAAACGAATGAATTGGATTTTATTGTATCCAGTCCTGTTTTGACACGACCTCAATTAATATGATAACAAGTCTATGACAACTTTAGCATTCGAAGGCGTTATAATGCTATACTATAAAAGTCTTACATTTTCAAATAACGAGGAGGAAATTTATGTCTTTTAAGATTTTAATTGCAGAGGATGATGAGTCCATTGCAAAGATTGTTAAAATGACTCTTGAGATCGGAAAATATATTGTTGTTCATGTGCCAGACGGAAAGAAGGTGTTGGATGTGATTCATTCTACTCATTTTGATCTAGCAATATTAGACATCATGCTTCCCCATTATGATGGTTACCAACTGCTTGAGCAGTTTAAAAAGAAAGGTATACCCGTTATCTTTTTAAGTGCAAAGACAGAAGTCGTTGACAGAGTTAAGGGGTTGAGACTGGGTGCGGAAGATTACATTACGAAACCCTTTGAGACAATTGAACTTCTTGCACGGGTTGACACTGCCTTGCGGCGCATAAAAAAACAGTCACCTTTATTGAGAGCAAAAGATGTTACCTTAGACAAAGAAAAACACACAGTTACGAAGAACAATGAAATAGTTGACTTAACGCCTTTGGAGTATGAACTGCTTGAGAAGCTCATGACAAATCCAGGGCTATTATTTTCACGAGACCATCTTTTGGACATTGTTTGGGGCTATGAGTATAACGGTGGAACGCGAACAGTTGATACCCATATTCAAAAACTAAGATCAAAACTTGACTTTGGTGACGTAATTAAAACCATTTATAAAATTGGATATAAATTTGAGGTAAGTGAAAATGAGTGAAGTGACATCGAATAAACGTTCATTTTCATTGCAATCGCGCTTGATTATTGTAGTTTACGCATTGGCATTCTTAACAAGTTTGCTTTGCGTTGGACAGTCTATTCAAACAGCCCATACGAAAATAATGGAATATGCTTATGATACCGCAATTAATGAACAATTCAGATTCGGTTATGCGATCAAGAAAATGGCAGAAAGTCGAAACTATTCACTAGAGGATCAAGCCCTTTATTTATTCGGAACCGTTCGAAATTCAGCAGATGACTACTCAAACTATTACATGACGGAGGCATCATACAGGATTACGAATGATGAAACAGGTACAATTTACTCAAATATATCAGATGAAGATGTGCTTCGGCTGAAAGTATCGCCTGAGAAAGATGGGACGATCAACTACTTCACAACGGTTGCAGAGGATAAAACTTTGATCGTCGTCACTTCCTATATCAAGATATATGAAACTCTTTTTCGACTGGACTATATTCAAGATAGTTCGAGAGTTAAAACAACAATAACGAGCCTTTCCAAGCGAAATGCAATAACCATCTTTGTAGCCGGATTACTATTGTTTCTATTATTATCTTTTACAATCCCAAAAACGCTTAAGCCTTTGCATGACTTGCGAAAACAGGCTATTTCCATAGCAAATGGTGAATATTGCAGGCGCCTGAAAATTGTTCATAATGATGAGGTGGGTCAGCTTGCGAAGAGTTTTAATCATATGACGGAATCAATTGAAGAGCATATACGGGCTTTATCAGAGATGGCACATTTAAAAGAACTATTTGCGTCTAATTTAGCACACGAAATAAAAACGCCTATAACCTCTATCGTTGCTTATTCGGACTATGCGGTGCAGAAGGAATTAAGCGGTGAGGAGCTTTATGATATATTAGAATATATCAAAAAAGAGGGGCAGAGACTCAGTTCGCTCTCAGACAAAATTTTAAAATGGAGTAGCGTGAACAACAAATCTGAAATTGATATCAAACCTTTAAGACCTCAAAGAATTATTGAACAAGCACTTTATACACTAAACAGTTCTGTCAAAAGGAAAGATCAAACGATCGTAGTGGAAAACAAAACTGAAATTATCTATGCTGATGAGGCTCTTCTTATATCGCTCATTATAAATTTATGTAAGAATGCCTTAAACGCTTCCGATGAGAACGGCTCTATCCATCTCACCCTAGAAAACCGTAACGATGATCGTTTGCTCCTTACGATAAAAGACTTTGGAGTCGGCATTGAACAAGATGAACTCAAAAGAATAGTAGAGCCCTTCTATATGGTGGATAAGTCCAGGGATAGAGCAAAGGGTGGTTCAGGCCTTGGGCTCCCCCTGTGTCTTGCCATAGTCGAGGCCCACAAAGGTACAATGGACATAAGTAGTGTCTTTGGAAAAGGGACATGCGTTCAAGTGATCATTCCGCAAAAAAGATTTGCAACTCCATGACATTTCTAAGACAACACGAACACAAGTATTGTTTATGATAAGACCGTAACAAAAATAAACAGTGCAACGCACTAAAAAAGGAGAGACATCATTATGAAAAGAAATCTATCTTTACCCGTTGCGGCTATGTGTTTAATAGTAAGCTTTTCAGCTTTCGCATTGCCAATTTACGCAAATGTAAGTATGAGTACAGATGCCGACAAAGTTATGAAGGCAGAAACGCCCAAGGAGTATATGCAAGACTTTAGCGTTGAAGGAAAGCAACAGAAAGGTCAATTAGTCAACTCAATCTTTTTAAGTGAAGCACAGATAAGCAGCTTAAAAACAACAGCTGAAAAAGCCTTTCACGAAACTCTTGGTATTTCAATTCCACAGGAGCTACGATTTGAGTGCAACACAATGCCATTTGACGGCGTAAAAATTGGCTTAACCTGGATGGATGAAAAAGCCTCTGCATCAAAAGACGGAGTCGAAAACAGGGATGGAATATCTTACTTTGCCGATTTTTATACGGAAGACATTTCAAGACCGGCTTTGCTCACTTCAATCGGCGTGAAAAACGGATATGACATCACGAAGATTGATGCTTTAAAAAAGCAAGGAATGGAAGCCTTGAAAAAAGGGGATCATACAGTAACACTCGATGATTATTTTCTAAGCACAAGCGTAATCGTGGATCATGTTATGGACGAAAATCAAAACATCCACGTTCAGTTGGCATGGTCAAAAAGCAAAACAGTTGATATGATGAAGGATGCATTTTCATACTCCTATGGTGTATCCTTTGACAAAGTTGATTTATCGAAAAATGAAGGAAGAGTAACTGCTCTTGAGAACATGGAAGCAACCTATAACATAGCAGATGCCAGTACTGTGGAATTTACAAGTATTCAAGAAGCAAACATGCTAGAAGCGGCCAAAGCCTTTCTTAATGAAAAAGAAATTGGATTTGGAACGCTGCTAAGCTCCCAACAAATCGGTAATGCACTATGGTTTTCATTTGATTGCGTAAGCGATAACAACTCTGATCGTACAGCGATTGACGTGTACATAGGATCAGATTTAAAGGTAACTGGATATTTGTTCTAATTCAATCTTTTTTCACAGCTACACTATTTTGCTTGTGAGTTAAAAGTTCTCTAAAAAAAATGTTGAAAAAGGGAAGACAATCCTGT
>CAZSXS010000015.1:0-51426 GCA_964611385.1 uncultured Defluviitaleaceae bacterium
ATATTATACCATCGTTCGTGATTTTTGTACATGAGCTATCTTTATTATCATTTAAAAAAATAGAACCTATTTGAATAGACTTTTATTATTGTCCATTCTTTAGGTTCCATTTTAAGGATTGCATCGGCTTTTTTTGTATTTTGCTTCGCTTAAGCATTAGGTACTGTCACAGAAAGAAGTAAGGCCTTTACTTCTGACAGCGTTGAAGATTAACTTTACATCTGAGTTAAGTCTTGCATTCATTGTTTTAGTATGCTATTGTGTGAGATCAATATAGTAATTTGTATCAGAAAATCCCTAAAGCGGCATCAGTAAATATTAATTGTTAGGAGCAAAGCATTGATAAACTTCTACAAGACTATAAATGGAGTTGTTACAAGCCTTGAAGAAATGAGTGAAGGGGCTTGGATATCTGTAATAAAGCCCACGAATAAGGAAACAAGCTTTTTGGTTGATGAATTAAAGATTGATTCTTCTTATATAACTTCGGCCTTAGATGAGGAAGAAAGCTCCCGGATCGAATCTTATGATGGGCAAACTTTAATTATCATTGACTATCCCATTGCGGACAAGGATGAAAGCCTCACAATTTTATATCGAACCATATCCATGGGTATCATCATCACTGATCAGTATTTTATTACCATCTCCATTGATGACAACCCTATCATTAACGACTTGGTAAACGGTACGGTTAAAAATGTAAACACCCATATGAAAACCAGGCTTCTGCTCATGCTGATGTTTCGGATTGCAAATAAGTTTATTCAATTCCTAAAGCAGATTGATAAGATCTCATTAAAGGTTGAAAAGGAATTGCATAAATCATTGAAAAACAAGGAATTGATCCAACTTCTAGGGCTGAGTAAGTCTTTGGTTTTTTTCTCTACCTCCTTGAAGGGTATTGAAATCACCCTTGAAAAAATTCTTCGGGGTCGCTTTTTAAAGCTCTATGAGGACGACCAGGATTTATTGCAGGATGTATTAATTGAAATTAAGCAGGCCGTGGAGATGTCTACAATCTATTCTAATATCTTATCCGGTGTAATGGATGCTTTTGCCTCCATTATTTCCAACAACTTAAATATCGTTATGAAGGTGCTCACTTCTATTACGATCGTGATGGCTATCCCTACTATGATTGCTAGCTTTTACGGTATGAATGTAGAAATGCTGCCCCTCCCGAATTTTTATGTGCCCCTGGTTCTTTCCGTCATAGCCACCCTGACCGTTTCCTTTGTGTTGATCAAAAAGGGGATGTTCAAATGATAAAAACGATAAAAAATATTTGACATGGAGGGATCTTATGCCTTTGCCAATGGTGCACCTTGGAGTGGCCTATACCATTCATAAAAATGAAATGTTTCATAATTTAGATTTGTCCCCCTCACAGAGGGGACAATTTTACTTGGGCTCTATCGCCCCAGATGCAATCCATATGCGCCCAGGATCAAGCAGAATGGATAAGGATATGACTCATTTACTCCTGTTTAGACTCAGAAACGGAGAGATGAAGTTTTCCGAAATTCCTCCCGAGGATGTGGAAGAAACCACAATGCTTCTCTTGACCTATCTATCCGGTCAACGGCATGATGAAGATTTTTCTTTTTATTTGGGCTATGTGCTTCATATTCTAACCGATTTATACTGGGCCAAAACCCTATCGTCAGCTTTTATGAAAGCCTACTATAGTGATCCTAACCCACTCCAAGATCGAAGAATGGCTTATTATAATGATACTGATCAGTTGGACTTTGCATTGTATCAGACCTGTTCCTGGCGGCGGGAGGTTTGGGAGGACTTGGCTGTGGCACGAGGGTTGGATGTGAAGAAAATAGAATTGAAAGGGATGGACGTGGCTGAGGCCTCTCGTCCATTCCTTCCGTCAGCTGATGAAATCAACCAATGGAACAAGCGTACCTTACATTGGTATGATACAGGTAGCAGCCAGCACAAAAATCCCATCCGGTATATGAATCTTGAAGAATTAAAGGCTTTCATACTGGAGGCTGCAGAAAAGCTATGGGAGAAGGTCCAAATCTGGTAGGGTAATTCTTTTTGTAACTATATATTCACAATAGGTTTAACAGCTTGGTTGGCTGAAATCATAATTTGCTTTTTTATGTGAGTTATAGAAAATGCACATTCTATTTACAAGTTAAATCTACTATGCTATAGTAATATACATATGAATATTGATTTCGGTATGTACGATAGTATATTTTTTAGGTTTAAAGAATAGTTTGAAAGTAGGGAGAAGTATGCCTTGTTTTTACAAATCAATATAGAAAAGGACCTGTGTTCTTCATTATCCGCGTAAAAAAACTTCAGGGCTTATTTTTTTATAAAAAACTTGCCATTCGTGGCAAGTGTTTTTTATAATTTCTCATTTTGTTCTCATCTGAGAATCAAGACATTTCAATCGATTGTTTTCTGAGTTAAAGGAGGTTGCAGAGATGGATGAAGGAATGGAAAGCATGCTTGATATGTATTTATTCGAAACAAACTCTATGATTGAGCAATTAGACAACTTAATCCTTGAAGCAGAAAAATCAAAAAGTTTTACCTTTGAAGCTGTTAATGAAATTTTTAGAATCATGCATACCATAAAGGGCTCCTCAGCTATGATGCAATTCGGATCCATTATGACTGTCGCTCACAAGATGGAAGATGTATTCTTTGTTGTCAGGCAAAACGGCTTGCAGGAGAAGGATAGTGCAAAGCTGTTTGATTTGATGTTTTTGTCAGCAGACTTTATAAAGGCTCAAATAGACAGAATTCAAAATTGTGAGCCTATCATTGAAGATGATCAAGACATTTCCTCTGAACTTAATGGTTTTTTAAGTAAGCTCAAAGGAGAGGATATGCCGCAAACTTCAGATATAGAACCCAAACCTACTCAACAAATCCCCCAGAATGCAACCTATATGATTAAAGTTTTTTTTGATAAAAGCGCCGGTATGTTAAACGTTAGAGCGTTTATGCTTGTCATGGGTATAAACGATGTATGTGATAATTATACCTATTCTCCAGCCAATGTTGACACTGACAGTGCTACAGAATCCATAATTATTGATCAAGGGTTTACACTCCATTTTTTCAGTCAAAAGGATGTTGATCTGGCCATACAAGTCATTAAAGACTCATCTTATATTAAGGACTATAAAATTGAGATACAAGTACCAGAAGAGTCAGAAGAGCCAATTGAGGCAACAAAGTTAGAGGAATTGATAGGAGCACCAGAACCTTTAGAAACATTTTGGCAAGCAAACGATTGCCTTGAAATAGAGAAAAACCTGTTTGAAACCCAAGTTGAAGAACAAAAGCAAACAGCACAGATGTCAGAAAGTTCATCATCACTTACATATACACAACAAAATGCAGCAACTACAACTGCGAAGCAAAACATTATTAGTGTAAATTTATGGAAACTTGATAAGCTGATGGATATTGTAGGGGAGATCGTAATTATCGAATCTATGGTGGCCTCCTCGCCCGAGTTACAAGGATTAAAGTTAGATACCTTTACAAAGTCAGAACGGCAACTTCGGAAATTGATCGGAGAAATGCAGGAAACAGTAATGTCTGTTCGAATGGTTCCAGTAGCAGGGGTCTTTCATAAAATGAACAGAGTTATTCGAGATATGAGTCAAAAATTGAATAAGCAGGTACGCCTGACAATTATCGGCGAAGATACGGAAGTGGATAAAACAGTTGTAGACGGAATCGGCGATCCTATTATGCATTTGGTCAGAAATGCAATGGATCACGGCATTGAAAACGATGTTTCTGAAAGAATCAAGAACGGAAAAGATGCAGAAGCTGAAATTATCTTGTCAGCTGAACATACAGGTAGCGAAGTCATTATTTCTGTAAGTGATGACGGTAAGGGTGTGGACCTGGTAAAAGTACTTTTGAAAGCAAAAGCAAACGGGATTTTAACCAAGCCCGAAAGTGAATACACCAAAAAGGAAATATTACATTTACTGATGGCGCCCGGATTTACTACCAAAGAACAGGTCACAGAGTTTTCAGGTAGAGGTGTCGGCATGGATGTGGTTAAAAAGAATATTGAAAATGTAGGTGGTGTAATTATGCTCTCAAGCGAATTACATCAGGGCACGATTGTTTCATTCAAAATACCACTTTCTCTTGCCATTATTGCCGGAATGGGTGTTGCAGTAGGAAATTATCTGTTTACCATTCCCATTAACAACATCAGACAATCCTTCAAGCCGATAAAAGCGGAAATTGCTTTTGATTCTAAGCGCAACGAAATGGTCAATAAAGGTCATGAATTTGTGCCTGTCATCAGGTTACATGACTATTTTAATATTGATACAAATGTGAACCAATTAGAAGATGGAATTATGATATGGATTGAAGTCGGCGATAAGAGCTATTGCTTGTTTGTTGATAGGCTTATTGGTGAACAGAATGTGGTAGCAAAACCCTTGCCATCCTTGCTTAGCGTTTTCAAAATGAAAGAATCAGGTATTGCAAGCTGTACCATATTAGGGAACGGTAGCATTTCCCTCATCTTAGATTTAGCAAATATTCAAGAAGCGGCTTGTATCTAAACAGGAGGGGAGCAATGGAGAATAAAAGGAACGCCTTTAGAGATTATATGGATGATGACAACCAGTCATACATTCCAGAAACCGTAAAAAAATTCTTATCCTTTCGTGAAGATGACTTAAATTATGTAATAATGGCAGAGGTCGTTTCGGAGATCATTACCAATATTTCGATTACGCCTCTTCCAAAGGTCCCTAATTATATTAGTGGTATCATTAACTTAAGAGGGCAAATTGTCCCAATAATAGACTTGGGTCTTAAAATGGGAAAGCAACCTTCCAAAGCGACAACTATTACTTGTATTATTGTGATTCAAATAACAAATGTCTTGTTTGGAATTCATGTTGATGAGGTTTCCCACGTGCTTGACATTGATATCGATCTGATTTCATCCATTGGATCTTCTCATAAAGCGGAGGAATTGGTGTCGGGTATTGTTCGGACTGAGGATGTGGTTTATTTAGTTTTTGACGCAGAAAAATTAATGAACAGCATTGGAGGAAGCAATGATACCCATAAATAATGATGATTTTATTCATTTCGTTGCTTTTATCAAACAAAACTATGGGATTGACTTAAGCAAGAAAAAAGGGTTGATACAAAGCAGACTTCAAAATACCATAGTGGCTATGAATTTAAAAAGTTTTTCTGAGTATGCAGAAAGGATTATGAAAGGTACGGACTCTGCAGAGGTAGAAGAAATGCTGAGCAAACTCACAACAAATTACACCTATTTTATGAGAGAGCAGCAGCATTTTAATTACTTTTCAGCAGCAGTATTGCCGCAGCTTGAAAAAAATAAAAAGGATAAATCTTTAGCCATTTGGAGTGCAGGCTGTTCTTCCGGTGAAGAACCTTATACCCTTTCAATGATTCTATTCGATTATTTTGGCGAAAACAGCGCTTATGATACCAAGGTTTTGGCTACTGATATTTCTAAGCATGCCTTGAATAAAGCTAAATTGGGCGTATTTAAACAGGAGGCATTAGAAAAGTTACCTGAAAGATGGCTAAAGCTTTATTTCATAAAAAACAAAGATCATACATACAACGTAACCCCAAGTATAAGACGCAATGTGGTTTTTAGAGAATTTAACTTAATGAACCCAATTCAATTTAAAAGCAAATTTGATGTGATTTTTTGTAGAAATGTAATGATTTATTTTGATAAGGAAACCAAGGATGCATTAGCAGAACGTTTTTTTAATGCATCCAACAATGAGGCTTATTTATTTATCGGTCATTCTGAAACCCTGGGTAATGATCTGCCTCAGAACACAAATTACAAATATATGTATGTTATGCCTGCTGTATATAAAAAGCAAATAGTGAAGCAGACTCAAGGAGGTAGCACAAATGGAAAAAATAATCAAGGTTCTGGTGGTCGATGATTCGCTTTTTTTTCAAAAATTGATCAGCCAAAAGTTGTCTGCATATAAGCAAATTAAAATTGTAGACATAGCTTCCAACGCTGTAGAAGCGAACAGCAAAATTATTAAGCATCGCCCTGATGTTGTAACACTGGATATTGAAATGCCTGGGATGTCTGGCTTGGAATTTCTGAAGCAATTGATTCCTAAGAATCCTGTACCCGTGGTATTGGTGAGCAGTTTGGACTTAAGCGTCTTTGAAGCCTTGTCTGCGGGGGCGGTTGATTTCGTTAGAAAACCCGATATGTCAAAGGATTATACGCTTACAGCCTTTATAAAAGAGTTGTCATCAAAGATCAATGCAGCCTCCACAGCCAAGGTTAAAAGAGAACTACCTATTGACGTCCGTGCCGATGTTCCCTTATCAAGATCAATGAAAAATATCAACACTATTATTGCCATAGGCGCTTCAACAGGCGGAACAGATGCAATTTATGATATTTTGAAGTTCTTGCCATCCTATACACCTGGTATTGTGATCACGCAGCATATGCCAGCTGGATTCACAAAAATGTTTGCTGATCGGTTGAATAGGCTTTGTGACATGGAGGTAAAGGAAGCAGCCCACGGGGATGTGATCAGGCAAGGCTTAGTGCTGATTGCGCCTGGAGATTTACATATGCGGATAGAAAAGAAGGGTTCAGACTTTTGCATATCCTGCACCCCTGGCGAGAAGGTCAGCGGCCATCGCCCGTCAGTTGATGTACTGTTTGAATCGGTTGCTAAAACGGCTAAAAAAAATGCTGTAGGAATCTTATTGACAGGAATGGGTCAAGATGGAGCTAAGGGTTTATTAAACATGAAGAAGAACGGTGCATACACCATTGGTCAAGATGAGGAATCGTGCGTGGTTTATGGTATGCCGATGGTTGCTTACAATCTTGGGGCTGTAACGGTTCAAGCGCCCTTAAATGAAATCGCGCGGCTCTTGAAAATCTATCTTAACGAATAACAGAGGTGCTACAGAGAACACTCCCGAAGACTGCAAAGAAGCATCCTATACAGCTCCTCTTGCACGTGTAATATTGCAGACATCATTTTGATCATTTGTAAACGATAATGGAGGTGTGTAATTTGAAAGGTGCGAAATTGAGAAGAGATCATATTGATATTCGTCAGCCAATTGTTGCTTTTGTCCTGAT
This sequence comes from uncultured Defluviitaleaceae bacterium, assembly GCA_964611385.1. Taxonomy (GTDB): domain Bacteria; phylum Bacillota; class Clostridia; order Lachnospirales; family CAYPQA01; genus CAZSXS01. The sequence continues at coordinate 7,151 of CAZSXS010000015.1, forward strand.
TTTCTTGATTGCTATTGTTATTTTGTATTTTTATAATTTTTATCTGAACCAAACGATCTCGAACACAGCCTGTGTAACTTTAAATGAAACCATGGAACAGCAAAAGCAAACCTTAATGTTGGCTATAAATGATAAAATAGCGAATATTAAAATCATTTCGGAAATGTTTGAAGAGCTTCTAACTGATGGTTCAAGCAACCAGGACGTGATTCAAATAGTTGAATCTATTACTGAGGGGAGTGGTTTTTTCAATCTTGCAATTGCAGGCAAATTAGGCTATGTAACATCAAATAACGGGGAAAACAATATAAACATTTCCGACAAGGATTATTTTATCCGTGCGTTAAACGGGGAAACGGTTGTTTCAGATCCTTTCTTATCAGAAATGGACGGCGGCAAAAATATAACCATCTTTGCAACTCCCTTAAGATATAATGGATTAATTGAAGGTGTCATACTAGGCAAGGTATACACCTCTGAATTAGGAAAACATATCACTCCTGCATTTAGCGGCAGAGGCAGCGTAAACTTTCTTGATAAAAACGGGAATAACATATTTTTTGCGTTTGACGAAGATAACCCTACCTATCAATTTGTAGGATCCAATGTTTTTGATCTTTTTTCAAGTGATCGCGTGAACTTTATAGAAAACTTTACCTTTGAGGAAATGAAAAGCAATATGGAAGCCGGAATATCAGGGCATGCAAAGTATGAAATTGATGATAAGAAAAGGCTTATGCATTATGCTCCTCTTGGGTTTAATGACTGGATTATCGTATCCTTGGTGCTAGAAGAAATCGTTATAGAACCTATAAGAGATACGAGAAGACTATCCTATTTTATGACTTTCTTTGTCATCTTTTTGTTCGTACTCTATACAGTACATGCAATTTCTTCACAATCAAAGTATAACAAAAAAATTTATAAACTAGCCTATTATGATGATGTTACTGGAGCACCTAACTTAAATAAATTAAAAGCAGATACCACCATGATATTGAGTAAAAATATGGATAAAAAATTTACGGGTGTCTATTTTAAGATTAAAAAAATGCCTTTAATCAGTGATATCTTCGGTGTTGAGATCAGTAATGCAATTGTTTTACATATTGTTGAATGCATGCAAGATTTTGTATTAGAGAACGAGCTATTTTGTCGTGCAAACTATGATGAATTTGCTATGCTTCTAACAATGACTGATGAACAGAGGCTTATAAGCAGACTAAAAAATCTGGAAGCCGCAATTGTAAATTTGTATGGCTTTAGTGAAGAAACCTTTCGAGTCCAAATGGTATTCGGCTGTTATGTGATCATGGACAACTCGATGTCTGTGGATGAGATTGATCGTTACACTAAAATTGCTGTTGAAAGAGCCTTGTTAGATGATAGGTTTGAAAGCCGAATTGAATTTTATAATAACGATTTAAGAGAAAAGCTTCAATTTGAAAAGGAGCTTGAAGACTCGGCTGATAAAGGATTGAGGCATGGTGATTTTATCTTTTATCTGCAAGGCAAATATAATCCTGTCACAGCAGAGCTTGTGTCTGCTGAAGCTCTAGTGAGGTGGCTGCATCACGAAAAAGGAATGATCTCTCCGGGTATATTTATCCCTTTGTTTGAACGGAATGGATTTGTCACAGAAATTGATCTTCACATTCTGTCCAAAGTTTGCAAACAACTTAGAAGATGGCTAGATAATGGAGTTTCACCAGTACCAATTGCGGTAAATCTCTCCAGAAATCATTTGAGCAATAAAAACCTTGTTAATGATATTCTTGACATCATTGACAGTTATGAGATTCCTCATGAGCTAATTGAGCTAGAAATTACCGAAAGCGCAATGGGAGTTGACAGTAAATATCTAATATCTGTAATCAGAGACTTAAGAAATCAACACATCCATGTTGCATTGGACGATTTTGGTGCGGGGTACTCAACTTTGGGAACGTTAAAGGAATTGGTAGTTGATACTTTAAAGCTTGATCGGGAATTTTTTGTAGATATGGCCTCCAACAAAAGAAGTCGAGAGGTGATCAAAAGTATTTTGGAGATGGCTAAAAATCTTCATTTGCAAACCGTTGCAGAAGGGATAGAAATGGAGGAACAAGTCCAATTTTTGAAGAATGAGCAAGTCGATTTAATCCAAGGTTACTATTTTTCCGCACCCTTACCTGTTTACGAATTTGAGAAGCAACTTTCCTTTACAAATGTGGAGGAACTAACATGACAAACGCAAAAGGATTCAATAAGCTGCTTACCAAACTATTAGTATCCATTCTGGTGCCGATCACACTAATATTTGGCATTGTTGGAACCGTAGTTTTCATTTCCACCTCCAAGGTTGTGAATAAATTGGCTTTCAATCTAATCTTGTCTCAGGGGGAAACCGATGCAAGCAGTATAGATCAATTCTTTTCCGAGTTAAAGATTGCAGTTAGACAGGCGGAAAACAACGTCGATTTAATTGATATCTACGAAAACACAAGATCAGTTGAACAATTTAAAGAACACCCTCGCTTTAAGGAAACCATGGATATGTTGAGCTATGTAAGCGAACAGTTTCAGGATACCGTTATCTGCACTTGGGGAGGAAATGTAGCAGGCAATTACATATTTGAAGACAATGGTTGGTTGTCTGATACAAGCTTTGATATGAAAACCAGACCTTGGTATGATGCGGTTGTCAACGAGAGGAAAATATTTACCACCAACCCATATACCTCTGCTGCAAATGCTAAACTCACGCTTAGCATGATCACGCCTGTTTTCGATGATGCTTCTGAACGAGTAATCGGTATATTCGGTATTGATATTGATCTTTCAAAACTTGAAACAGTAGCTACCAAATATAAAGTGGGCGAAGAGGGTTTCTCTGCCATCGTAGCACTGGATGGCACGATCGTATATCATCCAGACAGCAGTTATAGGTTGAAAAAAATAAATGATACTCAATATGGCTCTACCGCAAAGGCGGCTATATTGGAGTCAAAAACAGGTATTGTGGACTTTTTGATGGACGGAGAAGAATATCTAGGCATTGTTTCCTCTATTCCCTCTAATGGCTGGCATGTGATCACACAGCTTCCAAAGCATGAAGTAGACGCAATGATTATACCTACACAGGTGCTTTTTATTGTTGTGTTTATTATATCATTGCTTGTTTTGTATGTTATTATTTTGTTCGTTGCGATCAGGATCAGGCGCCCGATTTCAGAAGTTACTGCTGTAGCCCTACGGGTAGCCGAGGGTGACTTGCAAGATGATGTAACTGTGACCTATCGCGATGAAATAGGCACACTGCAAATGTCCATGCGTAAAATTATTATGTCTTTAAATGATGTTCTAACCGATATTTACAGTTCTTCCAATCAAGTGAGCAATGGGGCTGATCAAGTATCCTTCGGTGCTCAGAGCTTGGCACATGGAGCAACCGAGCAAGCAGCTTCGGTAGAACAGCTGGCTGCTACCATAGCTGAAATCTCTACACAAGTTTCGGACAATGCAGATAAAGCACAAAAGGCCAATGAACTAACCAATAAAGCGGGTGCAAAATTGAGCCTTGGTAATGAAGAAATGCAGAAAATGCTTTTATCTATGAATGAAATCAGTGAAAAGTCAGTTGAAGTCAGTAAAATCATTAAAACGATTGAGGAAATTGCTTTTCAAACCAATATTCTTGCTCTGAATGCTGCAGTTGAGGCTGCAAGGGCCGGTCAAGCCGGACGGGGCTTTGCTGTAGTTGCTGATGAGGTACGTAATTTAGCAAGCAAAAGTGAGGAAGCAGCAAAAGTTACCTCCCAACTGATAAAGGATTCTATTTTAACGGTGCAAAGAGGACATGGGATTGCAGATTGCACTGCCAAAACTTTGAATGAGGTCTTACAGGTTTCTAAGCAAATTGTTGAGCTTATGAATCGTATTGCGCTTTCGTCCGAGCAACAGTCTGCATCCATTAAGCAAATATTAATAGGAATTGATCAAATTTCTACCGTCGTGCAAACCAATTCTGCAACCAGTGAGCAAAGTGCTGCTGCCAGTGAAGAACTTTCGGGTCAAGCTCGCATGTTAAAAGAAATGATAAGCAGATTTAAGCTAAAGTAACAAAAGGAAGGTATAATGGAAAAAGCAAAGAGCGCTTTTTCCATTTCTGATTTGAGTGCGCAGAGGCGTAAATGGAGGTTGAAATGAACTGGATTCAAAAAAGCTTATCTACGAAGATTACGCTCATTATTTGTTTAGTGCTTTTATTTGTTTTTGTGGCCTTTACAGCAATCATTGCACTCAGCACAAGCAAGTCACTGGTGAATGCAGAAGAGGAAAAACTTGGCTTACTGGCAGCAGAAAACGCAAGAATCGCAAAGTCTTTGATGGAGGAAACACTAACAAAGCAGTCCGTTATCATAGCAGCTGTAAAGAACCTTGAAGCTATACCAATCTCAAGAATGTCTGTTATGCTTAGCGGACTTCTGACTTCCGTAAAGACAGAGGATAAAGAACTATTAAGCTTGTACTATGTAGGGGAAGGCGGAAATGAGTACCAATCGGGGTTTACAGTTTATGTGGATGCCTCAGGCACAAAATCTGAGCCAAGACAGGATGTTGTGTTCAATAAGAGAGAGTATGATGCTATGGCATCCGTTAGAAGCTTAACAATACTAGAGCCTCACCAAAAAGTCATTAATGAAAAAGAATATTTGGTTATTAGTATTTTACAACCGGTGTTTGATCATCAAAATCAGTTTTTGGGGCTGGTGGGAGCCGATATCGACGTAGAGCGGCTCAATCTTGCAAGATATAACAATGGCGGCTATAACAGCTTTGTCAATATTATCATCTGTGGGCATCAAACAGTTATTGTGGATACAAGTAACAAAACTGCAGTTGGCTCAAAATTTATGGAGGTATCTAAAAGCAAGAATCCAGGATTAATAATAGGAGCGTCACAGGAAGCTGTTTCTAAAACCTTCGTAGATATGTTCAAAGATGGAACGAAAGTATATCGTGCTTGTGAACCCTTTTATATTGGTGATTCTAAAATGGTTTGGCTGAGCACGACGAGTGTAGAAAAGCGTGAAGTGATGGCTCCTGTTGTTCGTACAATTTTCCTTGTTATTGTTGTTTGTGCTCTTGCTTTGGTGGCCCTTGCTACCATTAGCCTATTTGTTTTGAAAAAATCGCTCAGACCCCTGAATGAGATTGAGGCTGTAGCAAAAGAAATGGCTAACGGGAACTTTTGCACTAAAATTGAATTTACGGAAAAAAACGAAATCGGTAGACTGGCAGATAGCATGAGAAATACAATATCCGCTCTTTCAGAATCCTTTTTCCAGATTAATGAATCCTCTAATCAGGTTTCCTGTGGAGCCGGGCAAGTAGCGATTGGTGCTCAAAGATTGGCTATGGGTGCTGCTGAGCAGGCAACATCCATTGAGGAATTATCTACTTCTGTTGGCGAAATTTCAGTTCAGGTAACGAAAAATGCTGCCAGCGCTAAAAATGCATATGAGTTAACCATGCAAGCTGAAGAAAAGTTAAAAACCGGTACGAAGGAAATGGAGGCTATGTTAGCTGCCATGACCGAAATAAGCGATAAATCATCCCAGATCAATATGATTATTCAGACGATAGAGGACATAGCCTTCCAAACCAATATCCTTGCTTTAAATGCCGCAGTAGAAGCTGCAAGGGCCGGTCAAGCCGGGCGAGGCTTTGCAGTCGTTGCTGATGAAGTCAGAAATCTGGCAACCAAAAGCGCTGAAGCAGCAAAAACAACCTCTCAGCTTATTGCTGATTCGGAACTGGCTGTGAAAAAAGGGGATCAGATTGCAATCAATACAGCAAATACTTTAAGCGAGGTGGCAAACCTATCAAAGCAAGCCTCAGCACTCGTAACGGAAATTGCTCGTGATTGTGAAATAGAAACCTCCTCAATCAATCAGATCTCATTAGGCGTGAATCAAATATCTGCTGTTATTCAGACAAATTCTGCCACAAGCCAGGAAAGCGCTGTGACCAGTGAGGAATTATCAAATCAAGCGCAAGCATTAACACAACTGATTGCTAGGTTTAGGTTTGAAAAGTATCAATATACTGAATCTCAGCGTCATACAATAAAGCCCTTTCCAGCCAACAAAACAATTCCATTAAAGGAAGAAGTCAAGAGCACCAAAAAGGGAAACAGTATTCTCTTGTATGATGACAACGATGCAAAATATTAGAAGCTAGGCGTTTATTAAACCCAGGGTGCTGCCCTGGGTTTTTATATATGTAGCAATCGTCTTGCATTCAGACCTAAAATATTCTTAATGTCGCTTTGGGGAAGGGCTAAAGATTGGATACATTCAATCTCTGTTGCAGCATTGCTCCAAGGTGAATCGGAAGCAAAGAGAATCTTGCTAGAACCATGTGCCTTTACGATACATATAAATTGCTCCTTGGAATAAAAATCAAAGCCCATGGAGGTATCAAGGTAAAGATTTTTCCCAACTAAATACTGTTCAACATCCTCCCATTGAGCGTGTCCGCCAAAATGAGCGACGACAATTATACCACCTTGCATGGCGTCTGCAATCCTTGCAAATTGCTGTGGACTGCTTTTATAAGGCTTCGGCATTCCTGGGTCTTCTCCTCCATGGAAAAGAAGTATGAGTCCTTTACTTAAGGCATAATCATATAGTCTAAGCATTTGGTTGTCATCAACAACAAAATCTTGGTATTCGGGATGCAACTTTATTCCTTTTAACCCCAATTCAACAATAAAATCAATATCAGCTTTAAAATCGTTTGTATGGGGGTACAGCCCACCGAAGGAAATGATTCTATTGCTACAGATGTCTCTGGCCCAGAGGTTTGTCTTGATAAATTGTGATTGCTTGGTGAGTACTGGTTGGTTAACAGAAAGATCAATATTCCATCGGTTCATATAGGCCAACAATCCCTTTTCTGTCTGGTCGGTAACTGGGGTATAGCGATAGTCTATATTTTCTAGCAATGATTTTAAGGCCTTGGGGGCTAACTCGTCAGGAAATATGTGTGTATGAAAATCAATAATCATTTAATCCTATCCTTTACAATTCAAATTATGAATGGTCTACAGTGCATTCATTCCCTGACTTTATCATAGCCTGGGCCAATTTACAATGATTTCAACTGTAGGAAAGGTGAATAAAAGCCACCTCCGTAGTATCTTTACGGGGGTGGCTTTTATTTGGATTGTTGAAGTTTTGCAGATTTTCTTACAATTAATAAGTTAACACTTCACACCCAGTGTTTGTGACAAGCACCATGCTTTCCCATTGAGCAGAGGGTTTGCCATCGGCTGTATAGACAGTCCAATGGTCATGTTTATCTATATAAATCTTTTCTGTCCCCATATTAATCATTGGCTCGATTGTAAAAATGAAGCCAGGTACTAATAATAAGCCCGTTCCGGCTTTGCTTACATAGCTTACCCAAGGGTCTTCATGAAATTTTAGACCAATTCCATGACCGCCGATTTCTCTCACAACAGAGTAACCATTGTTTGTAGCATGGTCATTTGTCGCTTGTCCAACGTCGCCTAGAAAACCCCAGGGGCGCACCTGTTCTATCCCTCGTTCCAAGCATTCTTTGGCCACCTGGACTAGACGCCTCTTCTCACTTGATACGTTTCCGATTAGATACATTCGGGACGAATCGGAAAAATAACCCTTATACTCGGTGGAAACATCTACATTGATAATATCTCCCTCTTTTAGAATAACTTTTTCCGATGGTATGCCGTGGCAAACCTGCTCATTTATTGATGTACATACGCTTTTGGGGTAGCCATTATAATTTAGCGTTGCTGGTTTACCGCCAAGCTCTTTCGTTTTATTATAAACAAGTTTGTCTATTTCTTCTGTGGAAATGCCCTCTGTTATCAATGCACCAACGAAATCCAATATTTCAATATTGATTTTACTGCTTTCTCGGATAAAGTCAATTTGCTGCTTCGTTTTCAACAATGTGCGTGCAGGCACAGTATGCCCTTGTGCTCTGTAACTTTTTATTCTTTCATCAATAGGTTCATGACAAGTTTTGTATTTCTGATCACTTCCGCACCAACAGGCATCATTTCTCCTGAGTTTGTCTATCATAATCTACTCCTCTACCGCAAACTTGAGGTGGGCAACAAACAGGAATTATTGGTGTTCTTTTCGATACTCCGTAGGTGTGCAGTTATACACTTTCATAAAGGCTCTTGAAAAAGACTCCGAAGACGAATAACTACACTGAAAAGCTATATCAATAATCTTTGCTTTGGAACTAAGAAGCAAGTCGGCCGCAGCAATTAACTTGCTCTTTGCTAAATATTGTTTGTAGGTTACCCCAGTGTATTCACGAAACTTGGCTGAACAGTAGTATTGGGAATATCCAACATGGGACGACATATTTTCCAGAGTAGGGTTCTCCATCACATGAGTATCAACCCATTTCACCATAGATTCCATTGTTTGAACAGACATTTGCCTCACCTCTATGTTATTATATTGATTCTTGCGGCAGAATGCATGACGTAAGTTGCGAATTTGTTTATCTTGCTGCCTGCATCATCCTATTATTTGTCATAAAATCCTTTATACTCCTTTGGCAAAAGGTCCGCAATTCTCATCATAATATGATTCAAACTATTCACTTCCCAGCTTTCCTTCGTCTCATCATCAGATTTTTTTGGAAGGGTGAAAGCTTCACCTATGTTAATATTGATATCCGCATCATGAAATACTTCTTTCCCCATGTCTATGTTTATTGGCATCAATTTTTCTGTACCCCAAAGACCGATTGGTACGATAGGGGCATTCGTGAGCCTTGCAAAGAGAAAAATTCCTTTTTTTCCTTCAAGCATCTTTGCGCTTCGGCTCCGTGTCCCTTCAGGAAAGATTAAAATACTGTTCCCTTCTTTTACAGCGCTAATCACTTTTTTGATTGCATCTTTGTCTGGTGAATTTGGCAATATTGGTATCGATCTGACAATTTTGAAGCCTAGGTTCGTTAAAGAATTAGCTTCTAATTTTTTCCCAGCAACAAAGATTACATTTTCTTTCTCCAGTACTTTATTTAATACTAAACCATCCGAATTGCTTAGATGATTGCATACAAATAAATAAGGTCTTTTCAAGTCTCCATTTAAATTTTCAAGCCCTTTAACATTTATCTTTGCATGTTTTTTTAACTGCCAATCGACATAAAACCGAACAAACTTGATGATTAAAGGTTCAGGCAGCAGATAGACAAGCGTCAATAATAATTTATTCATAAACATACCTCTTCATATCAATATTTTTATCAAGAGCATACCAAAGATAAAGCACTATTTCAACTACAACAATCAAAAGTCCTTCTATAAATATTGATGCTTGTGAGCAAGCATTTTTATCATTCGATTCGCAAGGATACCATTCGTGCTTATATGAATACCATTCGTGCATGATTTTACTTTTAAGCGAATTAATGTGGTAGGATAGGTAAAAAAAGGAGGCGAGGTAATTGAAGCAAAAGAGGCATAGTATTGTGAGTAACATTCTTCATTTGCTGGGAATGGCGTATAAACATTACAAAATTGTATTCTTGTTTATTTTGCTTGAAATGATTTGTAATGGTCTTTTGCCCTTGTTCGGTCTCTACTTGCCAAAGATGGCAGTAGAATTAGTTTTGAATAACAAAGGACTCAATCATGCTTTGATGACTTTGGGCGGTTTTGCTACTGTTTATGTGTTGGTACAATGCATAAACAGTGTGGCGGCCCAAGGAAAATACCCATTCCAGAACAACTTGCGTTTTGTCTATGCGAAGGCACTGTTTGAAAAGTCCCTTGACTGTGATTATGCGGTAATGGAAACCAGCGAAGGGCAAACATGGTATGAAAAAGCACGTTCTACAATTAACTGGGGGGATGGTTCCGCAACTTCACAGATGTTTTATGATGTGACCAGCCTAATATCCAATATGATCTATTTTGCATTTATTTTTAGTATCATATCACGATTAAGTCTTTATATCCTTTCCTTGATTGTGGTGCTATCAGTGCTAAATTATTTCTTGTATAGCTTTGCCTTGCGCTATGAAAATAGTCAACGGGAAGTAACTGGAGACTTGAGAAAGAAATCTTTCTATTTGGAGAGAGCGATTTCAGATATAACTGCGGTGAAGGATATACGCATTTATAACTTATCCTCTTTATTTGTCAGCATTAGAGAGACGCTCTTACAGCAGATGTTTAAGGTTTATACGAAAATAAAAAACCGTTATTTCCTATCCTCAAGCTTGAAATTGTTAATCACAGTTTGCAGAGATGGTGTTGCCTATGCATATTGTATCAGGCAAGTATTAAACGGAACCATTGCTATACCCCATTTTGTTCTATACCTCAGTGCTATTGCAAGCTTTTCAACCTGGTTGAATGGAATTGTATCCAATATTCTGACCTTGAAAAGAGAGAACACAGCGCTTAATGATTTGAGAGCTTTTTTTGAGTATACAAATCAATTTGATGCAAAAAATCCAATCTCTATCAAGGAAATACAAGGGCCTATCGAAATTGAGTTTAAAAATGTTAGCTTTAGATATACAGAAGATAGTCCCAAAATTTTGGATGGCTTATCCTTTCATATCCGTCCAAATGAAAAGATTGCGCTTGTTGGGTGAACGGTGCAGGAAAAACAACAATTGTAAAACCGCTATGCGGTTTTTATAAGGTTAGTGAAGGGGAAATACGGATTAACGGATTCGATATCAACTCATTTAAACGTGCCGATCTTTATACTCTATTTTCAGCGGTGTTTCAAGACATCTGTATACTACCCTTAACAGCAGGAGAAAATGTCTCATTCAAAAAAGCCAGTGAGCATGACGAGAAAAGACTGTTAAATTGTCTTGAAATTGCTGGTATCAAAGATGAAATCATGAAGCATGATCAGAAATTAAACACACTAGCTTTTTTGCCTTATCATCTGCTATAGCTACGCTTGTTGATCAGACGGATCGGATACAGGGTATGCTGGAATTTATGGAAATGCAGAATGTGCTGTACAAAGGAACCTTGCCAGTTGAAAAACGAAGCGATAATGATTACAAGATTGAATTTCGCAATGTATCGTTTAAATATCCTGGGAACGAACAGTACTCCCTGCGTAATTTTTCCATTCAATTAACCATTGGTCATAAACTTGCAATTGTGGGTATGAACGGAAGTGGCAAAACCACAATGATCAAATTACTATGCCGTTTATATGACCCCTGTGAGGGTATGATTACTTTAAACGGCATAGATATCAAAAAATATGATTACTCCGAATATATGAGTATCTTTTCTCTGGTTTTTCAAGACTTTAAACTTTTTTCGTTTAAGTTGTCTGAAAATATTGCTTGCGCAATCAATATTGACAGGGAACGGGCAACCAAAATATTGGATGTGCTTGGGCTTTCTGAGAGAACAAAGAAGATGCAGAGCGAGCTTGATACATACTTATACAACGATTTTGATAAGGGCGTTGAGATCTCTGGTGGCGAAGCACAGAAAATTGCATTTGCCAGAGCTTTGTATAAAAATGCTCCGTTCATTATTTTGGACGAACCCACCGCTGCTCTTGATCCAATCGCTGAATTTGAGATTTACTCGAAGTTTAATGAAATTGTAGGCGACAAGACCGCCATTTACATTTCTCACCGTCTTTCTTCCTGCCGTTTCTGTGATGACATTGCTGTATTTCATGAAGGTAAGCTGATACAGCGTGGCGGCCACGATATTCTCATCGCTGATGAAAAGGGAAAATATTACGAACTGTGGAATGCACAGGCGCAGTATTACAAAAATATAAGGGTTTTGTAATCCAAAAATAATAGTAAACTTAAGCCATACGTGGTATAATGGCAAAAATACATCCGCACAGCGGACTAGGAAAGGGGATGTCTATAATGGCAAAAAAATATGAGGTGGCTGTTTCTTAAAACTGAATATGGGCTATGCGATTGTGAGGGGAGCTGTCCTCTGCTTTGCTATGCCGTAATAGTAACCTTTCGTGAATATAAACTACGGTGCTTTTGTGTCTTAATGAAGCCGCAGCTAGTAGCCTTCGATGGGCTGCTTTCTGCGGCCTTTTTATGCCCTTTTTTCAGTCTAAAAATGAACTTGAGTGGAGTTTTGAAGATGATTTATTGTTTTTGCTGCTTTTACTATGAAAATGAACAACACAAATAATGGAGGAATTCGATGATCGATTTAATAGAATTTGGTTTTACGCCGAACATGCTACCCAATGGTACGGAGGGTATTCCAGCGCGAGTAACCGCTGTGCATAAAGAGCGGTACGCCCTGATCTGTAAACACGGTGAAATCCATGGACGGCTGAAATCAAGTATTTACTACGGCTCTGGGCATGAAGACTTTCCCACAACAGGCGATTTTGTGATCATCAGCTACAACACCAGCGGTGATAGTGTGATTGTAAAAACCCTTGAACGCAAATCCAAATTTGCACGCAATGACTTTTCCGGTCATGCAGAGGAATATGTCAAAACCATTTTGGAACAGGTTGTGGCTGCAAATTTTGACTATGTTTTTATTATGCAATCACTGAATCATGACTTGAATACCAAGCGGATGGAACGATATTTGACTTTAGCCTGGCAGTCGGGCGCTGTGCCTGTGGTTGTGCTGACGAAGGCCGACCTTGTAGAGGAGTACACGGAACAGATTCGCAAGATAGAAAAAGTAGCAGCGGGTGTTGCCGTTTATGCTGTCAGTGCAAAGACGGGCTATGGACTAGATGCATTAGCCGAATATATGAAACCTCGAAAAACCATTGTATTCCTTGGCTCATCAGGTGTAGGGAAATCCAGCCTTGTTAATGCCCTTGCAGCTGAGGACATTATGGCCGTCAAGGAAATCCGGGAGGATGACAGCCGCGGACGGCATACTACCACGTATCGTCAGCTGCTTATGTTAAAAAGCGGTGTAATGATCATTGACACGCCGGGTATGCGTGAGCTTGGCATGTGGGATGTTTCTAGCGGACTTGGGGAAGCTTTTACAGATGTGGAGCAGTATATTGGAAAGTGCAAGTTTTCCGATTGTAGGCACCACACTGAGCCGGGCTGTGCCATAAAGGCGGCAATGGAAAATGGAGAGCTGTCCCAGAAGCGTTGGGAAAGCTACCTGCAAATTAAACGAGAGGCAAAATTTGTGGATAATAAAAATGCCTTTTTACGTGATAAGGATGCTAGAAATAAGAGCATCTCTATGATGAACAAACAAAAATACAAGCGCGGAGGTATGTAAATTGATTGATCAATTAACACTGGAAACGCTAACACCGATTCTATCAAAGAAGCTTGGTAAAATAGTTCACTCTACTGATTATCAAACAGCACAGCTTCAAGGCGGAACGTTGGGAGATGTGAAGCTGCTCACAGGACTTGCCAAAACGGCCGACGGAAGTGAGGAGCCGTTTCAGCTAGTGTGGAAAACCCAGAGAAAATGGGAACGTCCTGGTGATCCAGCGTCTTGGCGCAGGGAATACGACCTTTATGTTTCAGATTTTGGTAAGGTCTTTTCTGATACGTTCCGATGGCCGCAGTGTTACCATGCTGAGATAAATAATACCAAAATGGGATTATGGATGGAATATATCAACGGGGTGTCGGGTGCAGACCTTACAATTGAAATGCTTGAGCAAGCTGCGTTGGAGCTTGGAAGATGGCAAGGCAAGCTCTGCACACAACCTGATCAATTAAAAAACTTCACCTTCTTATCCGATACAGGCTTCTTCGAAAGAGAACACAATCAATGGCATACGCAAGCATTTACGTATGAATATCTCTGCTCCGATGCATGCCGTGTGCCTGACCATGCAAAACAACTGTTTCGAAATAACCCTCAGTGGGACAACGGAAAATCGGTTGAGTACAACTATCTCCGTTCAAAGGATTATGAGGCTCCTAAGCACTTAAAACAAATGCTTATAGAGGTTGACGATAACAGGGAGGCAATATTTCAGAGCATGAGGCAACTGCCCGTCCTACTGTGTCACAGGGATTTTTGGGTTGAAAACATTTTTTACAAGCATGGAAGCGGCACGTCGGGCGCTAAGATCCTGCTCGTTGACTGGGACGGCGCAGGTTTTGGCTATATGGGGGAGGACATCGCAAGCCTTATTATTGATGACACTGATACTGAGGATTTGCATGACTATTTCAGGAGATTGATTCCTGCTTATTATAAAGGTCTTTCGCAGTATATGCATATTCCGCCGATTGAAAACAAAGTCATTTGGGAGATCATGATTCTTAAATTTGGATACAGGATTATGCAAGAGTATATGTTTACAACAGCGGAGGATGTAAAAGCGGAAAGTGTGAATCGGCTCCAGAAGATTTATGAAATGAGGGATCTGTAAATTACAAAGGATGCAGGAGGAAAAAATAAGTTCAGTATTTTTAATCTGTGGAAACACCGCTACAGGTAAATCCACTTATTCTGAAGCATTAGCTAAAGAAAAAAACGCAATTCACTTCTGTCTGGATGACTGGATAAAAAATCTTTATTACCTGGATTATAATCCAAACATTCATGACTTTTCTTGGGCGATGGAAAGAGTTGAACGCTGCAAAACTCAAATGAGAGTCGTAGCTGAACCGCTAATAAAAAAAGATATAAACCTTGTTCTAGAATTTGGTTATGGAGATGTCCAATCAAGAAAGGACTGCCATGACTGGGCAAGGTCACTTGTGGCAGAGGTGGTCGTGCATTATGTAGATGCTCCGCTTGAGGTTCGCCGAGAGAGATTCAAAGAGCGAAATGCCGAAAAAGGATCTACCTTTACGATTGAAGTGACTGAAGAAATGTTTGATTTTGTTGAGCCGCTGTTTGTTGTTCCATCTGAGAATGAAAACTTAAATATCGTTAGAATTGAAAATGATTCGTTTTGACTCCAGTCAACTCAAAAGGGGCTGCTACACTCATAGTAAAAGCGGTGCAGTAGCCTCTTTCTTTAACCCATTGTAAGGCAGTTGGATGAATGGGTAAGATCTTGACATAATAAAAAAAAAAAGATACACTGAACTACAAATTCCGTATATACGGCATAAAAATACGCAGGAGAATAAGACGATGAGTGATAATTTATACGAGGGTAAGTCTAAAATTGTTTGTCGTGGCGAGGATGATGAGAGCTTACTCATTAAATTTAAAGACACGGCTACAGCCTTTAATGGCGAAAAGAAAGAGGAGCTTTCGGGCAAAGGGCAGCTTAATGCTGAAATATCGAACATAATTTATACTTACCTTGCTAAGCATGGGATAAAAACACATCTGATCAAAGTGCTTGACGAGAACAGCATTCTTGTTAAAAAGGCCGAAATTGTTCAGGTTGAGGTGATCATCAGAAATATTGCTGCAGGGAGTTTTTCAAAAAAATATGGTGTTGCTGAGGGGACAGCATTGAATAATGTTGTTGTAGAGTTTAGCTATAAAAGCGATGAACTTGGAGACCCCTTGATCAACGAGAACCAAATCACAGCTATAGGGCTTGCTAGCAGAGAGGAGCTTGCCCAGATGTCAGCTATGGCACTGGAAATTAACAGCTTGTTATGTAGTTTATTTGAGCGTATTGGTATCACCCTTGTGGACTTCAAGCTAGAATTTGGCCGCACAAGAGAGGGTATTATCCTTTGCGATGAAATATCACCTGACTCCTGCCGGTTGTGGGATAAGGAAACAAACAAAAAACTGGATAAGGATCGTTTCAGGCGCGACCTTGGTAATGTGCTTGACGGTTACAGAGATGTTTTGGGGAGATTAAAAAATGTCTGATCGATACGAAAACCCTTTATGCAAACGATATGCAAGTTCAGATATGCAGTTTCTGTTTTCAGACAATCACAAGTTTACGACTTGGCGTAAACTGTGGATTGCTCTTGCTGAAAGTCAAAAGGAATTGGGACTTGCGATCACAGAAGAACAGCTGGAAGAGCTGCGGAGTAATGTCAACAACATTAATTATGAAGCGGCAAATAGACACGAATTAGAGGTTAGGCACGATGTGATGGCACATATCTTGGCTTACGGCGAACAATGTCCTATAGCCAAGCCCATCATCCATCTTGGGGCCACCTCCTGTTATGTTGGAGACAATACGGATATTATTCTTATGAAATCAGCTTTGCTTTTGATAAAAAGACTGCTGATTAACGCAATGGACAAGCTATGGAGCTTTGCAAATCAATATCAATCCTTACCCTGCCTAGCTTATACGCATTTTCAAGCAGCTCAACCAACAACGGTCGGAAAACGCGCTACCCTTTGGTTACAAGACTTGCTTTTGGACCTTGAACAGCTTGATTTTACCATCAGCAATCTAAAACTACTGGGCTGTAAAGGCACAACAGGAACGGGTGCCAGCTTTCTTTCCTTATTTGGCAGTGATCATAGCAAGGTAGTCGCACTGGAAAAGAAAATAGCAGAGAAAATGGGCTTTGATCAGGTGTATTCTGTTTCTGGCCAGACCTACTCCAGAAAAGTCGATTACTATGTTTTGTCAGTACTTTCAGGAATAGCCCAGAGCGCCTACAAATTTTCAAATGATATACGGCTACTCTCGCATCTTAAGGAATTTGATGAGCCCTTTGAGGACAAGCAGATCGGCTCGTCCGCTATGGCCTATAAAAGAAACCCCATGCGAAGCGAACGGATTGCATCCTTATCAAGATATGTTATGATTGATGCTCTCAATCCGGCTATGACCGCATCCGCTCAATGGTTTGAGCGTACCCTTGATGACTCGGCAAATAAGCGTATATCCATACCCGAAGCGTTTCTTGCGGTTGATGCAATACTGTCGCTATATATTAATATTATAAGTGGAGTATCCGTCTACCCTAAAATAATTGAAAAGCATCTTGCCGATGAACTTCCCTTCATGGCAACTGAAAACATTTTAATGTATGGGGTTCAAAAGGGTGGTGACAGGCAGGAGCTTCATGAAAGGATACGTCAACACTCTGTTAATGCAGCAAAGGAGATCAAGCAAAATGGAGCCGATAACGATTTAATTGATCGGATTCTTAAGGATGAATCCTTCAAGATAACGGAGGCCGAAATGCAAGAGCTTCTGTCAGCAGAAAATTTTTGCGGCAGAGCAAAGGCGCAAACGGAGGATTTTTTAAGAGAGGTAAAATCTGTGCTTGAGGCAAACAGCGATTTAGTCGGTGTTCAGGTTCAAATTAAGGTTTAAAGTAAGTTTAAGGTTTAAAGCAAATTGAAATTTAAAGTTTAAACAGTGAAAAGGGGTAGTTTTGATGTTAACCGCAATCGTCGGTATCAACTGGGGAGACGAGGGAAAGGGTCGTATGGTGGACCTGCTTTCCTCTGATTATGACGTCATTTGCCGATATCAGGGCGGCAATAATGCAGGTCACACGGTAATTAATGATAGAGGTAAGTTTATACTTAATCTATTACCATCGGGTATTTTGCGTGACACCACCGTTAATATTATGGGGAACGGTATGGTCATTGATATAGAGCATTTATGTGGTGAGATTAAAGCCCTTGAAAGTCAGGGTGTAAAGGTCACTCCCAATAATCTGAAGATTAGCGACAAGGCCATCATCTGTATGCCCTATCACCGATTACAGGATAATCTGGAAGAGGACCGGCTTGCTGATAAAAAATTCGGCTCAACCCGACGCGGAATTGCTCCTGTTTATGCGGATAAGTACATGAAAAAGGGCATTCGCATGTGGGATTTGCTTTCGTCAGCAACACTTGAAAATAAGTTAAAAGATATACTTGATTGGAAAAATATCATCCTCAATGGATATCAACAAGAGCCTATTTCTCTGGAAGTGATGCTACAATGGATGGAAAAGTTTGGTACGCCGCTGATTCCTTATATCACTGACACAAGTGAATACTTGCTTGGTGCAATAGAAGAAAAGAAGGATGTACTGTTTGAAGCTCAGCTTGGTGCTTTAAGGGATATTGATTTTGGGATTTATCCTTATACTTCTTCATCCTCTACAATAGCGGCTTATGCCACCATTGGGGCAGGGGTGCCTGGTGTCAAGCTTGATAAAACCATTGGCATTACCAAGGCCTATTCAAGCTGTGTGGGCGAGGGACCCTTTACAGCAGAGCTTTTCGGTGATGAAGGGAAAGCCTTGCGGGAAGTAGGAGCTGAATATGGCGCTGCAACAGGCAGGCCACGCAGAGTCGGTGGCTTTGATGTGGTGGCTTCTCGATACGGCGTTAAAATGCAAGGTGCGGATGTATTAGCTTTGACAAAGCTGGATGTGTTAGCTTATCTTGACAAGATCCCTGTTTGCGTTGCATATGAGATAGACGGCGAAAAGACCACCGTCTTCCCTACAGGGGATCGGTTACTTCGGGCAAAGCCTGTTTATGAATATCTTGACGGATTCAAAGCTGACATTTCAGGCTGCAGAAAGCTGGAGGATTTACCAAAGGCGGCTCTTGAGTATATTCAGTTTATCGAAGATGCTATGGGTTGCCCGATCAAATATGTATCCGTAGGTGCACAGAGAGAAGATTATTTCATACGATAAAAATCATCCATAGTCCGTTTGTTAAGCATTTATTAAGTTGTAGCCTTTCAAATGAGATTAATATCTATTGTTTTGCGTGACATCTTACAGGGATGAACGTGACTAAGTATAAAAGAAAATTGAACGCTTAACATGCACAATGTACCCAAAAAGGGGCTGTTGTACCACTACAAAGTAGTACAACAGCCCCTTTTTGGGTACATTGTTACAGTTTAAATCCTCTGTAACCCATGAAAGGCATAGAAGGTTAAGCTGTCCTTGCGTACAATTGAATCATTCCATGATCCAGTTTTTCACATCTGTAAACCAATAGACATACTTCTAGGCTTGATTTATTCTAAACTTAAATTATGATCTTTCCAGTACAAAAGCTCAACAAGCAACATCAAAGTTAAATTTTGACCATAACCTGTAGGTCTGAGGGCTACTTTTTTATAGTAATCAAGATTGTCTTTAACAACAGTACCGTAAGAAACTTGACCTACAATGCCGTTTTCATCAATATGAGAAACAATGGCGTCTGCAGCACGCTTCGCAACCTTTTTGAAGTCTTGGGGTAGGATTCCAATTCTTACACCCTTTAAGATTCCGTAAGCAAAGCCTGCTGAGCCGGAAACCTCTTCATACGCATCAGCGTGGTCAATCAGAGTGTGCCATAAGCCACTGTCTGCTTGGAAGTTTGCTAAAGACTCAACCTGTTGGGTATAGGCATCCAAGATCAGGGACTTAACCCAAGGTTCCATGTCCATCAGTTCTGTAAGTTCTGCGGCTGCAATGGTAAACCAGCAGTTGCCTCTAGCCCATAGTGCTTCAGCGTAGTTGTTCTTTTTCTCAAAGGTCCAGCCGTGATACCATAGGCCGGTTTTTTTGTCAGCCAGGTAGCGGATATGTAAGATAAACTGCTTTTTGGCTTCTCCCATATAGATTTCGTTTTTCGCAAGGCTTCCGATCTTAGCCATAAAGAGCACAGACATAAACACGGTGTCAGCCCAAAGCTGCTGATAATTGTCGGAATCAATGGTAATGTGTTGGATACCGCCCATCTCGGTCTTTGGCATTTCTGTCATAAGCCAATCGGCTGATTCAATGCAGTAATCCAAATATTTTGGGTTTTTTGTTTCCTCATACAGATGGCAGAGGGTCAAAAGTGGTGCCATTGTGTTTACATTTCTCATGAAAGGTGTATCCAGCTTTGTATCAAACCAGTTGATTAAATAATCCAAATAGCGGGAATCTTGTTTCAGCTTGTAGTATTTCCATATGCCGTAAAGCGCAACACCCTGAGACCAGTCCCAAATATTCATATTAAACAAAATATTATTATCGGTTTTGTTGTCATTCATTATGTTATCTATAATCTTTTCGCAAATTGTAATTTCCATAGCTTCTTCTCTCCCTTTATTCTTTCAAATCATCCATTATAAATTCTTCAATGCGCGCTCTATATCCGAAAGGATCGTATCAATGTTTTCCAATCCAATCGACATGCGGACCAATCCATTTGGAACCTCTAAAAATTCCATCAGCTCTAGGTTTCCGTTCAGTCCGGGTGTATTCATTATACTTTCAAAGCCACCCCAGCTTGGACCTTCCTCAAAAACAGTAAGCTGCTTGATATATTTAACCACGCTTGCATTGTCTGTATCCAGCGTATAGCTCAAAAGACCACTGAAGCCCTTCATTTGTGTCAAGGCTATCCCGTGGTTCAGATGAGACTGTAAGCCCGGATAAAAGACGCGCTTTACTCGGTCGCTGCTCTCTAAAAACGCAGCGACCTGCTTTGCATTTTGGCTGTGCCTTTCCATGCGTAGCTCTAGGGTACGCAAGCTGCGAATAAGCAGCCAGGCCGCCATGGGATCAAGGCAGGCGCCATAAGAACTGCGCAGATCTCTCAGCCGATCAATGGCCTCTTTTGTACCCATGACAACGCCTGCGGTCACATCACTGTGCCCTCCGATGTACTTCGTTGCCGAATGAATGACATAGTCCACGCCCAGGTCCAAGGGGTTTTGATATAGAGGTGTTGACCAGGTGTTATCAATGGCTGTCTTGATATTGCGGCTTTTAGCAAAATCGGTTATGGCCTTGATATCCAATATTTTAAAAATATTGGAAGAGGGGGACTCGAAATAAAATAAAACCGTGTTGGGCTTGACGACGCTTTCAAGCTCCTCAATGGAAAAGTCCGCCACAAAGTCAACTTCCACCCCATACCGCCCCAGTTCCTTTTCGATAAAAATGCTGGTGGGGTAGTAAATACTTTTTAAGGCAACCACATGATCCCCTTTTTGAAGCAGTGAAACCAAGGTGGAAGAAATAGCCGCCATACCAGAGGAAAAAATCCTGGCTGCTTCCGCATGTTCAAGGGTGGCAAGCTTTCTTTCCAGTATTTCTATGGTTGGATTGTTTACCTTTGAGTAGGTATATCCATGATCCTTTGCCTTTCTGGTAAAAATGGTATTCTGAAAAATTGGCGGCACGATGGCACCCAGATATCGGTCGTACTCGTCTCCAAGGTGCATACATACATCCGCAAAGCTACCTGTTTCTTTCATTCTGCTAATCCCTCACTGTACTTTTCGGTAGCCGATTAAAACAAACTAAGTTTAATCGTTCTCCATGTTCGTAAATCTATCTTTGATCAGACTTAAAGGCCTGTAGGTGTTATCAATCTCCCTTCTTGCAATTTCATTTAGCTTGAGTAAGCGCTTCTCTCCATCAATAGACCAGACCATTGGCTCTGTGGCGCTTAGAGGTATTCTTCCTTGTGTATGCCAATGCTCTACTTTTATTTACTAACCAATGGCTGGTGCTAGGATTTTAGAAGGGCTAATCCCAAGCATCCCCTCGTTTGAATAGATTGTTTTTCTTTGAAATCCACTCGAAATGATTTGGGGTTATCCATAATATATATGTAAGTTGCTCCTACGTCTACTGCTTTTTTCACTTCTGGCGCAAAAACTTCTATGTTTGCTATTTGCTTAAAGTTGGGCTGGACATGTTGGTTTTTTTGGGATTTCCCTCTGAGCAAGCTATATATCCAACCCAGCAGACATGAAGTGTCCCCTACTCTTCTCTGCTTAGGAAATCATTCATATGGCTTTTACGCAGAATCGAAGCTTGTACATACGATGATTCAGGACTGTGTAGAAGATAACAAGCGTATTATAGAAGAGGTATGCAATTTGCTTGTGTGGGACTTCATGACCTTTACCGAGGACATGTCTATCATTCTGGCTCCATACTTTCAAGGAAGAATAACTGCCCTTGGAGTGGTGCATATGGTTGATGTTGCAAAGAACATAAAAAATACCCCAGCTTTTACGCTGAGGTATGCTTGTATAAGGAGGATACGCTGAATGGAGATAAACATAATTAAGGACTATCAGCAGGATATAACGAGGCTGATCACAGCCATCAATACCCAGGCAGTTCAAAGCATACTGGAAAGGCTGCACAAGCTTCGACTGAGGGGAGGGAGGCTTTTTGTGGCTGGAAACGGGGGCAGTGGGGCAACGGTCAATCATTTTGCTTGCGACTTGGGAAAAAACGCTCTTAGAAGTGACCAGGTGCGTTTTTGCATCATCTCCCTTTCTTGTCTTACAGAAGCGATCAGCGCTTACGGGAACGATGAAGGCTATGAGACTGTATTTATAGAGCAGCTTAAAAACTTTGCACCCTGTGAGGAGGATATTGTTTTACTCCTATCCGCAAGCGGGAATTCTCCCAACATCATTAAGGCTGCTGAATACGCCAGGGGGACTGGAAGTTTTATCATCAGCTTTACGGGCTTTGAAGGTGGCAAGCTGAAAGGCCTTTCGGGTCTCAACATCAATGTTGCTTCCAACTGCTACGAAAAGATAGAGGACATTCACCTGATCTTGTGCCATATGCTGGTTTACTTGTACAAGGAAAATAAAGGGGATAGGATTTAAAGCCATCACAACAAAGGTCCTTGTTTGATGGCCTAATCTACAACGGTTATACTGCTTCTAATCATATTCATCCAACAGCTATAAGGAACAACACCGGTTTCAGTTGGAGTAAACTCAACAAGGTTATCCCCAGCTTTGAGCCGCTTTTTTATGCCGTATTTGGGTACTATAATAGCATTGTTGCAGCCGTTTATGTTCTTTGCTTCAGCATGTAAGTTAAATTGAACAGGAATATTTTTCTTTACGGTTATTGGTGCATATCCTCTTGGCGTAACCTCAATCTTAACGACCTGGTAACCATCTACAATTACAGGTTTAAAGCTGCTTATGTCACTTGATTCCGTACCGAAAGCTAAAAATCCTGACATGTTAAGTCCTGTATTAAACATGCTTAAACCAAGAACAATTACAAGTACAGCACAAACCGACATCATTTTTGCAGTAAATTTTTTAGACAAGAATGAACTGATAGCGCCAAATCCAAACATTAATGGAGTTGTCCCAAGGCTAAATAAAAACATTGAAATTGCACCTTGAATTGGATTTCCTGTGGAAAGAGCGTAAAGTTGCATGGCTTGGAGAGGGCCGCATGGCATAAGCCCGTTAAGCAAGCCTACATATAATGGACTATTGCTTTTTCCAGTTCTAATGCTTGTCAAAAATTTAGGCAGTCTGAAATTGAATCGTCTAAGCCAAGGAAATAGACTAAGCATATTTAAGGCCATGATAATCATAAAAACACCTGCAAATAAGGCAACAGCGCCACGCAGTACACCATTAAAGCTGATAATGGAGCCTAATGCTCCAACAATGCCACCAACTACTGTGTAGGATATAACACGCCCTAGGTTATATAAAGAGCTTGGACGCAATCTATCAAGTTTGTTTTCTCCTGTCACCCCTACACATTGAGAAAGGTTGATGCCACCGCACATCCCAATACAGTGAACAGAAGTCAACAGGCCAATAACAAATAGGGCAGCATAGCTCATTCCAGCCTTCGCTTCAGGAAAGTAGTTAAAAAAATCAAAGCCACCAAAACGATTTAAAAGCATTGAAACACCAAACAGAATAATAGCTATAACTGCAAGTTGAGAATAATTGATAGGTTCGTTGCTGTTGCTTATACTTCTATCAACCACCTCATAATCAAGTGAAGATATTGTTTGCTTGATTTTTGAAAGAGTTACTTTGGTTACATCGAAGCTAACATTGACTTTGCTACTCCCATAACTTGCCTTTACCTCTTTTATTCCGTCCATTGCCTTTAGCTTTCTTTCAATTTTCATTTCGCAGCCACTGCAGGTCATACCGCTCACAGTCAACTGCTTTGAAACAACGTTTTCAGGCATAGTGTACCTCCGTAATATTTTTTCTCCAGCAAATTTGAATTGTTGAGCCCAAAAATACCTCACATACAAAGGGCGTAGATGCACCGCTCCTTGTGTGTGAGGTATTCAAGTTTTAGTATCCTCTTCCGTAAGCTCCGTAGCTACCGCCACCACCGCCACACATGCCGCCACCACCGTAACCGCCGCCGCAGCCTCCGCCTCCGCCATATCCGTAACCGCTGTTTGCAGCACGATATTCAAGCATGTTGCGGTAATTAGCAAGGTAAGTGTTAGCTAATTCAGGTGTTAATACGCCTTGAGAAACTAAGGAATCAAGGTAAGCCCTTCTTGCAGAAACAAGAGCTCCTACATCCATTGTAGGGTATGCATTCGCTGCAGTCGTGTAATTCATATTAGTTGCTCTTGGCACAGCGAAGCCACGAGCATAAGCTGGAGTCACAAATAATGCAGTCATAACCACTACCATCGAAGACATTGCAATCAATTTTTTCATACTATTCCTCCCTAAAATAAGAATTACACCAAGAAAGAATCAGAAAGCAATCCATTGCTGCATCTTATCTGAACTCATTGGTCAAGTAAACATTACCTTTCTTTTATGGAGATTGTATGGAGATTGTATGGACAATTTTTGTCTGTATACACTATGAATTTACTTTTTGGGTAAAACGACAGTAAATTTACTGCCTTTTCCTATTTCACTTTGTACTTCAATCTTTCCTTTATGTGCGTTTATAATAGCCTTAACGATAGACAGCCCTATTCCGGATCCTCCTGTATGCCTTGCCCTTGAAATATCTGCACGATATAAATGTTCAAAAATATGAGGTAAATCCTTATCCTCAATACCAACACCAGTATCGCTAATTGAAAACTGCAAACTACCGTTGCCTTCTTGGGCAGTAACGCTTATTTCACCACCGTTTTCTGTATACTTAATTGCATTAGAGATGAGATTTATGATCACTCTGCTAATCTTATCTCTATCAGCAGAAATTTGGCAAGATTCAGCTTCAATATTAATCGTAAGGTTTTTTTCTTTTAACTCAGCTTCAAATGCCAACATGGTCTGCTTGAGTAAAATACAAAAGTCAAACTGCTCTTTTTGAAGTGCCATACTATCATTCTCTATTTCTACAATTTTATCTATTTCAGATACCATTCTTGATAACCGTAGTATTTCTGCATGTACGCTTTCAATTCGTTCAGAAGTGGGCTCAAAAACACCATCAAGTATACCTTCCAAATTAGATTGAATGGCAGCAAGTGGCGTTCTAAATTCATGTGCATAATCTTGTGCCATTCTTTGTTTTAAATATTGTTGCAATTCAAGAGTGCTTGCAAGGGTATTTACACTGCCAATCAGTACATCAATTTCCTTGGTATTTGATTTAAATTCTATCCTATCGGAGTAATTTCCTTTTTCTATCTCATTCGTCTTGATTGTTACAGCCTTTATTGGCCTGGATATCCTGTTTGCCATAAAATAGCCGACAACGAACGCTATCAGTAGGAATGCAAAAGCGGAATTGATAAAGAGCGTATTTAGTAAATTCATAAACTTAATGTCGTCGTTGCTGTAATAAAAAGGCCCACAAAAGCCGAATGAAACCGACCCATAGTTTTGACCATCTTTTGAAAGAGCATATATTTTTTCCGTATATTTACCCTGAAAGTTTGGATAACGCTTTCGCATTGATTGCTCCATCGTACTAATCATATTTTCGCAGCCTACAGTGTCATGACAATTCATGCAAAAAATATCGTTACCGTCTTTATCGCTAACCATTAGAACAAAACCATCCTTTAAAGCGTTTTGCCCAAGTGACAGAAGAAATTCATTGCTCGGTATTTTATTGATATCAAATTCTGCAAGAATAGACTGCACATAGCCAAGATTTTTTTCTTCCTGTTTCTCCTGTACGTAGCTTTGAAAATGTTTCTCTAGCAAAATATTGGCAAGTGATGAAAGTGAGAGCACTAAAAAAAGTGATAGTAAAACATATGAAATGATTAACCTTGCTTTTAATCCCACTTTCATTATTTCACCTCGTTTTCTCCAAATTTATACCCTATACCCCTTATGGTAAGAATATACCTAGGACTTGAATTATCAGGCTCTATTTTAGAACGTAAATTTTTTATGTGTGAATCTATCGTTCGGTCATATCCCTCGAAATCAATGCCAAAGGCTAGCTCAATAAGCTCTTCTCGTGTAAAGGTTTTATTGGGGTATTTTGCTAAAGTCGAAAATAGTTTAAACTCATTGGGGGTTAAGTTAATGGCCTTACCTTGTTTTTTGACAGAGTATGCCTCGAAATCGACGCTTAGGTCACCATTGTTCCAGCTTATTTCATTGTTCAAAGGTGAAATACCGTCACTGCACCTGCGAAACAGGCTGTTTACTCTTGCGACTAGCTCTCTTGGGCTAAAAGGCTTTGTAATGTAATCATCCGCACCCATGTTAAGACCAGCAATTTTATTGTCTTCACTGGACTTAGCAGTAAGCATAATGATAGGTGTTTTTGATTGCTTTCTGATCTCCTTACAAATTTCTTCGCCTGAAATATAAGGAAGCATTAAATCAAGGATAACCAAATCAGGTTGATGATTTTCAAATAAGCCTAGTGCTTCTCTACCATCATAGGCCAAGAGTGTTTTATATCCGTTTTTTCTCAAATACGCGTCTATAGCTTCAGATATTTTTGGCTCATCTTCAACAACCAATATTGTGTTTTGCTTAGACATAGCGATCACCTTCTTTTCTATTTAAACCCGCTGGGAATCCTTTAGCTCATGGTTGATACAAAATTGCAATTCATCATCGACTAGATTATACATTTCATCTAATTGCTTTGTAAATAGAATTGCAAGCCAAGCTGAAAGGTCTTTCGGATCGAAATATCAAAGTTGTTTTACTCTCCTATGAAAAGATAGAGGACATTTAACTGATTTTATGCCATATGCTTGTTTATTTGAATAAGGAGAGAAATAAGCTGAAGCTATGAAATTCACCTGGCAGAAGCCAAGATAAGACGCTTACTCCCCAGATAAGTGGCGAGAAAATATCCACCGTAAATCACCACAAACACAAAAGCAGTAAAAAGGCTATCAAACAATACATCCATTTTCCCCATGCTTTCAATGGCACTGGTCAAAACATGGATACCTACCCAAGAATGCATGAGAGCCAAAAGCAGTGGTGCAGAAAAGTAGACCGCAATTTGAGCAAAAAGAGCCTTGCTGATCATGGCTTCATCCGCACCAAGCTTGCGTAACAGCGTATACCGCTTTGCATTGTCTGTGGCTTCAGACAGTTGGGTGATGGCCAGCACAGCAGCTGAGATCATTAGAAACACGATCCCTACATAAATTCCAATGTAAGCAACAGTTGCCGAGCTTGATTTTGCAGTTTCGTAGGTGCTTGTTTTGGTCATGAGTCCGCTACCTGAGTAGCCGTAGTTATCTTCACCGGCTTGAGGCGGTAGCCTTCGTAAAGCTTCCGCTGCCCTCTCTTCATAGCTTGGGGTGGCTTTGATATAGTTCATCGCCAGCAAGTTTTGAACAATAAGGCCTGTGCTTCCAATCAACTCGTCATTAACCACAAACACGCTAAAGCTATTTGGTGTAGTGGCATTTTCAATGGAATAGCTGTACAGTCCGGCAAAATGTAAGGTGTTTCCATCCACCGGAAGGCTATTGTTTGCAAAGTATTCAATAAATTGTTGCTTCATGAAATTGACATTACAATTGACTAAAAATTCATTTGTTTCTAAAGTGACAGCTTCCTTACCTTGCAGGAGTAGCAGCTTGTTGTAATCGGAAAGCTTGACAAATTTAGGCTTAATTTCTTTGTTGCCCATGAGGAAAGAACAGTCCTTTTGATAGAAATTTAATTCAACCATATCCTTGGCAAAGCTTGAAAAATCCACCATGCCGGATTCAAACTGCTCTTTGAGTTTGACGTCAACAGAATTGTAGGCTTCATCATACAACGCATAGGAGAAAGTGGCATCATAAGGGGCAAGCACCTCCAAATCAGCAGTCAACGCCTTGGATAAACCCATCCCGCTTGAAAGCGTGCTGATACACATAAACAACAGCAGACAAACCATGGTCAGTGACAGATGCGCAGTGTTGATTTTACTGTAGATCTGCCGCAGGACAAATAGATTAAGGCCCTGAAAGTAGAGTGACTTTCTTTGCTGGATTAACTTTAAGAAAAAGCCCGAAAGGGAATTAAAAAATAAAAAGGTTCCGATGATACCAAAAAGAATCGAAATTCCAGACAGGGGACCCAAATCTTCAAGGCCATATTTCAGCATCAGCCCATAGCCCAGAGAAAGACACAGGAGGGATAGGAAAAATAAAGCCACCGACAGGGCAAAGTGCGGCGTTTTCAATTTTTCGGATTTACGCTCAGCATAGATTAAATCAATCAGCTTTTGTCGTTCAATTTCAACATTGCTTAAAAGCATGACGAAAGTAAAAGCGATTCCAAAATACAACACGGCCTTTCCCACGGCAGCAAGGGAAAAGATAAACACAAAGCCTTTAAGCTTCACTGCAAACAGCGAAGCGCTTATCACTGCAAAACCCTGAGACAAAAACACTCCTAGCACAAGGCCCAGTATTAAGGAAAGGATTGCCACAAAAAGAGTTTCCAGATTGAGAATGGCAGCAATCTGAGTCTTTTCCATACCCAAGGTTTGATAGATCCCCAGTTCTTTTTTGCGGCGTCTGACCAAAAAGCGGTTGGCATACACAATTAAGAAGCCCAAGATCACAGCGACAAACACAGAAACATAGCCCATCACACGGTTGACAATCTGAAGCACCTTATGTTGGGACTGACTGATTTCCATCATGGCCTGCTGGCTTTCAATGGAATTGAACACATAAAAAATGCACACACCAAACATCAAGGTAAGGAAGTAAATTCCGTAATCTCGGAAGCTTCTTCGGACATTACGAAGCGCCAATCTAAAATACATCATGATCACCCCCCAGTAAGGCAATCACTTCAATAATCTTATCAAAAAATTCCTTTCTGCTACAAAGCCCCTTATTCAACTGAGAAAAGAGTTTTCCATCCTTGATAAACAGAATACGGTCACAATAGCTTGCCGAAAAGGCATCATGGGTAACCATTAGAATACTGGCACTGAGTTCATGCACCAGTTTTTGCAAGCATTCCAAGAGCAGTCGAGCCGATTTACTATCAAGTGCACCAGTAGGTTCATCAGCTAAGATCAGTTTCGGCTTTGTGATCACGGCTCTAGCGGCAGCGACCCTTTGTTTTTCGCCACCAGAAAGCTGCGAGGGAAAGCGGTGCAGGATTTCTGCTATGCCAAGCAATTTGGCTACTACTTTTACTTTTTCTTCAATCCTTGTGGGACTTTCCCTAGTGATAGTCAGAGCAAGGGCGACATTCTCAAAGGCAGTCAAGGTATCAAGCAAATTAAAGTCCTGAAAGACATAGCCCAGCTCCTCCCTTCGGAATTTGGCCAGATCTTTTGCTTTCAAGGCAGTAACATCTTGATCACCGACATAGATATGTCCACTAGTCACAGTATCAATGGTAGACACGCAATTCAAGAGCGTAGTTTTTCCACTACCCGAAGCACCCATCACGCCAACATACTCCCCCGCTTGGACCTCAAAGCTAACATCAGACAGGGCCTTTGTGACATTGTTTTTGGATCCATAGTACTTCACGACATTCTCAACCTTCAAAACACGCATCATCATTCCTCCTTATTTAAAGGCTCTAAGACCTTGGGGGAGGGGAGAGGAAAACTTTTTTCAAACGGCGAAAAAAGTTTTCCTCTCCCCTCCCCCAAACCCCCTCCTCTCTCCTTTCAAAAAAGCCGGGAATGGGTTGGGTTTAAGGTATTGTGGGTATTTAGAAAGAGCCCTTTTAATCAATTATAGATGAAGTAGCAAGGGGCTGCCTTAGATTTAACTTACAGTGGGCTTACATTTTTGTAAGTTTAGGGGTACATGCTACTTTTAGGAAAGGTTATGCAGAGTTGGGTGTAGATACCTTGTTCAGAGGTGATAAGAATGTGTAGGCCCAGTTTATCGCAGAGTTTTTTACAGAGGTAGAGGCCAAGGCCTGTGGATTTGGGGTAGGCTCTGCCATTTTCTCCGGTGAAACCTTTGTCAAACACGCGCCTTTGATCCTGTTTGGGTATGCCGATACCATCATCGAAGAGGAAAAGGGATACGCTGTTTTCGTTCTGCTCGGCATAAATTTTAATTGTGCGGCTATCATACTTTACGCTATTGTCAAGGATCTGCGTTAGAATGAAATCTAGCCATTTGCTGTCACTGTAAACCGTCACGTCCAGGGCTGAGAGGTCAATTTTGATTTTTCTTTCTATCAGGTACCTGGCGTTTTTTCTTAATACACTGTTTAAAAGCTGTTTTAATTGAATTTCCTTGATCAAAAAGTCTTTTTCAACATGACTTGAACGACTATAGTAAAGGGCTTGCTCCACGAGTTTATCCATGCGTTCCAGGCTGTCCTGCAACGCTTTATTGTCCGTATTTTCACAGATCAACTTTGCTCCGGCAATAGGGGTTTTTATTTCATGCACCCAGAGCTCAATATAGTCCCTATACTCTGCTGATGATAGGCTATGACTTGCAATTTCATCATTCATCGCCTTATGGGTCGTTTTCAAAAGCTCATAAAGCATGAGACCTTCATAAAAATCAGGCTCCTCTAGTACTTCTGCCAACAAGCATTTTTTATCCAGTCGATCGAGGGTGCTGTGCAGTTTTTTGTAATAGCTATTTTTGGTTGTGAATTCGATCAACAGTACAATCAGGCAACCACTTAAATAAGTAAGTGGAATAAATAACATGAAATACAAACGGGCTTCTACCATATACAAAAGAAAAGCACTGAATGCTGAGACAAAAACATTCAGTGCAAGATAGATGCCCTTATCTTTTATAAACTTACCGATTTGCATAAGCAGTATCCCTGGCCTCTCTTGGTTTTCAGCAGCTCAGCAGCTCCGATTTCTGCGAGCCTTCCCCGCAGGCGGTTGATATTTACCGTGAGGGTATTATCGTCTACAAACTCGTCCGACTGCCACAGCTCATTCATCAGATCATCACGAGAAGTGATTGTTCCCTTCCTTTTCATCAACAAGGAAAGAAGCCGCAGCTCATTTTTCGTAAGCTCAGCTGATTGACCGCCGTACTGAACCTTGCTTTTACCAAGGTCCAGTATCAATTCTTCAAAGGTTAAAATCGTGCTTGACTCTGCTTGATACACCCGGTTTAAAAGGGCCCCAATCCGTGCAAGCAAAACCTGGGTATTATAAGGCTTGGTGACAAAATCATCTGCACCGAGGTTCATGCTCATCAGCTCGTCCATGTCGCTGTTTCGGCTTGTCACTACGATGATGGGGACAGAGGATTGCTTCCTGATTTCTCGGCAGATCTGATAGCCATCATAGAACGGCAGGTTTATATCCAGCAAGATCAGGTGTGGCTTTTGACTCAAGGCAAAGCAAACAAGATCCTGCCAATTGTCCGTTGTTAGGATGTGATACCCATATTTCTCAAGGAGGATCGTAAGCTCAGTACGAATCAGGATATCATCCTCAATCAGTAAAATTTTCATTCATCACCTACAGTTATCAGTTGAATTTTCATTCGTGGCTCACAATAGTCAGTCTTCATGACATACAATTGACTGTAGAAACTTCATTCATGAACTACAGTTTTTTGTGGATCAAAATGCCCGCTTGCTCTTGCTACTACCGTGGTCCCAAGATCTATGGCCATGCCCTCCTTGGCATAGGCGATTTTCGGTTGAACCTGGGTGGAGATGCTCAGCTCGCCCAAGGCTCCTCGCTTTTTGGCGGCCGATACGGCAGCGTCGATGGCTGATTCTTTGGCAAAGTGGGTGGCTTCCTCCAGGGTGTCAAAAACCCTTTGGCCTTCATCGCTATATACGGTGTAGCCGGTGATGCCCCCTACTGTGTAGTTGGGGTCTATTTTTACCTTCAGCTCCACGGAAATGTCTGCAATGATGGCGCCCACGGCATTGGCAACCTCTGCGTGCTGGGGAATGATCCATTGTGTTCCGAGGGCTTTTGCAACGGCAGGCAAGAAGATATGCGTTGGCGCACCGATCCCCACAAGAACCGCTTGGGTATCAAAGGCAAGGCCAAAAAAGCGCTTTTCTGCCTGGCTTTGCTCGTACCAGCTTTGTCGAATGAGCGTCGTAAGCTGATCACTTATCCCCTTTTCAAACAAACTGGGGTACTGATTGATCATCATTACTCGCACAATATTCTCATACAGCTTTCTGCAAACCAAGTCGTAAATATCCTCACAAAGTCTTTGTAAGTCGCTGTCCGTGTCCTCGTATTCCGGCAAAATTTTGAGCAAGTACTTGGCTCCTAGTGCAGAGGCTGTTTTGTCATGGCGACAAAAGTCGCCTTTGATATGCATGATGTCCGTGGGTGTCAAGCCACAGCGCATTACAATACCTTCCTTTTCTAACCGTTCACTTTTAAGATTATACAAGTCAATTTCGCCGCTTCCAAGCATGATCGGATGCTCTTGCAGTTTTTGGATCAAGTCAATTTCATAGGCAGTATAATTTTGCCCATTCTGAGGTTCTTTTACTAGGTATAAAAATTCATGCAAGGGTGCAGTACTGGTTTTATTGCCCGCAACTAGCGTTTGTAGTGCATCTTTGATCTGGGGCCAGAGCGTAGCTGCAACACATAGAGGCTGTACCCGCCTTGTGTCCAACACAATCTGATTGTCCTGTACCATAATCCGGCTATCGCCACCCAAGCCAAAGGTATCAATAAATACGCCCTTAATTTGTGTTCTGAACCCGCCGATTCGAATGCCGTCTGTCATGGCAGGCTCTCCATTTTTAACAATGGAGATATCCGTGGTTGTGCCTCCCATATCGACAATGAGGCTGTTTGTACACTGGGTCAGCCCCCGCCCGCCGATAATGCTGGCTGCCGGGCCGCTTAATATGGTCTTTACGGGATGTTTTAAAGCCCATTCTTCCGACATTAGGCTGCCATCGCTGCGCACGATCATTTCCTTAATATCAAGCTTTCGCTTGCTGAGCGCGGTTTTGACTGCGACCATAAACTCCTCAATGATTGGTAACAAGCGGGCATTGAGCAAGGCGGTAGCCCCACGCTCCATCACGTTTAACTCGGCTGCCAGTTCACTGGCCATGACAAATGGAACAGCATACTTCTGGGCTAGTTTTTCCTTTGCTGACTTTTCACAGACTGCTCCCGTGTAGGTCGAGTTGACTTCCGCAACTGCCAAGGCCTGTGCGTCGGAAAACCATTCGTGTTCCACTTCGGCAAGGCTGTCCCAATCGGGGTTGTCTATCACTTTCCCGTCGAAGCTGCTCTTGGTGTCAATGCAAAGAACCTCTTCGCTATTCAAGCCGTAAACCATTTTTGCATTCGCCCGTTCAAGAGCCTTGGACTTTAAACCAACCAAGACTAACTTGGCACGGCCACCTTTATTCTCCACGCAGGCATTGGTTGAAAGCGTGGTGGAGAGTGAAAGAAGCCTTGCCTGTCGAAGCAGTTCTCTGGGTAATGCGTCCAAGGCATTGCCGATGCCGATACTCAGATCTTCTTTTGTGGTTAAGGTTTTCCCTTTGGCGAGAACCCCCTCTTTCTCAAAATCATATACGACAGCGTCCGTGTAGGTTCCGCCTGTGTCAATTCCTATTCCAAGCATATTGCGTAACCCTTTCTATTCATTATTGTTAATGCTCAAGCGCATACTCAAACGGTGATGTGATAGTAGGACTAAACTGGAAAGGCGTAGCCGTAGTAAGCACAAGATGTCGGTTTAAAGAAATGACGAGATGCTATTTCCCAGCGAGGTTGAGAAGCGACCCAACAAGCAATTCTATTGTATTTGGTATACAATGGATTGCTTGACAGTAGCGACACTTACGTTGGTTATGCTTATTATCTCCCCTGTGTCGGAGATTGAATAAGGGCTAAAGGTGAATGGCTAAGGATTATGCTCATTATACGAAGTTAACAATCCATTCTACAATATAATCAAAACGCTCTTGTGTCAACTGATGACCACCGTTGTATTGCTTTATTTGCAGATTCCTTTCGGCGTTTTTCGATATATAGCTTTCTTTAGCAAGCTCAAAATTTTGCGGTGCGTCTTTTGAATATTTATCTTCATCAGAACACACAATTAAGAAATTTCTCGGAGCTATTTCTTTTATCACATCTGCAACCTCAAATTCTTTAAGAAAGCCGGGTATAATGCTTGACATTTCTATTCCGGTCGAATTTTCCATACGATGTTTATAGCTGACAACACTTCCGCTTGACATTGCATAACTTATTCTTTTATCAAATGCTGTAGCGAAATATGTAGTGTTACCACCATAAGAATGGCCTAAGCAACCTATTTTTGCTTTATCGACTATATCTAAATTATTCAAAACACTTATAGCACCTATCGCATCTTCTATTGCTATTTTAGCTAAAGTTTCTCCCGTTAAAATGCCATGGCAAAGCGCAAGAAAATGATTCCAATCATCTTCTTTATGATTTTCTTCAGTGCCGACCGCATTTATTCTTCGTTCCTCAAAGCATATTGCATCCGGAGCAATTACTACAAAACCGGATTCGGCAAGCTTGCTTCCAAAAGCCTGTAACGGGTCACCAACCAATCCGCAAACTTCACTTTTGCCCCAATTTCGTTGACTATGATGTTGGTGGTTAACTAAAACCCCTGGAAAAGGTGCGTTACTTTTTGGGATAAGAAGAAAGGCTGGGATATTACGCTCATTTACTTTGTATTCAATTCTTTTTCTGTGATATAAACCACAATCAACGGTATCGATACATTGAAACGAAATTTTATCATCTATATGTGAGATACCTACAATTTCCGCCATTCTTTCAATAGCTTGCATCTACCTATCACCTCCGTATTATATAAATAATCTTTACTGCAAGCATACGATAAACAAGTCGAGATTTCAACTCATATTTAGTCCCATCTTAATATCAGCGAACTCTACTCTATTCGCTTGCCCAACTCAAGCCTATACACAAAAAATCAGTGCTATTCGATCAAGACTGGCGGCTGGCGACAAATCACAACCTGTGGACAAGACAAAGTTTTCATATCCACTGTAAAGAGCTTTCATTTCTTTGATTTTGACTCGTATATTGTCCTTGGCATTGGCCCCTTCAATAAACAAACGGGGATCAAGGGTACCCATGATCAAGCGATCCTTTGAAATTGTTTCAATTACTTTCTTTAAATCCGTATCGCTTCCGAAATGAAAGCTGTGGGCAGAGAGCTTGGAAATGTTTTCAAGATGGGGATTGACCGTGCCGCAGTTGTGATAGATCAAGGAAAACTGATCATCCTGCACGGCGTTTATGATTTTTTCAATGTAGGCATTAGAAAATGTGTCTGCCATGTCCGGCGATATCATCCCCACAGAAGGTTCGGCCAGCATAACAGCGTTCGCTCCTGCTTTTTTGTACTCGCCGATGTACGTAATCAAAAAGTCGGTCAACTTCTGCAAAAAACTGTGGGCGCATTCTGGCTCTGTCATGCAGTTTACCATAAAGTTCTCCGATCCGTTTAAAACAGAGGCCAAGGTGTAAGGTGCTGTAACCCCTACGATGAGAGGTTCATTAAGCTCCGGTCGTGCAAGCGCCACAGCCTCAATCAAGGGTCTTGTCCATTCATTGATCACACCTGGGATCCAGACATCCTCCAGTGTATCAGCTTCATCAAAGAGGGCTGGGCCCAGTTCCGGAAAATCGTTGTCGGGAAAGGAGACAGCCATGCCAAAGCTTGCTGCCTCACACCATAGCTCAGTCATCCGAATCACAGCCGCCGCCGGATAGTTTTTTGCTATTGTAAGCAATGCGTTTTTCTGTGTTACGCTATTTGTCAATAGCTCCTTGACAGAAACATTCATCTCTTTTGCGATGGGATAAAACAAGCAAGGGCTTGGGTTCCTACTATTTATCATGCGATCACCACTGTTTATTTTTTTGTAAATATTGATAGGATATTATTTTCAATTCCAAGCTTCTATCAATAAATCGTGAATTATTGTGTTATTTTATCAATGTAAACAGTCTAAAATCAATTTCAAGGGTTGGAAATCTTGAATGTGAAAACCTGTTACTTAAATCCCTTAACCCCTACCACCAATAAGCTGCATGACTTCCATATAAATACAAATCAATAAAGGCATATCGATAAATATATATCGATATGCCTTTATCGCATTTCAAAAAAGAAAGGTTTAATGCTAGAATCTCATCATCAAGAAACAACCGCAACTCAAATTTCTCTACCATACTCAGTACAACAAGCCCTTACCACTCTTTTCCCGCCTTTTTATTCGGCTTTTTTGAAAAGGGTGAGTGGGGGAGCTGGTCTTACATCTCGAAAGGGTTGACCTATGAAGAATATTTCCAAACAAAGCTTAAAAAGGCTGCCCGTTTACCTAAATTACCTCAAATCCATCACCAAGGCCACCAATGAAAATATTTCAGCCACCCTGATTGCCCAGGCCTTGCAGCTTAATGATGTGCAAGTGCGGAAAGACTTGGCCATGGTCTGTTCCTCGGGGAAGCCTAAGACTGGGTACCTCATTGCCGACTTGGTCAGAGACCTGGAAGAGTACTTGGGCTATAACGATACGGACGATGCCGTCCTGGTGGGCGCCGGTAAACTGGGTAAGGCCCTGATGGGCTATGAAGGTTTTCTGAATTACGGCCTAAATATTCTTGTGGCTTTTGATGTGGATGAAAACATCATTGACGGCCGGAGAATTATGCCCTTGAGCCGGATCAAAGAACTGTGTGGCCGGCTGAATGTCCATATTGGTATCATTACCACCCCTGCTTCCTGTGCCCAGGAAGTCTGTAACTTACTGGTGGATAGCGGCATTACTGCCATCTGGAACTTTGCGCCCACACACTTGATTGTGCCTGAGGGCGTGCTGGTTCAAGATGAGGATATGGCTTCTTCACTGGCCTTGCTGTCACGCCATTTAAAGGAAAAAATGAATCAATTATAAAGGAGAGATTTTTATGCATTTCAACAAATTTGTTGAAATTGAAACCATTGAAAACTTAAATGAAGCCATCGTTCAAATGCGGGAGATTCAAAAGGAATACGCAACTTTTTCCCAAGAACAAGTGGACAAAATTTTTAAGGAAGCTGCACTTGCAGCCAATAATAGCCGCATTAAGCTGGCCAAAATGGCTGTTGAAGAAACAGGCATGGGTATCGTTGAAGACAAAGTCATCAAGAATCACTACGCCTCCGAATACATTTACAATACCTATAAAGATGCTAAAACCTGTGGTGTCATTGAAGAAGACAAGGCCTATGGCATTAAAAAGATTGCCGAGCCGGTAGGTGTTATCGCTGCCGTCATCCCCACCACCAATCCCACCTCTACGGCCATCTTTAAAACCCTCCTGGCGCTCAAAACCAGAAATGCCATCATCATCAGCCCTCACCCCAGAGCCAAGAATAGCACCATTGCCGCTGCAAGAATTGTCCTGGAAGCCGCTGTGAAGGCCGGGGCCCCCGAAGGCCTCATCAACTGGATTCAGGTTCCCAGCTTAGAAATGTCCAATACCGTCATGCGGGAAGCCGACTTGATTTTGGCAACCGGTGGCCCCGGTATGGTTAAGGCTGCTTATTCTTCCGGTAAACCAGCCATCGGCGTAGGCGCCGGTAACACCCCCGCCATCATCGACGACAGCGCTGACGTTAAGCTTGCTGTCAACTCCATCATCCTGTCCAAGACTTTTGATAACGGCATGATCTGTGCTTCCGAGCAGTCCGTTCTTGTTTTGGATTCCATCTATGAAGCTGTAAAGCAAGAGTTCAGCAAGAGAGGCTGCTACTTCCTTGACCCGGCTCAAACCGAAAAGGTAAGAAAGACCATCATTATTAACGGCGGCCTCAATGCGAAAATCGTTGGCCAGTCTGCACATAAGATCGCTACCTTGGCCGGAGTCTCTGTCCCGGTTGAAACCAAGATCCTGATCGGTGAAGTTGAAAGCGTAGATTTAAGCGAGGAGTTCGCTCATGAAAAGCTCTCTCCGGTTTTAGCTATGTACAGAGTGAAAAACTTTGAAGAAGCCCTTGAAAAAGCAGATCGTCTCATTGAAGACGGCGGTTTCGGACATACAGCCTCCGTTTATCTGAATCCCGTGACCAGCCAAGCCAAACTGGATCAGTTCGCTGCCAAAATGAGAACCTGCCGTATCCTGTTGAACACCCCCTCCTCTCACGGCGGTATCGGTGATCTTTACAACTTTAAGCTGGCCCCCTCTTTGACGCTGGGTTGCGGCTCCTGGGGCGGAAACTCCGTTTCCGAAAACGTGGGCGTCAAACATTTGTTAAACATCAAAACGGTTGCCGAAAGGAGAGAAAATATGCTGTGGTTCAGAACGCCGGATAAAGTATACATGAAGAGAGGTTGCCTGCCGGTGGCGCTTGACGAATTGAAAAACGTCCTGGGCAAAAAGAGAGCCTTTGTGGTCACAGACAACTTCCTCTTTGAAAACGGGTACAGCAAATGCGTCACGGACAAACTGGACGAAATGGGCATCACCCACAGCACCTTCTTCGATGTTGCCCCCGATCCAACCCTGGCCTGTGCAAAGGAAGGCGCTGCGGCGATCCGTGCCTTTAAGCCTGACGTGATCATTGCCCTGGGCGGTGGTTCCGCTATGGACGCAGCCAAAATCATGTGGGTGCTATACGAGCATCCTGAAGTGGACTTCATGGATATGGCTATGCGCTTTATGGATATACGCAAGCGTGTCTACACCTTCCCCAAGATGGGCGAAAAGGCTTACTTTATTGCCATCCCCACCACAGCGGGTACAGGCAGTGAGGTTACACCCTTTGCGGTTATCACAGACGAACAAAGCGGCGTAAAGTACCCCCTTGCAGACTACGAGCTGATGCCAAACATGGCCATTATTGATGCAGACTTAATGCTGGCTATGCCCAAGGGCTTGACCTCTGCTTCTGGTATTGATGCCATGACTCACGCCCTGGAAGCTTACGCCTCCATGCTGGCCACAGACTACACCGACGGTCTGGCGCTGAAGGCTCTTAAGCTCATCTTCGAGTATCTGCCTACCGCCTACGAAAAGGGTGCCACCGATCCCCTTGCCCGTGAAAAAATGGCCAACGCCTCCACCATTGCCGGTATGGCCTTTGCTAACGCCTTCTTGGGCATCTGTCACTCCATGGCCCACAAGCTGGGTGCCTTCCTACACCTGCCCCACGGTGTAGCCAATGCCCTGATGATCAACGAAGTTATCAAATTTAACGCCAGCGAAGCCCCAGTCAAGATGGGAGCCTTCTCTCAGTATGACCATCCTCACACCCTGTCACGCTATGCGGAAGTCGCCGATGCTCTTGGCCTTTCCGGCAAGACCGAGCAAGAAAAGATGGATAGTCTCCTGAAAGCCATCGACGAGCTGAAAGCCAAGGTTGGCATTAAAAAGAGCATCAAAGACTACGGCATAGACGAAAAGCACTTCCTTGAAGTGTTGGACGAAATGACGGAGCAGGCCTTTGACGATCAATGCACGGGGGCAAATCCAAGATATCCGTTAATGAGTGAGATGAAGCAACTGTATTTGAATGCCTACTACGGCAATTAAGGAGGGAACGAAACATGAAACTGGAAAAAGTAATCGCAGTCCGAACCGCCAAAACCATCTACAGGGACGGAGACAAGGTCATCAAGGTATTTGACAGCAGCTACCCCAAGTCGGATGTACTGAACGAGGCCTTGAACCAAGCCCGAGTTGAGGAAGCGGGGCTACCAGTACCAAAGCTGATGGAAGTCACCACAATAGACGACAAGTGGGCCATCGTAAACGAGTACATTCAGGGCAAGACCTTAGCACAGCTCATGGAAGAAAACCCAGACAAAAGAGACGAGTATCTGAACCGTTTTGTCAATCTACAACTACAGATACACAGCAAAAAGGCCCCCCTGTTGGGCAAACTCAGAGACAAGATGAGTCGCAAGATCACAGAGACCAGCTTAGACGCAACCACCCGCTACGAGCTACATACGCGGCTGGAATCCATGCCCAAGCACAACAAGATCTGTCACGGCGACTTCAACCCAGGGAACATCATCTGCGGGGACAACGGGCAAGACTACATCATTGACTGGGCACACGCCACCCAGGGTAACGCCAGTGCCGACGCAGCACGGACCTACTTATTATTCTGGCTGGCAGGCGACATTGATACAGCCGAAAAATATTTGAACTTATTCTGCAAGCAAAGCGACACCGCCAAGCAATACGTACAAAAATGGCTTCCCATCGTAGCCGCCTCTCAATCGGTAAAGGGCAAGCCGGAGGAAAGAGAGTTTCTACTTCACTGGATCGACATTGCCGATTACGAATAGGAGGACGCAGCACATGATTAAAGTATCAATTTGCATCGGAAGTTCCTGTCACCTGAAAGGTTCACGTCAAATTGTAGAAGAGCTACAATTTCTGGTCGCTGAGCACTCGCTCAAAGACAAGGTAGAGCTTTCTGGAAAGTTCTGCATGGGAAACTGTCAAAATGGTGTATCCGTTAAGGTAAACGACGAGATTCACTCTTTATCACCTGACAAGACGAAAGAATTTTTTAACAATCAGATTTTAACGAGAGTTTAAAGATAAAAAACCTTGGGGGAGGGAAGGGGAAACTTTTTTCAAACGGCGAAAAAAGTTTCCCCTTCCCTCCCCCAATCCCCCTCCTTTCCCCTTCAAAAAAGCCGGACGTTGGGAAGGGCCATGATGTACGGGCGAACCGGGTGCTCACGTTGATGGAGCCTCGAACGGAAAATAGGTTTTCATGCGTCGGATATTTTTCTTTAAAGGTGTTCATTGCAGTCTTCGAAAGTTAGTACTGAAAACTCTCCCTTGGTGAAAATCATGCAAAGCATACATACAAAACCAAACACAAACCTTAAACCCAAACCTAAAAAGCAAACAACCCAACCCACGAAACTAAGGGTTCAAATAGATAAAATTCATTACTAAGAAAACAACCCCCCAATTCCAGGCTTTTTGAAAAGGGAAGGATGGGGGTGGTGGGGTGAACCAACAAGTTGGTTCTGGGAAGGGAAAAACTTTTTTGCCGTTTGAAAAAAGTTTTTCTCTCCTTTCCCCATGGTCTTAATCTTTAAAAAGAGAGGTGCTTCATGGCAGAGTGCTTGGGGCTGAAAAAGAGTAATTGTAAGAA
The DNA here is from genome assembly GCA_964611385.1 of uncultured Defluviitaleaceae bacterium. GTDB lineage: Bacteria > Bacillota > Clostridia > Lachnospirales > CAYPQA01 > CAZSXS01. The sequence goes on from CAZSXS010000015.1 coordinate 48,336, forward strand.
TTGTTATAAGTGTATCCGGAATTGCCCGGTCAAATCTATCCGGTTTGCTGAGGGTAGAGCCCAAATCGTAGAGGACGAGTGTATTCTCTGTGGACAGTGCTTTGTGGTCTGCCCCCAAAATGCTAAGTTTATTCGTGATGACCTCGGTATAGCGAAACAGCTCCTCCGAGATGAACAGAAAGTCGTGCTGAGCCTCGCACCTTCCTTTGTGGCTGCCTTTGGCGCTTCCTTTCAGTCCTTGAGAGTTGCCTTGAAGAAATTGGGCTTTTTTGAGGTTGAGGAAACGGCTGTGGGCGCAACCATCGTTAAGAAAGAATATGAAAATTTGATCCGTAAAAATGAACATAAGATCCTGATCTCTTCTTGCTGCCATTCCGTTAATGTCCTGGTCGAAAAGTATTTCCCAGAGGCCGTCCAATACCTAGCCCCTGTGCTTACGCCTATGCTGGTCCATGGACGTGACCTGAAGGCACGCTACCAGGACGCCAAAATCGTCTTTGCTGGCCCTTGTATTTCCAAAAAAGCTGAGGCCGAAAAGTACCCCGATGCAGTGGATTGCGTGTTGACCTTTGAGGAGCTCAATCGTTGGCTGAAGAGTGAAGGCGTTGAAATTATAGATATACCAGAGGAAACCGATGACCATACAAGAGCAAGATTCTTCCCCGTTACCGGTGGTATTATAAAAACCATGGATACCATCGATGACTGGAGCTATTATAGCGCAGACGGGGTTGAAAATTGTATCCAGATCATCAAGGGCCTTCGGGACGAAAAACCAGAACGCTGCTTTATTGAACTTTCTGCCTGTATCGGCAGCTGTGTGGGCGGTCCCGCCACGGATAAAGACCCTTCCCCTGTGAAGGATTATTTAAGCGTCAGTCGCTATGCCCGTGCAAAAGATTTTGTGGTCAGTGACCTGAGCCCGGACCAAACCCGAAGAAGCTTTGCTTTCACCGGTACTGCAAGAAAAAGACCCGGCGGACAAAGTGTGGAAGAGATTTTGAAAAAAATGGGAAAGACAAAGCCTGAACATGAGTTAAACTGCGGAACCTGCGGCTATAATACTTGCCGGGATAAGGCCATCGCCATTTACCAGGGCAATGCCGACCTAAGCATGTGCTTGCCCTTCATTAAGGAACGGGCGGAATCCTTTTCCGATCAGATTATTAAAAATTCGCCCAACGCCATCATCGTGGCCAACGAAGCCCTGGAAATTCAGCAGATCAATGAATCGGCCTTGCGTATCCTGGGCATTCGAAGCGCAGAGGACGTAGTCGGAGCGCAATTGATCCGCATTATGGAGGCTGAAGATTTTATCAAGGTCTTTGAAAGTGGTAAGGACATTCATAATAAATATACCTACCTGGCTGAGTACGGGAAGTACGTGGAACAGACCATTCTGTACGATCAGGAGTTTAATATCTATATCTGTATTATGCGTGACGTGACGGATGTGCAGACCGAGCGAGAGAAAAAAGATAAGATCAGCCGCCAGACGGTAGAAATCGCCGATCAGGTGGTGGAAAAGCAAATGCGGGTCGTGCAGGAAATCGCCTATCTGTTGGGTGAAACCACTGCCGAAACCAAAATTGCGCTGACGAAGCTGAAGGAGTCCTTGAAATATGAATAGGCTTTGTACGGACGTAGGCTATTTGAGCTTAAATAAATATGGGGAACAACTTTGCGGGGATCATGTGGATATTCTGTCCGACGAAAACTCCGTGGTGGCTGTCTTGGCTGACGGTCTTGGCAGCGGGGTAAAGGCTAGTATCCTTTCCACCCTGACCTCAAAGATACTCTCCACCATGCTGTCCCAAAACATCCGCGTAGAGGACTGTATCCGGACCGTAGCCGCCACCCTGCCAGTTTGCTCCGTGCGGGGTATGGCCTATTCCACCTTTAGCATCCTCCGGATCGAAAACGCCGAATATGCGGAGATCATTCAATACGACAACCCCCATGTGATCCTATTACGAAAGGGCAAGCATGTGGAGTTTCCCAAAGAAACTCTAGTAATAGACAACAAGACCATTTATGTATCAAAAATCCCCATCTTTGAGGATGATGTCTTCATCGCTGTCAGCGACGGAGCCGTTCATGCCGGAGTGGGGAGCAGTCTAAATTTCGGCTGGTTGCGGGAGGATATCATTCACTTTACGGAGGGGCTATACGACAAGAGCTATTCGGCTAAGACCCTGACCACACTGTTGCTGGAGCAATGCAACAGCCTATACGGTGGCAAGCCTGGCGACGACACCACGGTCTGCACCCTAAAAATTCGCAGCCGTGAGCCCATGAACTTAATGATCGGCCCACCGGCCAACCCAGGGGACGTAAACAAAATGATGGCACTGTTCTTCAGCAAAATGGGTAAGCACATCGTCTGTGGGGGCACCACCTCTAGTCTGGCGGCGGAGTTTCTAAAGAAGCCCATCATAAGCGAACTCGACTTCATAGACCCAGAAATCCCGCCCATTGCCAGGCTGGAAGGCGTAGATCTAGTCACCGAAGGAGTCATCACCATCAACAAGGTACTCTCCTACGCCAAGAGCTATTTAGCCGACAACCAGCACTACACAGACTGGAGTTACAAGCAAGACGGAGCCTCCCTCATTGCAAAGCTTTTATTTGAGGAAGCCACAGACATCAACTTCTACGTCGGTCGAGCCGTCAACCCCGCCCACCAAAATCCAAATCTCCCCATCAACTTCAACATCAAAATGCGGCTAGTTGAAGAGCTTTCTGACTGTTTAAAAAAGATGGGAAAAAGAATAAAAGTGAGTTATTTTTAAAGAATATAAAACCCACCCCCCTCCCTCCACCTTTCAAAAAAGCCGAACATGGGGTTGTTTTGAATAAATTGTTTTAAAGATATGGGATGTTTTTTGTTATTGTATTGATCATAATTTTAACCATATAATTTTTATTCACATATAAAAAACCCCCCACCCGTTCCCGGCTTTTTGAAAAGGGAAGGAAGGGGGTGTGGGGGAAGGAAGGTAAAAACTTTTTCGCCGTTTGAAAAAGTTTTTCCCTCCCTTCCCCCACGGTTTTAATCCTTAAGGTTTTATTAGGAGGTCATTATGCGAAA